>CAUEBO010000127.1 GCA_958454405.1 uncultured Eggerthellaceae bacterium | reverse complement strand
CGCGCTCGTCCGCCTCTTGCAGGCGGCGCTTGATGTCGGCCACCGTCAAACCCATGGGCCCGCCTTCTCCCGTCAGGCGGCCGCGCTTTGGCGGCCGCGATGCTCTGTCGTCTCGCCCCCATGATAGCAAATCCCAGCCGCCCCGCGCCAAGCCGGGACGGAACCCGCCGGACCGGATGAAAGCGGATCGGCCTCCCGTCCGGGGCGACCGGCGCGAAAAGCCCGGCGCGGCCGTGCAGGTTCCCGAACGGATCCGGGCACGAAAAAATGCGCCCGAACGGGCGCATTTCTCATCGCTGATCGCTGCAGGAATCCGGCAAGAAACTCCACGGTCGAACGCACCGACGCGCCGGCGAGCCCTTGGCTCGTCCGCCGATCGGAGCGCCTGCGAGACGAAGCTTCGCGTCGCTGGGGCGAATCGCCGGCGGGAAAGGCCGGCGACGTCCGCTACCGGTACGCCTTCTCCTTGATCTTGGCGGCCTTGCCCACCTTGTCGCGCAGGTAGTAGAGCTTGGCGCGGCGGACATCGCCTTGGCGGGCGACCTCGATCTTCTCGATCTTCGGGGAATGCACGGGGAACGTGCGCTCCACACCCACCGAGAAGCTCATCTTGCGGACGGTGAACGTCTCGCGGCTCGACGCGCCCTGGCGGCGAATCACATCGCCCTGGAACACCTGGATGCGCTCCCGGTTGCCCTCGGTGATGCGGTAGTGGACCTTCACGTTGTCGCCCACGTTGAATTCGGGAAGGTCCTGTTTGATCTGCTGTTGCTCAATGGCGCGAATGATATCCATGATCCGTTCCTTCGTATATGTTCAATGAAACCTCGTGCTCGTTGTCTTGGAAAGACACGATTGGATAGTATACCTCCCCGTCCGTCGGCACGCAATACAAAATACCCCGTTTCCTCGAAAAACTTGACCGACGCGCGCAACGGGATCGCCGCCCGGGCAACCGTTGGGAAGACGGGCCGAAAAGACCCGCCCGCCCGAAGCGGACAACGGATGAAGGCGGCGCTTGACATATCGAGAGAACTGTCAAAGCGTCCTTGCACATTATTTGACAATAGCATTTTGCCGTCGATTGAGCATCCGCCCTGCCGCAACAGGTGCCCGCATGCTGCGGTAGGATACGTTCACAGAGCTGTACCGCCTATCGTTGAAGGAGGAAGCACCATGAAAGTGAAGGACCTTACGATCACCGACGAACTCAAAGAGATCGTCCAGATCGGCATCGTCGTCGAAGACATGGAGAAGGCGAAGCAGGGGATGCTCGACGTGTTCGGCTTGGAGCCGGACAACGAAGGCGACTTCGTCTACAAGAACTGCTACTACCGAGGCGAGACCATCGAGGCGCCCGTGCGTGCGGCGTTCTACGACTTCTTCAACGTGCAGCTCGAGTTCCTGCAGCCCGTCGGCGACCAGGACACCATCTGGAGGGACTACCTCAAGATGGGAATGCACGGACTGCACCACATCCGCTTCGACGTCGACGATCAGGACGCCGTCATCAAGCTCATGGCCGACAAGGGCATCGACATCTGGCAAGAGGGCACGTCGCTGGTCAATCCGGCATGCCGGTTCACGTACTTCGATTCGATGGAGAAGCTGGGTTTCATCGTGGAAGCCGTCACGCGCGCCCGCTAGGCAGGCCGAGCAAGGGACAGACAAGAAGGAGGAGGACTTAACCATGGCAGACAAGAAGACCGTTCTCATCACCGGCGGCGCGATGGGCCAAGGCCGCACCCATGCCGTCGAATTCGCGAAGAAGGGCTACGACTGCGTGCTGCTCGACATGCTCGACCCGACGGACGAGCGCTTCGCCGAAACCATCAAGATGGTTGAGGAGGCGGGCGGCACCGCCCTCGCCATCAAGACCAACATCTGCTCCACCGAGGAGATGGAGGCGGCATTCGCCAAGGCTTGGGAAACCTTTGGCCGCCTGGACGTGGTCATCGCCAACGCCGGCATCATCAACTTCAACTACACCTGGGACCTTACCGACGCCGAGGTCGAGAAGGCCCTCGCCGTGAACCTCGAGGGCACGTGGCGCACCGACAAGTACGCCGCCCTGTACATGCGCAAGCAAGGATACGGCCGCATCATCAACATCTCCTCCGTATCGGGGCTGAAGGGCACGGCCAAGCTCGCGACGTACTGCATGACCAAGTTCGGCATCGTCGGCCTCACCAAGACGCTCGCGCTGGAGCTCCAGCGCGAAGGGCTGCCCATCTACTGCAACGTCGTCTGCCCCACCAAGGTGCGCACCCCCATGTGCGAGACCGACGCCTACGTTGACTTCGTCAACAGCACCATGGGCAAAAGCTTCTCCTCCTGGCAGGAGATGTTCGAAGACGAGAAGAACCCCGGCGGGATCAAGTTCCTGAACCCCATCGACATCACCAAGATGGTGCAGTGGCTGGCCGATTCCGACGAGGCCACGAAGTTCAACGGCCGCGAGATCGTCATCGACCTCGGCGCCATGCTCTAAGCCCCGCGACACCCCTTTCGAGGAAGAGGCGCAGCATGGCTGCGCCTCTTCTCTTTTCCAGGGTTTTGCGAAAGGCCCTACCTTTTTTCCTGCCTGGAGGCGATGTACCTCAGCACGCCCCACACCGAGTAGCCCACCACGCCC
>CAUEBO010000126.1 GCA_958454405.1 uncultured Eggerthellaceae bacterium | reverse complement strand
TGAAGAGCTTCAAAAGATCGAGCCTGAGCGGAACTTGGCTATTGCATCTGAAACAAGAACGCCGCCCCGAAGGGCGGCGTTTCTTCCATGCGATTTCCCGCAGGGCTACTTCTTCACGTTCATCGCCCTCATGGCGTTCAGGATGGCGATCACGGCCACGCCCACGTCGGCGAACACGGCCAGCCACATGTTGGCGATGCCCACGGCCGCCAGGACCAGCACGAGGAACTTGATGCCGAGGGCGAACACGATGTTCTGCCACACGATGCCCATGGTCTTGCGCGCGATGCCGATGGCGCGGGCGATGTTGGACGGCTTGTCGTCCATGAGCACCACGTCGGCCGCTTCGATGGCCGCGTCCGATCCCATCGCGCCCATGGCGATGCCGATGTCGGCGCGCGTCAGCACGGGCGCGTCGTTGATGCCGTCGCCCACGAATGCGAGCTTGCCCTTGCCGGAGCCCCTCTCGTGCGTCTCTTCCAGCAGCTTCTCCACCTCGGCCACCTTGTCCTGCGGCAGCAGCTGCGCGCGGAACTCGTCGAGGCCCAGCTCACGCGCCACGGCGGCCGCCACGTCGGCGCGGTCGCCCGTCAGCATGACGGTCTTCTTCACGCCCGCGGCCCGCAGCTCGGCGACGGCCTCGGCCGCGTCGGGCTTGACGACGTCGGCGATGACGATGTGCCCGATGTACTCGCCGTCAAGCGACACGTGCAGGATGGTGCCGGTCAGCTCGCACTCGTGGCAGCCCACGCCGCATTCGCGCATCAGCTTGTCGTTGCCCACCAGCACCACGTGCTCGTCGATCTTCGCACGCACGCCGTGGCCGCTCTGTTCCTGCACGTCGTCGATGCGCTGCTGGTCGATGGGTCCCGAGTACGCCTGCTTCACCGACAGCGCGATGGGATGGTTCGAGTACGCCTCGGCGTGCGCGGCGATGGACAGCAGGCGGTCGGGGTCGATGTCGGCCTGCGGATGCACGGCCACCACGTTGAACGAGCCGTCGGTGAGCGTGCCGGTCTTGTCGAACACCACGGTTTCCGTGCCGGCCAGTGTCTCCAGGTAGTTGCTGCCCTTCACGAGGATGCCCAGGCGCGAGGCGCCGCCGATGCCGCCGAAGAACGACAGCGGCACGCTGATGACGAGCGCGCACGGGCACGACACCACGAGGAAGATCAGCCCGCGCTGCACCCATTCCGACCAGCTTTGGCCCAGCAGCAGGGGCGGTACGACGGCCAAAAGCACCGCGATGCCCACCACGGCCGGGGTGTAGTAGCGCGCGAAGCGGGTGATGAAGTTCTCGGTCTTGGCTTTCTTCTCGGCCGCGTTCTCCACGAGCTCGAGGATGCGGCTCACGGTGGACTCGCCGAAGGGCTTGGTCACGCGCACGGTGATGAGGCCGGTCATGTTGACGCAGCCCGAGATGATCTCGTCGCCCTCGCGCACCTCGCGCGGCACCGACTCGCCGGTGAGGGCCGCGGTGTCCAGCTGGGACGTGCCGGACAGCACCACGCCGTCGAGCGGCACGCGCTCGCCGGCCAAGACGCGGATCTCGTCGCCCACGGCCACCTCGTAGGGGTCCACCTGCACGAGCTGCCCGTCGCGCTCCACGTTGGCGAAGTCGGGCGCGATGTCCATCATGTCGGCGATGGATTTGCGGCTCTTGCCCACGGCGTAGCTTTGGAACAGCTCGCCCACCTGGTAGAACAGCATGACGGCTGCGCCTTCGGCCATGTGCGGGTCGCTGTCGGGGAACAGCACGAGCGCGAACGCGCCGATGGTGGCCACGCTCATGAGGAAGTTCTCGTCGAACACCTGGCCGTGGCCGATGTTCTTCGCCGCGCGCAGCAGCACGTCGTAGCCGGCGATGAGGTAGGGGACGAGGAACAGCGCGAACTCCACCCACAGCGCCGCCGTCTCGCTGCCGAGCCATATCGACAGCGGAAGCAGCCCCGCCACGACGTACACGACGACGAACAGCGCGATGGCGAGGAGGATGCGGTTCCTCGTGCGTTTCTGTTTCTTGTTCATGGTCTCCAACCTTGCAGTTCGGGGTTCGTCATCCTGAGCGGAGCGCGTCAGCGCGGAGTCGAAGGATCCCGCGCAGCGGTAGCTGGAAGTCTGTCGGCTGACCCGCGCGGGATCCAACGAACACGCTGCGCTCGTTCAGGATGACATCAGCTTTTGCTCGTTCTGGCTGAGGGCATAGGATGCATGAAGCGGAGGTCAGCGCAGGATGACGCAGTCCGGCTCGATCTTCTTGCAGGCGCGCTGGGCCTCGTCGAGCACCGCGTCGAAGCGGTCGTCGTCGGCCTCCAGCACCAGCTTCTGCGTCATGAAGCTGATGGAGGCGCTTTCCACGCCGTCGATGTTCTTGATGGCGTTCTCCATCTTCGCGGCGCAGTTCGCGCAGTCGAGATCCTGGAGTTTGAATGCCTTGCGCATGGTTCGGATCCTTTCTTACATGCGGTCTGATCAATGCGGTGTTCGCTGCTTCGCGTTCGAAGCGGCCCGGGCGCCGCCCCCTGTTTCGCCGTTTTCGGCCGAGCTCTCGCCATCGTCCGATGGCTGACTTCCTGGCAGCTTGCCGAAACGGCTCCACGCGGGCGCCTTCGCGCGCGGGCCTACTCGCAGATGTGGGTCATGCCTTGGGCGAGCATCGTGTACACGTGGTCGTCCGACAGCGAGTAGATGACGTTCTTGC
>CAUEBO010000125.1 GCA_958454405.1 uncultured Eggerthellaceae bacterium | reverse complement strand
AAGATGTTCTGCGGCTGCAAGCTGGAGTTCGGCGCCGAGCCGAACACGCACACGTGTCCCGTGTGCTTGGGGATGCCCGGTGCGCTGCCTGTGCCGAACCGCGCGGCCATCGAGTCCATCGTGCTGGCGGGCCTGGCCACGAACTGCGACATCGAGAAGCACTCGATGTTCTACCGCAAAACGTACATGTATCCCGACATGTCGAAGAACTACCAGACCACGCAGGGCCCCGTGGCGTTCTGCATGCGCGGGCACCTCGACCTCGACGTGGACGGCGCGGCCGTCAAGGAGCGCATCGACCTGGACGGGCTCGTCGTGGGCGAGAGCCGCGGCAACGTGACGCGCACCGAGACCGGCTACACCGCGCACGTGGGCATCGAGCGCATCCACATGGAGGAGGACGCGGGCAAGATGGTGCACGTCGGCGGCGGCGAGGGCCGCATCGCCGGCGCCACGCACTCGCTCGTGGACTACAACCGCGCAGGGACCCCGCTCACCGAGCTCGTCACCAAGCCCGATCTGCGCACGCCCGAGGAGGCGCGCCTGTTCATGCAGAAGCTGCGCCAGATCTACCTGGCGCTGGGCATCTCCGACTGCTCGATGGAGGAAGGCAGCATGCGCTGTGACGGCAATGTTTCCCTGCGTCGTCGCGGGGCGACCGGCCTGGGCGTGAAGACCGAGCTCAAGAACATGAACAGCTTCAAGAACCTCCACGACGGCCTGGCCTACGAGATCTGCCGCCAGGCGGAGGTGCTCGAGGAGGGCGGCCAGATCTTCCAGGAGACGCGGCACTGGGACCCCTCGGCCAAGCGCACCATCGTGATGCGCGTGAAGGAGACGGCCGACGACTACCGCCTGTTCCCCGACCCCGATCTTGCGCCCTACGACCTCACCGACGAGTTCATCGAGCACGTGCGCGCCAAGCTTCCCGAGCTGCCCGACCAGAAGGCGGCTCGCTTCGAAAGCTCGTACGGCCTGAGCGCCTACGACGCGCGCCACCTGGTGGAGCATCGTGCGACGGCCGACTTCTTCGAGGCGTGCATGGAGCTGGCCGGCGCCGACGCGGCCAAGCTGGCCAAGCCGGTGGCGAACCTCGTCATCAACGACGTGACCGCCTACCTCAACGCCCATGACGGCGTGGACCTGGCCGACACGCCGCTCACCCCGGCGCGCGCCCTCGAGCTCGTGCGCCTGGTCGCAGCCGACGCCATCTCGTCAAAGCAGGCCAAAGAGGTGTTTGCCGCCGTGCTGGACGAGGACGAGGACCCGGCGGCCATCGTCAAGGAACGCGGCATGGAGCAGGTGTCCGACACCGGCGCCATCGAGGCCGTGGTGGATGCCGTGCTGGCCGCCAACCCCGACAAGGTGGAGCAGTACCGGGGCGGCAAGACGGGCCTCATGGGCTTCTTCGTGGGCCAGTGCATGAAGGAGATGCGCGGCCAGGGCAACCCGAAGGTCATCAACGAGCTTTTGGCAAGCAAGCTGTCATCCTAGACGAAACGCAGCCTCGGTTGTCGTCCAGGGCGAAACGCAAGCCTTGCCGTCATCCTGGGCGAGCACAAGTATTCGACAGTCCAGTGGGCAGTCGAGGCCCCGAGCACGCGAAGCGAGCGCAGGGAGCGCAGGGAGCCCCGCGAAGCGGGGACGAAGGATCCCGCGTGGCGCCAGCCATGACGCTTTCGGCTGACGCCACGCGAGGATCCTTCGACTCCGGCAGCTTCGCCGCCTGCGCCCAGGATGACTGACGGATGGCAGGGGAACAAGAACAGAAGGGGACCAATGGACTTCAACGAATGGCTCGTCGCGTTCACCGGCGAGATCGACGGTTTCATGTACACGTATATTCTGGTGTTTTTGCTGGTCATCGTGGGTGTGTACTTCACTGTGCGCACGAAAGCGGTGCAGCTGCGCTATCTCAGGGACATGTTCACGCAGCTGACGGAGAAGAAGCACGTGCAAGGCGAGAAGTCCATCTCGTCGTTCCAGGCCCTCATGGTGTCCACCGCTTCGCGCGTGGGCACGGGCAACATCGCCGGCGTGGCCACGGCCATCGCGACGGGCGGGCCGGGCGCCGTCTTCTGGATGGGGGCCATGGCCGTCTTCGGCGCGGCTTCCGCCTTCGTCGAATCGACGCTCGCCCAGATATGGAAGGTGCGCGGGCGCGACGGCGAATTCCGCGGCGGCCCCGCCTACTACATCCAGCAGGCCCTCGGCCAGCGCTGGCTGGGCATCGTGTTCGCCATCCTGCTCATCCTCTGCTTCGCGTTCGGGTTCAACGGCTTGCAGGCGTTCAACGCCGCCTCGTCGCTGGAGTACTACATTCCCGATTACGCCACCAACGGCTCGGCCGTGGCGGTGGGCATCGTGCTCGCGGTCATGACGGCGTTCGTCATCTTCGGCGGCGCGAAGCGCATCAGCATCATCACGTCCATCATCGTGCCCATCATGGCCGTCGGCTACATCGCGATCGCTTTGTGGACCACTGTCGCCAACATCGAATGGCTGCCTGCCGTGTTCGCGCTCGTGTTCGAATCGGCCTTCGACTTCCAGTCCATCTTCGGCGGCTTCGCGGGCTCGGTGGTCATGCTGGGCATCAAGCGCGGCCTGTACTCGAACGAGGCCGGCATGGGCTCGGCGCCGAACGCGGCCGCCACGGCCAGCGTTTCCCATCCCTGCAAGCAGGGCCTCGTGCAGAGCCTGTCCGTGTACATCGACACGCTGCTCATCTGCACGTGCTCGGCCATGATGGTGCTCGTGTTCTACGTGCAGGACCCC
>CAUEBO010000124.1 GCA_958454405.1 uncultured Eggerthellaceae bacterium | reverse complement strand
CCGACATGTTCGGCAAGGTCATGTCCATCCCCGACGAGCTCATGGTGAAGTACTACCGCCTGGCTTCCACGGTGCCGGTGGACGAGATCGACGGGATCGAGCAGGGCCTGGCTGCCGACGAGCTCCATCCCAACAAGGTGAAGCGCGCGCTTGCCCGCAACATCGTGGGGTCCTACTACGACGACGGGGCGGCGCAGGCTGCCGAGGAGCAGTTCGATCTCGTGTTCAAGCAGCACGCCGTGCCCGACGACGTCCCGGAGTTCAAGGCCGACCTCGCGCCGAACGAGGAAGGCACGGTGTACCTCGCGAAGCTGCTGGCCGACGCGGGCCTGGCAGGAAGCGCTGGCGAGGCGCGCCGCCTCATCGACGGCGGCGGCGTGAAAGTGAACGGCGCGGCCGTCCCCGCGAAGTCATACAACCTCGACCCGGCACAGCTCGACGGCGCCATCATCCAGGTGGGCAAGCGCAAGTTCGTGAAGCTGGCATGAGCATGCGGGGCGGCCTTTGGGCCGTCCCTTCTTTTTCTCCGTGTCTTTTTCCCAAATTCTTGCAAGGATCGTCGAAGCTCGTTCGTGTTGTCTGTGAAGGATGAACGAACGTCAAGGAGGAACGACCTATGAAGAAGAAAACCGCCGCGATCGTCGCAGCCGTCGCCCTCGTCGCGATGGCGCTGCCGGCCCTCGCGTTCGCGAGCGCCGTCCCGAACGCGTGGCAGGGATCGGGCATGGGCGCATGCGTCCAGCCCGTGCTGGCGTCCCAGGCAGCAGGCGTCGATCGGATTGCCGCAGCGTGCCCCGCCTACGTCGACGACGACCAGGACGGCGTGTGCGACAACCGCGCAGCCGGACGCCAAGGGTGCTCCGGCTTCATCGATGCCGATGGCAACGGCGTGTGCGACAACCGCGCGGATGGCGCCTGCCCTGCGCCCGGCGCCGCATGCCGGGGCTTCGCCGATGCGGATGCCGATGGCGTCTGCGACAACTGCGCGGCCGACCGCGCCGGGTGCCCCGCCTATGTCGACGCCGATGGAGACGGGGCGTGCGACAAAGCCGGCACCGGCCAGGGATACGGCTGCGGCCGCGGTGCCGGCCACGGCGGCCACGGCCACGGCTGCATGCGCGGATAGCCGAGGCTGCCGAGGCGGCATGAGGCCACCGGACGACATCGAGCAAGCCATGGAGCTCCATGGCGACGCGGTCTGGCGCGCGTGCGGGCTCTACTTCCGCGCGCACGTCGACGCCCAAGATGCGTTCCAGGACACGTTCATGAAGTACGCGCTTGCCGACGGCGCGGCCTTCAACGGCGAAGAGCATCGCAAGGCATGGCTCATACGCGTCGCGACGAACGTGTGCAAAGACATGCTGAAGGCCGCCGAGCGCCGCACGGTCGCCTTCGACGAGGCCGATTCGTCGCTCCATCCTGTTTCGGCGGATCCCGAAACCCAGCCTGCATCGTTTTCGAGCGAAGTCGTCGATGCGATGAGGTCGCTCGACGATCCCCCGCGCACCCCCTTGTACCTCTCTTTATACGAAGGATACAACGCGCCCGAAATCGCCCGCATGGTCGATGCGCCCGTCAACACGGTCTACTCGTGGATAGCGCGCGGCAGGCAGCAGCTGAAGGAGGTCTTGTCATGAGCGATCTCGAGCAGCGCGTCCGACAGGCCTTCGACCGGGTCGAGGCGCCGGCGGACGTGAAGCGCCAAACGCTTGCGCGCATCGAGGCGGCCCGCGCCGCTTCCGAAAACTCGGATGTCCGGGAGGCCGGGCCGTCTTCCGGACGTCCGAAGGCGAAGCGCGGCGGCTTCCGTGCCGTGCGCTTCCGGCGGGCCCTCGCCGCAGCCGCCTGCCTTGCGGTGGCCGCCGCGTGCCTGGGGGGCTACCGCATCTACGCGCAGCCGACCGCCTACGTGGGAATCGACGTCAACCCCTCCATCGAGCTCTCGGTGAACCGCTTCGGCATCGTGGTGGGCTCGGAAGCGCTCAACGAGGACGGCGCCGCCTTGCTGGAATCGGTTGCCCTGGCGAACCGCGGTTACGAGGACGCTCTGAAGGCGCTCACGGGAAGCGAGGCGTTCGCCCCCTACGCGCAAAAGGATTCTTTCCTGGAGATCAGCGTCGCATCCGACGATGCGGGCTTGGCGGAGCGGCTGCGCTCCCAAAGCGACGCATGCTTGAGTGGGCTCGCCTGCGGCGGCTCCTGCCACGAGGTCGATGAGAAGACGCACCACGAGGCAGCAGAGGCCGGCATGGGCATGGGCCGCTACCGTGCCGCGATCGAGCTCATGGAGCTGGATCCCGATATGACGCTCGAAGACTGCGCCTCCCTGTCCATGCGCCAGCTTCGCGATCTCATCGACGAATGCGAGCACGGTGAAGCGGCGGACGAATCGCCGTCTCCAGGAGGCCACGAACGGCGGCATGGCCGCTCGGGCTCTCATGAAGGCCGCGGCCGCGCAGCTGCCGAAGAGTAGCGTGCCGTTTCGCCGGCGTTCCCTGAGCCGGCGATTTTCCGGCGGGGCCACCTGTTCTGGAAGCGGGCCCCCTGGCATCCGTGAGGCGTTCCTCGATCGGCCTGCTTCCGGGCAGGTCGATGCGCTTTCGAAAAAAGTTCAAGTTTTTCGAAATTACCCATTGCATAACAAGCACCTTACGAGTAATATACAAAACCCGCGCTTGAGGAGAGCGTGGGGCGCACCATCGCCTTGAAGGAACCGATTCCGCAAAGCTATGGGAAGTGAACAGGGAAGACGTAAGCCTTCCGAAAAAAACTTCCAAGTTTTCGAAAAAAGTTCTTGACGGGAAGGTTGCGAAAGAGTAA
>CAUEBO010000123.1 GCA_958454405.1 uncultured Eggerthellaceae bacterium | reverse complement strand
CGGGGCTTCTCGCTGACGTGCTGCGCCAACCTGGGACCTCTTGTTCAACCGGTGGCTGGCAGCTGGGGCCTCTTTTCAACCTGTGATTTCTTGTCGACCTGCGAGGTTTCAACGTGACTGACAACGACATCTGGACCGTCAAGGCGGCGCTCGAGTGGACCGAGGGCTATCTTGCGCGCAAGGGCGACGAGAATCCGCGCCTGTCGGCTGAATGGCTCCTGGGCGAGGCCTGCGGCCTGCGCCGCATCGAGTTGTACACGGGGCTCGAGCGCCCGCTGTCGATGGAGGAGCGCGACGTGCTGCGCGACTACGTGGCTCGCCGCGGCAGCGGCGAGCCTTTGCAGTACATCACCGGCGAGGTGGCCTTCCGGCACATCGCGGTGAAGGTGCGTCCTGGCGTCCTGATTCCCCGTCCCGAGACCGAGGTGCTGGTGAGCGAGGCGCTGGCGCTGCTGCCGAGCGCGCAGCGGCCGCGCGCGGTGGACTCGCGCATGACCGAGGCCGAAGCGCAGGAGCTGCTGGCGGCTCTGGCGGCGGAAGGGGAGGCCGGCAAGGACGGCGAGCCTGGCGGCTCCGGCGGCGCGAAGGCCGCCGTTTCCGGTGAGAGCTTCGCCCCGGCGGCTCCCGAATTCGAAGCGGGCGCCTCGCGCGAAGCGTCCGATCGTGGCGGAAGCGGGGCCGGAGGCCGCCCTGCGGCGGAGGCCGCCTCCGCGTCGCTGCTCGTCGCGGACGTGTGCGCGGGGTCGGGCTGCATCGCATGCTCCATCGCCTACGAGCACCCGGCCGCCCGCGTCGTGGCTACCGACATCGACCCCGCCGCCGTGGCCCTCGCGCGCGAGAACGCCTCCGCGCTCGGCTTGGACGAGCGCGTCCGCGTGCTCCAATGCGACTTGGGCGCAGGGGTCCCCGAGCGGCTGATGGGCCGCTTCGATCTCGTGGCGTCCAACCCGCCCTACGTGCCCACAGATGTGCTGGCCGAGATCCCGCGCGAGGTGGCCGCCTTCGAGCCCGCGCTCGCGCTCGACGGCGGCGCGGACGGCCTCGACCTCGTGCGCCGTCTGCTCCCTTGGAGCGCTCAAGCGCTCAAGCCCGGCGGCGGCTTCGCATTCGAGTTGCACGAAGGGCATCTGGACGAGGCTGCCGCGCTGGCCCGCGCGGCTGGCTTCCAAGACGTGCGCATCGTGCGCGATCTGGCCGGCCGGCCCCGCGTGCTGACGGGCCGCAAGCCGGCCGAATAACGAGGCTCGGCGGCGGTTCGGCGCTGCGCGGTTCCAAGCATGCCCATGCCGGCTTCTGCAGCTTCGCTATAATGGGGCGAACCGATGAATGAGGAGGCTGCTATGCTGGAACGGAACATCCTCGACGACAATCTGGCCCTGTCCGCCTCCGTCCTGCGAGCACGGCTCGACGGGCGGGTTCCCACGGCCGGCCTCGTGCTGGGTTCGGGCTTGAACCCGCTTGCGGACGAGATCGAGGACGCCGTGCAGGTGCCCTATGTGGAAGTGCCCCGCATGAAGACGAGCACGGCTGAGGGCCATGTGGGCCGTTTCGTGTGCGGCACGCTCGGCGGGAAGTGCGTGCTGGCCATGCAGGGGCGCCTGCACGCCTACGAGGGCAACAGCGCCCAGGAGGTGGCGTACCCCGTGTGGCTCATGGAACGCCTGGGCGTGCGCACGCTCATCACCACGAATGCGGCCGGCGCGCTCAATCCGAACTACGAGGTGGGCGACTTCTGCATCATGGCCGATCAGATCAACTTCACGGGACGCAACCCCATCGCCGCGCCCGACCCGGCGAACCTTTCCGACCGCTTCTTCTCCATGAAGGACGCCTTCGATCCCGAGTTGCGCGCCATCGCCCATGACGTGGCGGCTGAGCGCGGCATCCGCGTGCAGGAGGGCGTGTACCTGGGAGCGCTCGGCCCCAGCTTCGAGACGCCGGCAGAGATCCGCATGTTCCGCTCGTGGGGCGCCGACACGGTGGCCATGAGCGTGTGCGAGGAGGTCATCGCCGCTCGGCACGTGGGGATGCGCGTGCTGGGGATGTCCCTCGTCACCAACATGGGCTGCGGCATCGAAGGCGCCAGCCCCACGGGCCTCGAAGTGCTCGACGTGGCGAAGACCCGCGAAATCGACTTCTCCCGCCTCATGACCGGCGTCATCGAGCAGCTGTAGCGCGGACGCTCCCCGGATCGTCCGCGCTACCCGGCAGCTGCCGGGTATGCGAGCGGCCAGCCGGCCGGTCGCACCTGCAGGGCGTTCGCATGCCCGGCGCGCTAATCCTCCAGCTTCAGATCGCCTTCGGCGATGAGGCCGGCTTTCCGCATGAGCGCGCACACGGCCCAGCTGAGGAGGGCCGGCAGCACGAAGCAGATCAGCACGAGGCCGATCCAGTCGAACGCGCCCGGGCCGGCGGCGCCGGCGGCCATGTCGGCTATCCAGCCGGTGTACACGCCGATGGGGCCCACGAGCCCGCACGTCCCCATGCCCGAGGCGATGGCGGGGCCGTTCTGCTGCAGCTGGAACAGGCAGGTGGCAAGCGGGCCGGTCACGGCCGAGGCCACGATGGGCGGAATCCAGATGAGCGGCTTTCTCATGATGTTGCTCATCTGCAGCATGGACGTGCCGATGCCCTGCGACAGGATGCCGCCCCAGCGGTTCTCGCGGAAGCTCATCACGGCGAAGCCCACCATCTGCGCGCAGCAGCCGGCCAGCGCCGCGCCGCCCGCCAAGCCCGTGAGGCCGAGCGCCGCGCAGATGGCCGCCGACGAGATGGGCAGCGTGAGCGCGATGCCCACGACCACGGCGACGATGATGCCCATGAACAGCGGCTGGAGCTCCGTGGCCCACATGATGAACCCGCCCACCGCCGAGGCGAGCGCCCCGATCCACGGCGCGATGGCCACGGCCAGCCCGCAGCCGACGAGGATGGTGACGGCGGGGGTGACGAT
>CAUEBO010000122.1 GCA_958454405.1 uncultured Eggerthellaceae bacterium | reverse complement strand
CGAACCCTCACATACGGTACCAGAAACCGCTGTCCTGCCATTAGACGACACCCCATCGGCTCACCGATGCGCATCCGCTGCTTTCGCAGCAAGACGCGAGCGCGAGTGGATATATTACGGGGTGCAGGCCGCTTCGTCAAGCCTCGTCGTCAAATTTTTTCGAGAAAAGCCGGGAGAGGCGCCGCCGCGCGCCGTCCGGCGCGCTCGATGCGGTGGATGAGGCCTGGTGGAACGCCTCCGCTGCGCCCGGCCGGCCCCCCGGTCACGCCCCGTTCGCGTCGGCCAGCCCGTCTTGATACCCCACCGTCACGTGCATGGCGTCGCAGAACGGCTTGTTGCGCGAGGCTCCGCAGCGGCAGAGCGCGTAGCGGTTGCGCAGCTCGTACGCGCATCCGTCGGCTCCGATGAGCGCGATGCCGCCGCGGACGAACAAAGGACCGCTCACGCCTTCCTGGGGATCCTCCAGCAGGGCGATGGAGGGGTCGAGGCGCGGTTCGCACACGGTCCCCTCCTCCGTGTCCACATGCACGAGCCGGCCCGCCGGGCAGTCGGACGAGGCCTGCACCGCCTCGCGCTTCAGGCGCTCGTCTGCGGAGAGCTCGGTGAGCGTCCACACGTCGCCGTCTTCGCGGTGGCAGAACCGGGCGAACGCGCAGCGGTTGTCGTCGAGCAGCGTGACGCCCTGGCCAGGGTACACGTCGGCCCGTTCGTCGAACGGCTCGCGTGAGGCGACTTCCCGGCCGTCGAAGCCGCTCGAGACGTGGGCTCCGTCGCAGAAGGGCGGGGTGCTCGTGCGGCCGCAGCGGCAGAGCGCGTAGGTTTCCTGCTCGGGAAAGGTCCGGACGGTGCGGTACTCCAGGTGCCCGCCTACGGGGACGATGGCCTGCTCGGTCAGCTCGACGCCGCCGTTGACGACGTACGGCCCGTTGAGGGTGACCGTGATGCTCATGGCGGCCGCGCCGCTCGCTTCTGCCGCGGGCGCGGGCCTCGTCTGGACGGGTGCGGAGGTCGGGGTCATGGGCTCCTCGCTTTCGTGTCGGACTGCTCCTTCATACAGTATAGGAAGCGAAGGGGCTCCGGACCGGCGCGGAAGTCGTCCGTCAACGCACGGTGGATCAGCCGTCACGATGAAGAGGAGGGCGACCGGTCCTCTCTGCCGCACCCCTCCCTCCAATCGGCCACGAAGGCCAGCAGCGCGGCGCGGTCGTTGGGAACCCGTTCGTCGATGACGGCGTCCAATGCGGCCGCGAGCGCGGCTCCCACCGACGGACCCTGGGGCACGCCGGAGTCCATGGCGTCGCGCCCGTCGATGGCGAGCTGTTTGAGGGAGAAGGCCTCGTCGGCCGCGACGATGCCGGCGAGCACCTCCTCAAGCTCGTCGGCGAGTGCGACCCGGCCGATGCAGTGCGGGGCCTGTCCTCGCGCGTCTCCCCGCTTGAGGTCGCACAGCGCCGCGAACAGCTCTTGATCGCCACCCAGGCGGGCGAGGGCGCGCTTGACCGCCTTCGGCGTCGCGTCGACGTCGTCGTCATGGCGCTTCACCAGCTCGAGGACGCGCTCTGAAAAGGAGGTGGGCATCGAAAGGCGCCGCAGCACGCCGCGCGCCAGCTGGACGCTGATGTCGGCGTGCCCGTAGAAGTGCCCCACGCCTGCCTCGTCGGTGAAGAACGCCGCCGGCTTGCCCATGTCATGGAAGAGCGCGGCCCAGCGCACGAGCGGGTAGGCCGGCACGCCGTCCACGACGTGCGCGGTATGCTCCAGGACGTCGTATATATGGTACGGCGTCCTTTGCTCGAACTCCTTCATGGAAACGAGCTCGGGCAGCGCGGCCGACAGCGCGTCGACGGTCGACACGAGGGCCGTTCCGGCGAAGGGTCCCAGCAGAAGCGCCGACAGCTCATGGGCGACGCGTTCGGCGGAGATGCGCGCAAGCAGCCCTTTGTTCGCGAGCATGCCGCGATACGTCGCCTCGTCGATGGAGAACCCCAGCTGCGCGACGAACCGGCACGCGCGCAGGATGCGCAGCGCATCCTCGGAGAAGCGCCGATCGGGATCGCCGACGGCCCGGATCAGGCGCCGGTCGAGGTCGGCGCGCCCGCCGCAGGGATCGAGTAGGCCTCGCTCGGGATGGTAGGCGAGGGCGTTCACGGTGAAGTCCCGGCGGGCGAGGTCCTCCTCGATCGTGCGGACGAACGAGACGCGCTTCGGGTGGCGGGCGTCTTCGTAAGCCCCGTCCGCGCGAAAGGTCGTGACTTCGACGGGGCGCCCGTCGATGACGACGGTGAGCGTGCCGTGCGCGGTCCCCGTCTCGTGCGTGCGCCAGCCGAGCGCCTCAAACGCGCGCTGGGCCTCGCGCCAGGGCGCGCGCGTCGCGATGTCGACGTCCGTGGAGCCGCGGCCGAGCAGCGCGTCACGCACGCATCCTCCCACGACCCATGATTCGTGCCCGGCAGCCTCCAGCGCGTCGATCGCCTTTCCCGCATAAGGCGGGAGCTCGAGGGCGACGGCCGCATCCGCTCCATGCGCGCTCTGGCTGGATTCGGGCTCGCTGCAGGTTCGGGTTCGCATGGTCTTCTCCTCTCCATCGCATCGGAGACCGCTGCATGCCTCCCTATACTAATATATGCGCGTTCAAATCCTCTCGAGGAAAGCGGGCGGTACGCAAGGCGTCGGCTGAACGGCACGCGGCGTTCTCGGACGGTCCACAACTCCTCCATATGCATCGGGGGCGATCATCATGCCAGTTCAAACGGCTGGAGTCTTTTGATTTGCTTCAAAATCTGACGCTTTCCCAAGATTTTTCAAAATAGGGTCTTGCATGGGACGGTCGATCCCGGTATCTTATTCGGGCTGCGTTTTTCGAGGAGAGGCGCAGCAGACGCACCGAACTCGGTTCGCCGAGGGAAGCTCGCAAGCGCTTCGATCGAAAAACTTCCAAGTTTTCGAAAAAAGTTCTTGACGGGAAGGTTGCGAAAGAGTAA
>CAUEBO010000121.1 GCA_958454405.1 uncultured Eggerthellaceae bacterium | reverse complement strand
GCCTCGCCCAGCATGTCCTCGCCTTCGGTGTTGAAGGTGGGCGGCTCGTCGCCGCCGATGAGGATGGTGTCGTCGGGCGAGAACACCATGTCCAAGAGCTGGCTCATGTCGTCGCTCGTAGCGGCCAGGTCGTCCTCGATCATGTAGGACAGGTCGCGCTCGGCCAGGCCCTCCTTCAGCTCCTCGATGGCCTTCACGCCGATGCCTTCGATGCGCAGCAGGTCCTCTTCGGTGTGGCCCACCAGGTCGGCCACCGTCTCGATGCCCGCCTCGCTGAACTTGTTGGCCCAGCGCTGCGACACGCCCAGATCATCGTAGATGTACAGGCGCGCCTCCTCGTCGGTGAGCTGCGGCCCGCGACGCCCGAGCGACAGGCCGCTGTAGTAACTGCCGTAGTTCGAGCCCATGTTGAGGTACCCGTCGTCGAGCGACCAATCCTGGGGCTGCGGCAGCAGCTCTTCGATGTCGCGGAGCGCTTCCGGCGCGAAGTCGGGAAGCTGGTCGCCCGCCACCGGAGCGACCGGGCGGCCCTTGTAGGTGAGCCCCACTTCGCGGTAGCGCGCCAGCCCCGTGCCCGCCGGGATGGGCTTGCCGATGATGACGTTCTCCTTCAGGCCGGCCAGGTGGTCGGTCTTGCCTTCGATGGCGGCGTCGGTGAGCACCTTCGTGGTCTCCTGGAAGGAGGCCGCCGACAAGAACGAATCCGTGGCCAGCGACGCCTTCGTGATGCCGAGCAGCAGCGGCTGGCCCACGGGCGGCTCCTTGCCCTCGGCGATGAGCCCGTTGGCAGCCTTCTCGAACTCGAAGCGGTTGACCTGGCGGCCCGGCAGGTAATCGGAATCGCCGGCGTCCAGCACGGCCACCTTGCGCAGCATCTGGCGCGCGATGACCTCGATGTGCTTGTCGTTGATGTCCACGCCCTGGCTCACGTACACGCCCTGCACCTGGCTCACGATGTAGCGCAGCGTGGTGTTGGGATCGGTCAGGCGCAGCAGGTCGTGCGGGTTCACGGAGCCCTTGGTGAGCTGCTGGCCCACATGCACCTCGCAGCCGTCGGTCACGCCCGGCAGCATCTGGGCGCGGGCGCTCACCACGTACTCGCGGTAGTTGCCCTCCTGGTCGTGGATGGTGAGCGTCTTGGACTGCTTGTCGCCCGAAACCTGCAGCGTGCCGGAGATCTCCGCCAGCACGGCAAGGCCCTTCGGCTTGCGCGCCTCGAACAGCTCCTGGACGCGCGGCAGGCCGTGCGTGATGTCCTCGCCGGCCACGCCGCCGGTGTGGAACGTGCGCATGGTGAGCTGGGTGCCCGGCTCGCCGATGGACTGGGCGGCGATGATGCCCACGGCCGTGCCGATGTTGACCGGGCGGCTCGTGGCCAGGTCCCAGCCGTAGCACTTCTGGCAGATGCCGTTGTCGGCATGGCAGGTCATGACCGTGCGGATGACGACCTCTTCCACGCCGGCATCCTCCATGGCCTTGAGCTGGTCCATCGCGGTGATGTACTCGTCGGCGGCCAGCACGGTGGAGCCGTCGGCACCCTTTACGTCTTCAAGCAGGCAGCGCCCGATGAGGTTCTCGTCGAGCTCGCCCTTCTCGTTGTGCAGCGGATAGGGCACGCCATCGGTGGTGCCGCAGTCGATCTCGCGGATGATGACGTCCTGGGCCACGTCCACCAGACGGCGGGTCAGATAGCCCGAGTCGGCGGTGCGCAGCGCGGTGTCGGCCAGACCCTTGCGGGCGCCGTGCGTGGAGATGAAGTATTCCAGAACCGACAGGCCCTCGCGGAAGTTCGCCTTGATGGGTCGGTCGATGATCTCGCCCTTCGGGTCGGACATGAGGCCGCGCATGCCGGCCAGCTGGCGGATCTGCTTGATGTTGCCTCGGGCTCCGGAGAACGCCATCATGTAGATGGGGTTGAACTTGTCGAAGTTCTCGGCCATGGCGTCGCCGACCTCTTCGTTGGCGGCGTTCCAGATGTCGACGACCTGCTTGTGGCGCTCGTCGGGGCTCATGAGGCCCATCTCGTAGTCCTCGTCGATGGCGGCCACCTTCGCGTCGGCCGCGGCCAGGATCTCCTCCTTGTTCGGCGGCACGGTGGCGTCGTACACCGACACGGTGACGCCGGCGCGCGTGGCGTAGTGGAAGCCCGCGTCCTTCAGGCCGTCGAGGATGGCCGGCACGCTGGACAGCTCGTAGCGGTTGCACACGTCCTCGACGAGGCGGCTGATCTCCTTCTTGTTCATCTCGTAGTTCAGGTACGGGTAGTCGTCCGGCAGCACGTTGTTGAACGTGATGCGGCCGATGGTGGTCTCGATGCGCTCGCCGGCCTTGTGCTCCTCGAACACGCCGAAAGCCGTGGCCACCTGCGTGTCCTTGGTGAGGCGAACCCAGATCTTGGCCTGCAGGTCGAGCTCGGCGCGGGCGTCGTAGGCGTTCATGGCGTCGTCGAAGTCGATGAACGCGCGGCCTTCGCCCTCGAAGCCCTCGCGGGCCGCGGTGAGGTAGTACAGGCCGATGATCATGTCCTGCGTGGGCACGGTGAGCGGGCGGCCGTGGGCCGGCGACTTGATGTTGTTGGAGGACAGCATGAGCACGCGGGCCTCGGCCTGCGCCTCGGCGCCCAGCGGCACGTGCACGGCCATCTGGTCGCCGTCGAAGTCGGCGTTGAAGGCGGTGCACACCAGCGGATGCAGCTTGATGGCCTTGCCCTCGACCAGCACCGGCTCGAAGGCCTGGATGCCCAGGCGGTGCAGGGTTGGGGCGCGGTTCAGCAGCACGGGGTGTTCCGTGATGACCTCTTCCAGCACGTCCCACACGTAGCTGGCGCCGCGGTCCACCGCGCGCTTGGCAGCCTTGATGTTGGCGGCGTACTCAAGCTCCACCAGGCGCTTCATGACGAAGGGCTTGAACAGCTCGAGCGCCATCTGGCTGGGCAGGCCGCACTGGTGCAGCTTCAGCTGCGGGCCCACGACGATGACCGAACGGCCGGAGTAGTCCACGCGCTTGCCCAGCAGGTTCTGGCGGAAGCGGCCCTGCTTGCCCTTGAGCATGTCGGA
>CAUEBO010000120.1 GCA_958454405.1 uncultured Eggerthellaceae bacterium | reverse complement strand
CTGTTCTTCCTTTGGGGCAACCCGCTGTCCATCGTGCTGGCGCTCGTGGTAGTGGTGCTCGTGTACTTCCTTGAGATCTGGATCGACAACAACTTCGCTCGCGTGAAGTGGCAGGCCCTGCTGGCATCGGCGTGGGGCGTGGCCCTCGTCGCGGGCGGCGTGAACATCGCGTTCTTGGCCTACCTGTAAAGGAGCTGCACCTATGACGTATGCAACCAAATCACCGTGGGTCATCCACTACGACGGCTCCAGCTGCAACGGCTGCGACATCGAAGTGCTGGCCGCGCTGTGCCCGGGCTACGATGTCGAGCGTTTCGGCATCATCAACACGGGCAACCCCAAGCACGCCGACATCTTCCTCGTCACGGGCAGCGTGAACGAGCAGAACATATCGGTCGTGCAGGAGATCTACAACCAGATGGTCGAGCCGAAGGTGGTCATCGCGTGCGGCATCTGCGCGTGCTCCGCCGGCATCTTCCACGACTGCTACAACGTGATCGGCGGCGTCGACCAGGCTATTCCCGTCGACGTGTACGCGCCGGGCTGCGCCGTGCGGCCCGAGGCCATCATCGACGCGGTCGTGCAGGGCCTCGGCATCCTGGAGGAGAAGTCCAAGGCCCTCCAGGCGCAGAAGAAGGGGGCGTGACATGACGCTAGCAACCGAGTTCGTGCCGCTGACCGTCGAAGAGCTGCCGGCGCTCGCCGCCGCGCGCAAGGCCGACGGCTGGCGCTTCGTGCAGATGCTGTGCGTGAACACCGAGGACGGCATCGACATGGTCTACTCGTTCATGAAGGGCGACCTGCTGTCGAACCATGAGATCAAGGGCGTGCAGAAGGGAACGACCGTTCCCAGCATCACCGGCGAGTTCCTGGAAGCGTTCGTGTTCGAGAACGAGTCGCACGATCTGTTCGGCGTGGACATCAAGGACATCGCCATCGACTTCGGCGGGAACTTCTACGCGCTGGCGCAGAAGGAGCCCATGACCATCATCTCGCCCGAGCAGCAGGCCGCGCGCGAGAAGGCCAGGAAGGTCGCCGCGGCCAAAGCCGCAAAGGAGAAGGCGGCCCAAGGCGGCGCTGCGGAGGGTTCCGCCCCCAAGGCCGTCGACGCCGCCGCGATGGAGGCGAAGCTTGCGGGCATGGACCCCGAGAAGGCCGCGAAGGTGCGCGCCGCCATGGAGGCGAAGGCGAAGAAGGAGGCCGCTGCCAAGCAGGCCGCAGCCGACGAGAAGATAGCGGGCCTCGATCCCGAGAAGGCCGCGAAGGTGAAGGCGGCGCTCGAAGCGAAGGCGGCCCGTGAGGCCGCGAAGGCCCAGGAGGCCGCCCAAGCGGAGCCTTCCGGCGAAGCGCCGGTGGCAACCGGGAAGGAAGGTGAGTAGCATGGGAAAGGCGACCGTCATCCCGTTCGGCCCCCAGCACCCGGTGCTGCCGGAGCCTTTGCACCTCGACCTCGTGGTGGAGGACGAAACGGTCATCGAGGCCGTGCCCCAGATCGGCTTCATCCACCGCGGCCTCGAGAAGCTCGTGGAGACGCGCGATTACAACCAGTTCATCTACGTGGCGGAGCGCATCTGCGGCATCTGCGCGTTCGGCCACTCCATGGGCTACGCCGAGACGGTTGAGCGCCTCATGGGCGTCGAGATACCGGAGCGCGCCGAATACCTGCGCGTCATCTGGCACGAGCTGTCCCGTATCCACAGCCACGTGCTGTGGATGGGCCTGGCCGCCGACGCGTTCGGCTTCGAGAGCCTGTTCATGCACTGCTGGCGCTTGCGTGAGCGCGTGCTGGACATCTTCGAGAAGACCACCGGCGGGCGCGTCATCTTCTCGGTCGTGAAGGTGGGCGGCGTCGTGCGCGACATCGACGACGCCATGTTCGCCGAGATGAAGCGCATGCTCGAAGGCATCAAGGACGACTACGCGCAGATCTGCAACGCCTTCCTCAAGGACTCGTCGGTGAAGAACCGCACGGTGGGCGTGGGCTGCATCAGCCATGAGGACGCCCTCGCCCTGAGCATGGTGGGGCCGTTCGCGCGCGCCTCCAACGTGAACAACGACGTGCGCTGCCTGGGCAACGGCGGCTACGGCAAGCTTTCCGATTTCCAGCCCGTGCTGGACGCGCAGGGCGACTGCTACGCCCGCGTGAAGGTGCGCGCGCTCGAAGTGCTGCAGTCCATCGACATCATCGAGGAGATGATCGCGAAGATTCCCGCCGGCGACATCGCGGTGCCGGTCAAGGGGTCGCCCGCCGCCGGAGCCGAGGCCGCCAACCTCGTGGAGCAGCCGCGCGGCGAATGCTACTACTACGCGCGCGGCAACGGGACGAAGTACCTGGAGCGCATGCGCATGCGCACGCCAACGTCGCAGAACCTCGCCGGCATGGCCACCGCACTCGCCGGCTGCGACCTGGCCGACGTGAACATGATCGTGCTCACCATCGACCCTTGCATCAGCTGCACGGAAAGGTAGGCGGACATGGGTGGATTCAAACTGGGCAAGATGACGTTCGGGTCCCTGTTCAAGAAACCCGAGACCATCCTGTATCCCGTCGAGACCAAGACGCCGCCTGCGGGCCTGAAGGGGCACGTCGTGAACGGCGTCGAGAACTGCATCCTGTGCGGCATATGCGAGAAGCGCTGCCCGTGCTCGGCCATCGAGGTGGACAAGAAGGGCCGCACCTGGTCCATCAACCGGTTCCGCTGCGTGCAGTGCGGCAGCTGCGTGCGCGAGTGCCCGAAGGATTGCCTGACCATGGACACCGCGTACACGCCGCCCGCGACGCAGAAGTACGTCGACTCCTTCGAAGTGCCGGAGCAGCCGAAACGTGAAAAACCCGTCGAGGTCGCAGACGGGGCGTGATGGCGGGGGAAACCTGCTAGAATAGACGTGTGATCCGAGAGCGAACCGGGCTCGCGCAAGGCGGCCCGGTTTTTCATGGAACGACGTCAGAGGAAGAGCGCATGGCGAAACCGAGCGAAGGCGCAACGGGCGGAAGCATCGAGGCGACCGACAGGATATTCACGCTGCCGAATCTCATTTCGGTCGTGCGCCTATGCCTCGTGCCCGT
>CAUEBO010000119.1 GCA_958454405.1 uncultured Eggerthellaceae bacterium | reverse complement strand
ACGTGTGCGTGTTCGGCTCGGCGCCGAACTCCAGCTTGCAGCCGCAGAACATCTTGGTGTCGAGCGTGGTGAGCTCGGCATGGATTTCCAGGCCGATGACGGCCTCCCAATCCTCGAGCACCTCTTCGAGCTTCCGCATGGCTACTCACCTGCCTTTTCTACCTGCACCGGGAGCCCTCCGGGGGCATCCAGTCGCTCAGACAGTCCTCGCTTCGCTGCGGAACTCGCTTGGTGGACGCCCCCGGAGGGCTCCCTGTCCATGCATAGTCCCGGCAGGTCGACGCCCGGGGTCGCATCGGCGGCGTCGGGGATGGTCGCGGGAGCGGCCTCGACAGCCGGAACCTCGCCCGCGAAGGCCGGGGCCACGGGGGCGACGCCGTACACCGTTTCCAGAGCGGCGGCCACGCGCAGCATGTTCTCATCCTTGAACTGCGGCGAAATGAGCTGCACGCCCACCGGCAGATGCGTGTCGGCGCCCAGGCCCACGGGCATGCTCATGCCGCCGTTGCCGGCGATGTTGATGGAGATGGTGAACATGTCCGACAAATACATCTCCGTGGGGTCGGACACCTCGCCGAACGTGAACGACGTGCGCGGCGACACCGGCGCCAAGATGCAGTCCACCTGCTCGTAGGCGCGCGCGTAGTCCTGCGTGATGAGCGTGCGCACCTGTTGGGCCGGATAGTAGTACCGCTCGTAGACGCCTGCCGACAGCAGGTAGCTGCCCAGCATGATGCGGCGGCGCGCCTCGGGGCCGAAGCCCTTCGCGCGGCTGGCCTCGTACTGGCCGCCCAGGTCCTTGTGGCCCGGGTCGCAGTAGCCGTAGCGCACCGAGTCGAAGCGCGCCAGGTTGGAGAACGCTTCGCAGGGGCCCAGCACGTAGTAGGCGCTCATGGCCGCCTGCGCATGGGGAAGCTCCACTTCCACGATCTCGGCTCCGAGCGCGCGCAGATGCTCGGCGGCCTCTTCGACCTTCGCCTTCACCTCGGGCGTCAGGCCCTGCGCCTCCATGAACGCCGGCACGATGCCCACCTTCATGCCGCGCACGCCCTCGGCGAGGCCGGCCGCGAAGTCGTGGCGGACGTCCTGGCTCGTGCAATCGAGCGCGTCGCGCCCCGCGATGGCGTTCATGGTCAAAGCCGCGTCCTCCACCGAGCGGGCGAAGGGGCCCACCTGGTCAAGCGAGCTGCCGAACGCCACCACGCCGTAGCGCGAGACCACGCCGTAGGTGGGCTTGACGGCCACGGTGCCACAGAAGCTGCCGGGCTGCCGGATGGAGCCGCCCGTGTCGCTGCCGAGCGTGACCGCGGCCAAACCTGCGGCCACCGCCGCCGCGCTGCCGCCCGACGAGCCGCCGGGCACGCGGGAAAGGTCCCACGGGTTCCTCGTGGGACCGAACGCGGAGGTCTCGGTGGAGGACCCGAACGCGAATTCGTCCATGTTGAGCTTGCCGAGTGGAATGGCGCCGGCCTCGATCGCCCGCGCGACGCACGTTGCCGTGTAGGGCGACACGTAGTTCGCGAGCATGGTGGAGGCGCACGTGGTGTGCGTCCCCTCCAGGTTCATGTTGTCCTTGAACGCCATCGGCACGCCTGCGAGCGGACCCGCCGAGGCCAGCTGGCCCGCCGCAACGGCCGCATCGAGCCTGTCCGCCTGACGAAGCGCCAGCTGCTCGGTGGTTTCGAGGAAGGCATGGGTCGCCCCGTCGAGCGCGCGCACGCGCTCAAGCGACGCCTGGGCCACCTCGCGCGCCGAGAACTCCTTGGCGGCGAGGCCCTGCTGTATCTCGCGCGCGCCCATGCAGGCGAACGCGGCGCTCGCGGCCGCCATCAGCGATCGCCCCCTTCGCCCAGGATGGACGGGATGAGGAAGGCTCCGTCCTGGCGCTTCGGAGCGTTCTCGAGCGCGACCTCCTGCGTGAAGCCGGGCGCTTCGTCGTCCTCGCGCATGACGTTGGACAGGCCGCCGATGGGGTGGAACGTGGGCTCGACGCCTTCGAGGTCGTATTCGGTGATGGGGCTCAGGCTGTCGATGATGGCGTTCAGGTCCACGGTCATCCGCGCCACCTCGTCGTCGGACAGCCCGATGCGCGCGTATTCCGCGATGTCGCGGACGGCGCGTTCGGTCAAATGCTGGGTCATGGGGCTTGCTCTTCCTTCCCTCGTTTCCGCGCACCGCTTCGCGAGCGAGCGAGCGAAGCGGTGCGCGGAACAGGTGAAAACACATCGGCGTTCATGATAGCAAAGGCGCGGTCGTTCGGCTGAGGTCAACGGATCGGTTTACGAGAATAGCAACAAAGGGGCGCGTGGGCCGGCGGGGGCAGAGCCTGCATGTGGCAGAGGCGATGCGCTGAGCCTGCAGGCGGCGGGCGGGCGCTGTCTTCCGCGCAGCGCGCCCTCGTCGCCCCCTGCGGCCGGCGGGCCCCGCCTCCTCGACTCCCCTTCCTCGCACCGAATCATCCAAATACCCGTTGACGCATGATACTATGCGTTGTATAGTATAGGGCGAAAGGAGGTATGCGATGGACGCACAGATGAAGCGAGGGTTCCTCGAAGTCTGCGTGCTCGCCTCGATCAACCGCCAGGACTCCTACGGCTACCAGATCGTCAAAGACGTGCCCGCCATCCTGAACCTGACCGAATCGACGCTCTACCCCCTGCTCAAGCGACTTGAAACGGCGGGGCTGCTGACGACCTACTCCGTCGAGCACAACGGGCGCCTGCGCAAGTACTACCGCATCACCGAAGCGGGCGTGCGCCATATCGACGAGTTCCTGCGCGAGCGGGACGACGTCGTATCCATCTACGATTACGTGAAACGAGGTGCCCGAGAATGAACAAGACCGAGTTTATCGATGCGCTGCGGCGCTCGCTCGGCAAGCTGCCGTCCTACGAGGTGGAGCAGTCGATAGCGTTCTACGCGGAAATGATCGACGACCGGGTGGAGGACGGCATGAGCGAAGCCGACGCCGTGGCGGCGCTCGGCCCGGTGGGCGCCATCGCGGCCCAGATCATCGCTGAGACGCCAGCCATCCCCAAGGCCATCGCGAAGGCGAGCACCGGCAGCCGCACGCTCAACATCGTGCTGC
>CAUEBO010000118.1 GCA_958454405.1 uncultured Eggerthellaceae bacterium | reverse complement strand
TTACAGCCGGTGTGATGTTGTCAAGATTCATAGGTCCTGGTACGATCTCATTGTAGGAGCTTACGATACCTACTAAAGGTCTTTCCATCTCGGCGGGTGGCTACCCTAATGCATTACGCCGGGCCCGGGGGGGGGCCGGGGGGCCCCCCCCGCACGGCGCGGGCCCGCGCCCCCCCGGCCCCCCGGAACTCTAGTGGTTCTTCACGTCGATGGACTCGGGATCGTAGGAGACCTCGCCGCGGGCGATCTCGGTGAAGGCGAGCGACAAGGGCTTCTTGTCGGCCGCACGGGCGATCTCGACGGCAGTCTGCAGCTGGATGGCGCGGTCGCGCTGTCCCCGCATCATGTCGTTGATGTCGTGGGCGCGCTTGGATGCCCGCGCGCAGAGAAGGAAACGGTCGTTGTCCGCCTGGTCCAGCAGGACGTCGATCTTCGGTTCAATGATGCTCATATACTCGTTCAACCTCGCGTTTTCTCGGCTTGTTCGTTGACGTAGGCCGCCAAAGCCGCTGCGGCTTCGTCCAAATCGTCGTTCACAAGCTGCATATCATACTCCATTTTGCGGGAAAGCTCCACCCGCGCTGCCACCATCCGTTCCTCGATGGCCTCTTCGGTCTCGGTGCCGCGCCCGCGCAAACGGGCTTCCAGCACCTCGAGCGAAGGCGGCTCGATGAAGACGAGACGCGCCTGGGGGAGCTTTTCGCGCACCTGGAAGGCCCCTTGCACGTCGATCTCCAAGACCACCTGGTCGCCGCGTGCGATGTGCTCTTCCACCGTCGCCCTTGGCGTGCCGTAGCGATTGCCGTTGTACGTCGCCCATTCGAGCAAGCCGTCGGATTCAATCAGATCGTCGAACGCGGCATCGGAGACGAAACGGTACTGCACGCCGTCGACTTCGCCGGCGCGCGGGGAGCGCGTCGTCACCGACCGGGAAACCCATGCGTCGGGAACCTCGCGCACAAGTCGGGCCACCAGCGTGCCCTTGCCGGCACCCGATGGCCCTGAGATAACGAACAGATTGCCGTTGCGCATGTTCGGCGCTGGCTAGCCCAGACGCTCCAGAAGAGCGGTCTGCTGGCGCTCGCCCAGACCGCGCAGGCGGCGGCTCTCGGCGATCTGCAGCTCCTTCATGATCTTCTCAGCCTTGGCCTTGCCGTAGCCGGGAAGCGTCTCGATGAGCGTGGACACCTTCATGCGCCCGACGACGGGGTCGTTCTTCATTTTGAGGACCTGCTCGAGCGAAAGCTTGCCGGACTTGAGATCGTCGCGAACCTCGGCGCGCTTGATGCGGGCCGCCTTCGCCTTCTCCAAAGCTGCCTGACGCTCTTCAGGGCTGAGTTGAGGAATAGCCATCGTGTTTATCTCCTTCTGTTCCAAAAGCGATGCCGTGATACTATCACGCAATCGCTTGTTTCACCTTGTCGATTACTACAAATCATAAAAAATTTCAGCGCCGCGAACACATTCTAGAAGCTTGCGGCGCACCCCGCAGCCTTTCGTCGCCCAATCGTCAACTTCCAGATGAAGGCGGCATCCGTCCGTGCTGCGCCCTGCGAACGGGAAGCGCTACAAACCGGCAACGATGGCGTCGAACGCGGCTGCCGGGTCTTCCGCTTGCGTGATGGGCCTGCCGACGACGATGTGCGAGGCGCCGTTCTCGAACGCCTGGGCCGGCGTCGCCACGCGACTCTGGTCTCCCTTGTCGCTTCCGGCCGGACGCACGCCGGGCGTGACGATGTAGGCGTCGGGGCCCAGGATGTCGCGCAGGCGCGCGGCCTCCTGCGGCGAGGCGACCACGCCGGAGATGCCGGCGCGCTTGGCCTGCTCGGCCAGCACCACCACCTGGTCGGCCATGGCGCGGCTCACGCCCGTCTCAGCCAACGCTGCATCGTTCATGCTGGTGAGCACCGTGATGCCGAGGGTAGCCGGCACATCGTGGCCGTATTCGGCCGCCGCCCGCACAGCTCCCCTCTGGGCCGCCGCCATCATGTCGACGCCGCCCACCGTGTGCATGGTCAGCATGTCCGCCCCGCTGCCGGCGGCGGCATAGGCTGCGCCCTCCACCTGGTGCGGGATGTCGTGGAACTTGAGGTCGAGGAACACCTTGAAGCCGCGCTCCTTGAGCGCGTACACGATGGCCGGACCGTTCGCGTAGAACAGCGTCATGCCCACCTTCATCCACGTCGCCTTGCCCTGCAGGCGGTCCGCGAGATCGAACGCTTCCTCGATGCCGCAGTCGAGCGCCACGATCACGCGGTCGCGCGCGGGCGCGCTTTCGAACGAACTCACCATTCCAATGCTCCTATCAGCTCCTGCACGTCGTCGATGCCGTGCCTTTCGCAATACTGCGCCATTCCGTCGATGATTTCAACCGTGGCGCGCGGATTCGAGAAATTCGCGGTGCCGACGGCCACCGCCGTGGCCCCGGCCAGCATGAACTCCACCGCGTCGGTTGCGCACGAGATGCCGCCCATGCCGAGCAGCGGCACGTCGACGGCGCGATGCACCTCCCACACCATGCGCAGGGCCACGGGCTTCACGGCCGGGCCCGACAGGCCGCCCACGCAGCGCGCGAGCTGCGGGCGCCGACGCTCCGCATCGACGGCCATGCCAAGAAGCGTGTTGATGAGCGACAGCGCGTCGGCGCCGGCGGCCTCGGCAGCGCGCGCGATCTCGGTCACGTCGGTGACGTTCGGCGTGAGTTTCACGATGAGCGGGCGCTTCGTGGCGGCGCGGCACCGGGACACGACCGCCTCGACGCTGTCCGTGCACGTGCCGATGGTCATGCCGCCCGCGTCCACGTTCGGGCACGAGATGTTCACCTCGTACGCGTCCACCGGCGCGTCTTCCAACGCCTCGATCACCTGCACGTACTCGTCGAAACTGTGGCCTGACACGTTCACGATGACCGTCGCGCCGCGCTCGGCCAGCCACGGCAGATCGCATTCCTTCAAGTGCGCCACGCCGGGGTTCTGAAGCCCGATGGAGTTGAGCATGCCCGAAGGCGTCTCGGCGATGCGGGGGCTGGCGTTGCCCGCCCAGCCGTTGAGCGACACGCCCTTCGTCGTGACGGCCCCCAACGCGGCGACGTCCACGAAGTCCCCGTACTCCCGCCCCGCAGCAAAC
>CAUEBO010000117.1 GCA_958454405.1 uncultured Eggerthellaceae bacterium | reverse complement strand
AGATGAGGCCCTCCTTCTCCATCTCGATGGCGATGTGCAGCGCGGCGGCGGCGGTGCGCTTGCCCACGCGGGTCTGCAGCATCCACAGCTTGCCCTGCTCGATGGTGAACTCGATGTCGCACATGTCGCGGAAGTGGTTCTCGAGGGTGACGAACACCTCTTCGAGCTCGCGGCCGGCCTCTTCCAGACCGTCCACGTTCTTGAGGTCGGCGATGGGGCTCGTGTTGCGGATGCCGGCCACGACGTCCTCGCCCTGGGCGTTCACCAGGTAGTCGCCATAGAACTCCTTCTCGCCGTTGGCGGGGTTGCGCGTGAACGCCACGCCCGTGGCCGAGGTGTTGCCCTTGTTGCCGAACACCATGGACTGCACGTTCACGGCCGTGCCCAGGTCGTCGGCGATCTTGTTCTGCTTGCGGTAGAGGACCGCGCGGGGGTTGTTCCAGCTGCCGAACACGGCCTCGATGGCCAGCTGCAGCTGCGCGCTGGGATCCTGCGGGAACTGGACCGCGCCGTCCACGACGAGGCTCGGGTACTCGTCGGCGGACACGTTCTCGGAGAAGATCTGCTTGAACTCGGCCACGAGCTCCTGGAGGTCGTCGGCCGTGAGGTCGGTGTCGGAGGCCGCGCCGCGCGCGTTCTTCATGGCCGTGATGGCGTTCTCGAACAGATCGCCGTCCAAGCCCATGACCACGTTGGAGAACATCTGGATGAAGCGGCGGTAGGAGTCCCAGGCGAAACGGGGGTTCTCGGTCTGGGCGATGAGGCCGTTGATGGACTCGTCGTTCAGGCCCAGGTTCAGCACCGTGTCCATCATGCCCGGCATGGACATGGGGGCGCCGGAGCGCACGGACACGAGCAGCGGGTCGGCGGCGTCGCCGATCTTCTTGCCCATGCGGGCTTCGAGGTCCTCGCGGTAGGCCTGGATGGTGTCGAGCGCGCCTTCGGGCCAGGTGTTGTCCGCATTGGCGTATTCCATGCACGTCTGGCACGTGATGGTGAACCCGGGAGGCACGGGCAGGCCGATGTTGGCCATCTCGGCAAGGTTGGCGCCCTTGCCGCCCAGCTGCGCCTTCATGTGCGTGTTGCCTTCGGTTACGTTGTTGCCCTGTGCGTCTTTGCCGAACGCGTAGACCCGCTTGACTTCTTCAGTCACCTTTTTCTCCTTAAACCCGACTGCCAAACGTTTCGAACCTTTTGTCGCAGGCTCAGCCCATCATATCAGCAGATGGAGGATGTGCCCGCTCATAGTAGCGCAAAATCTCCTGCGCTGTCTCCTCGACGGCGCGATTTTCGGTGTGAACGACGATGCAGCCCAGCTTGCGCATGAGGGCCCTCGCCTGCTCCAGATCCTGGTAGACGTACTCGGGATCGGCGTAGTTCGATGCGATGACGCCGGCGTTGCCCAGACGGCGCTTGCGGATCCCCACGAGGACCTCGGCCGTGGTCATGAGGCCGAAGAGGCGCGTCCGCTCCACCTGGGCCAGCTCACGGGGCGGCTCGGTGTGCGGATCGAGCGGGATGTTCGCCACCTTGTAGCCCTGCTGCGACAGATAGATGGACGTGGGCGTCTTCGAGGAACGCGACACGCCCAAAAGCACGATGTCGGCGCGCGAAAGCTCCTGCGGGTTGCGGCCGTCGTCGTGGGCGATGGTGAACTCGATGGCCTCGATGCGCCGGAAGTAGTACTGGTCGGCCACGTGCAGCCCGCCCGGCTTCGTGGAAGGCTCGAGCCCGGTCATGCCCGCGATGGCGCCGATGGCGTCGGTCATGAGGTCGACGGCCACGATGTCGTCGTGCGAGGCGGCGTACGCGGCGAGGCAGCGGGCCAGCGAGGCGTCGACGAGCGTGTAGAAGACCAGGATGCGCCCGTCGCCCGTGCGCTGTCGGTGGAAGGCGCTGTGCCGGTCGATGAACTCCCTGATCTCCTCGAACGTCCGCGCTTTCGGCAGAACCTCGATGCAGGGGTTCGTGACGCCGAACTGGGCGGCGGCCGCGCGGGCCACCGCCTGGGCCGTGAGCCCCACCGAATCGCTGATGACGTGGATGGTCGGCAGCGACGTGAGGTTCTCGCAGATGACGAAGTCGTCGGAGTCCATAGGCGGCCTCATTCCCCTACTTCGCGCCCTTGGCCATCTTGCCGAAGTCGGCCACATGGGCGAACACGGCGACGAAGCGGTTGAGCAGGCGCAGGCGGTTCTCGCGCAGGGCCTGGTCGTCGTCCATGATGAGCACGTCCTCGAAGAACGCGTCGATGGGCGCGCGCAGGGCGGCAAGCGCCGCGAGGGCTGCCGCGTAGCCGTCGGCGGCGAGGGCGTCCTCCACACGCGCCGCCGCTTCGTCGGTGGCGGCCAGCAGCGCGCGCTCGGCATCGGACAGGAGCGCCTCGTCCGCCTCGGCGCCCAGACGCGCGTCGCGCAGGTTGTTCGCACGGGCGTAGGCCGTGGCCAGGTCTGCGAATGTGTCGGGATCGTCCACGCGGGCGGCCTCGAGCGCGCGGGTGCGGGCGATGATCTGCGCGGGCTCTTCCACGCCCGTGGCCAGCACGGCCTCCACGGCGTCGGGCGCGCAGCCGCCGTCGCGCAGCATGACCTTCGTGCGCGTCACGAAGAAGTCGGCCACCTCGGCGCGGATCGCGTCGCGGTCGAAGTCGATGCCGGCGCTTTCATAGGTGCCGAGCGCCGCGTCGATGGCGGCGGCCAGCGACACGGGCAGGCCCGCTTCCAGCATGGCCACGATGCCGATGGCGCTGCGGCGCAGCGCGAAGGGGTCGGAGGAGCCCGTGGGGCCCTGGCCCACCGCGAACAGGCCGCAGATGGTGTCGAGCTTGTCGGCCATGGCCACGACCTTGCCCACGTCGGACGCGGGCGGCTCGTCGCCGGAGAAGCGCGGGCGGTAGTGGTCGGCGATGGCGCGCGCCACCTGGTCGCTCTCGCCGCAGGCGGCGGCGTAGTAGGAGCCCATGACGCCTTGCACGCTGGTGAACTCCACCACGGCGTTCGTCACGAGGTCGGCCTTCGCCAGGTACGCGGCGCGCTCGGCGTCGGCGGCGTCCGCCTCGCCCAGCTGCGCGTCGGCAGCCAGACGCTTCGCCAGCGCCACGATGCGGTCGGCCTTCTCCTTCATGGTGCCCAGCGTCTCCTGGAACACCACCTCGTCCAGACGCTCGACGTAGGCCTCCAGCGGATGCTTGAGGTCCTCCTCGTAGAAGAACTTCGCGTCGGACAGGCGGGCGCGCACCACGCGCTCGTTGCCGCCCGTGATGGTGTCGGCGTGCGCCGGGTCGCCGTT
>CAUEBO010000116.1 GCA_958454405.1 uncultured Eggerthellaceae bacterium | reverse complement strand
TGCCCGCGACGTCGCCCACGTTGTCGCCCACGTTGTCGGCGATGGTGGCCGGGTTGCGCGGATCGTCCTCGGGAATGCCCGCTTCCACCTTGCCCACGAGGTCGGCGCCTACGTCGGCCGCCTTCGTGTAGATGCCGCCGCCCACACGGGCGAACAGCGCAACGGCGGACGCGCCGGTGGCGAAGCCTTCCACCATGCCGATGTTCGTGTGCATGAGGTCGACCAGCTCGGCGTTGATGTCCACGCCCATGGCCAGGCCGAACACCATGGCGATGAGCCACAGCGACAGGCCCAGCAGCGCGAACGAGGCCACGCACAGGCCCATGGTCAGGCCCGACTTGAAGCTGATGTTGAGCGCCTTGGCAACCGACTGCTCGGCGGCGTGCGCCGTGCGCGTGTTCGCGCGCGTGGCCACGTGCATGCCCGCGTAGCCCGCGGCGGCCGACATGACGCCGCCCGTGACGAACGCGAGCGCCGTGATGGGCGACAGGAAGATCGCCATGACGACGGCCACGATGATCATGAAGATGACGAGCAGCTTGTACTCGCTCATGAGGAACGCCTTGGCGCCCTGCTGGATCTTGATGGAGATGCTGTTCATCTTATCCGGACCCGGATCCTGCCTGAGCACCCACGATCCGAGGTAGCCCGCCATGCACACGCCTATCAAGGCGCACACGGGGGCCATCCATGCGACTGCAGTAGTCACGTGATTCCTCCTTGGTTTGACCGACATGAAACGATGCGGCCTTCGCACCGGGCATTATGGTGGGAAGATCGCAACTGCCTTATTTTAGGGGATTTGCAGATAATGTGAAGTCCGAATCGCAGTTTTTTACTAGAGGGGCCGAAAAGGCCGGTCGGCGCACCGGCTGCGAGAGCCGTTCGCCGCACGGCGCGAAGGAGCCGTTGCCAAGCGGTTATACTGTTCTCTTTAAAGATCGCGTAAAGTCGCGCAGAACGTTCGAGGAGCACCCATGCCATCCACACAGCGCGCCGGCGCGCGCGGCTCGGCCGGCGCCGCGCCCGCATCGGCCGGAACCGGCCGCGTCGGCCTCCATCCTTCGCGCGCCGCCATCGCGGCGGCGGCCCTGTGCCTTGCCACCGCGCTCGCCCTGTGCCTGGCCGCCGCGCTCGGAGGCGTGACTGCGCCGGGCGCCGGCGTTGCGGGCGGAGCCGTGTGCCTGGTCGCCTTCGCCGCCGCCCTGCTCGTGCGCGAGCGTCGCGGCCAGCGCTCCCTGGCAGGGTGGAGGCTTGCGCGGCCCGTCGTCGTCGCACTCGCCGTCCCGCTGGGCTTCTACCTGATGGAGCGCCCCTCCAACGACGCGCTCCTGTCCATGGATCCCTACTACGTCGCAGTGAACCTGTGCGTGCTCGCCGTGCTGTTCGCGCTCGTCTACGCGCTGGGCCAGCGCTCGCGCGCGGCGGTCGCCGCCTTCCTGGCCGCCTGCTTCCTGGCGGGCGTCGCCAACCACTTCGTCATCGCGTTCAAAGGGCAGCCCGTCGTGCCGGCCGACCTGTTCGCGCTTTCGACGGCGGCTTCGGTGGGATCCGGCTACGCGTACGTCGTCGACGGGCTGCTGCTGGAATGCATCGTCGTGCTCGCCGGGTACTGCACCCTGCTCGCCTATGTCCCCAAAGTCCAGGTCACCGTGCGCCGCGCCGTCGCCAACACCGCCGCAGCCGTCGTCGTGGCGGGCTGCTTCGGCTGGTGGTTCGCATCCTGCAACATCGAGGAGGCCTACGCCTGCACCGTGGACGTTTGGGGGGTGAAGGAATCCTACGCCCAGCAGGGTTCGACCCTGTGCTTTCTCAAGCGCGCCCAGGACCTGAGCCCGGCCCGGCCCGACGGATACGACGTCCAAGCCGTGGAAGAGATCCTGGCCGGCCACGCGGGCATGCAGCCGACGGCGCAGGCGGCCGCTCCGGCCGACGAGCGGCCTGCCGTCGTCGCGATCATGAACGAGACGTTCTCCGACCTCTCCCGCTATCCGGGGCTCGCCGACACGGAGGCGCGGCCCGCCCAGTACTACGACATCGCCGCATCGGCGCTCGACACCGGGGAGGCCTACGTGTCGGCCCTCGGCGGGGGAACCTGCAACAGCGAGTTCGAATTCCTCACCGGCTCGACCATGGGCCATTTGGGAGGCGGCGTCTACCCCTACGTGCTCTACGACCTGGACGGCACGGAAAGTCTCGTGTCGTACTTCGCGTCGCAGGGCTATGCGACGCACGCCATCCACCCGGCCGAAAACACGAACTGGCGGCGCGACCGCGTGTACGCCCAGCTTGGATTCGACGAGTTCACCGACATCTCCGCGTTCGAGGGCGCCGACACGCTGCGCGACCTCACCACCGACCGCGCAACGTACGACTACGTGCTCGACCTGCTGGAAGAGGATGCCGGCCCGCAATTCGTGTTCGACGTCACCATACAGAACCACGGCGGCTACGACACGGGCGGCATCGACGACGGCCTGTCCGTCGCCGTGCCCCTGGCCGACGGCTCCCAATCCTCGGAGCTTGACGAGTACGCGAGCTGCATCCGCCAGGCCGACCGGGACCTCGCCTATCTCGTCGAACGGCTCGAGGCGCTCGACCGCCCCGTCGTGCTGTGCTTCTTCGGCGACCACCAGCCCGGCTTCAGCGACTGGCTGTTCGAGGCCACTCACGACGGCGCCGCAGCCGACGAGATCGGCCTCGAAGCCGTGCAGGAGCGCTACACGGTGCCCTACATGATCTGGGCGAACGAGCGCGCGCTCCAGAACGGCGCCGGCATGCGCCCAGACGGGGCCGAGGAAGCCGGCATGGACGCGAGGCTGAACGGCCGCACGACCACCGCTTCGGCCGCCGTCGAGGACCTGGGAGCCGCAGGCGGCCAGGATGGGGCGAAGGTGCCCTTCCCGCCCGGCGAAGAGCCCACGAGCCTCAACTACCTGGGCGCCAAGCTGGCAGCGGCCACCGGCCTGCCCACGACGCGCTACCAGAACTTCCTGCTGGCGACGAGCCGGAGCATCCCGGCCATCAACCTCAACGGATTCCTGACCGCGGACGGGGCCTGGCACTGGTTCGGAGAGGAAACCGATGCCGACGACGCGCTGCGCGCCTACGCCATCGTCCAATACGACAACCTGTTCAACAAAGATTCGAATTGGTAGCGTGACGGAAGCTGCTGGGATGCTGCGGGGCAAGATCCTGGGAGCGAAGCGACGGTCTTGCCCCGCAGCATCCCAGCAGCTTCACGTAGGGTGCAAAAGGGCTTGTAGAACTCCTGCAGCAAGGACGCCTGATCGCAGCTCTCCCTTCGCAAGATCCTTGGA
>CAUEBO010000115.1 GCA_958454405.1 uncultured Eggerthellaceae bacterium | reverse complement strand
ACCCGTGCCATGGTGACCGAAAACGCGGTCGAATGTGCACTCGCCGAGCGCGAAACCGGGTGCGAGAATTCCGCGACCAGGCGTTTTGCGCGACCAAGGCGCACGAAGGACGCGGATCGGCCTTGGAGACTGCACATTCGACCGTGTTTTCGGTCATTTCCGATTCAGCCCGACGCCGGCTGGTCTTCGGAAGAACCCGCTCCCTTTGCGAGGAGGCATTCCGTCAAGCCTGATGGCAAGCGGGCCGGCTCGAGAGGCTGCACACGCCGGTGCGCACCAACGGCGGTTTGACGGGAAACGTGCGATCTCAGGACTGCCCGAGCGACTGGACGCCTCCGCCTCCGCTGCCGGCCCGGTCTACTGCAGGCTGAGGTCCACCGTCAACCCGTCCATGATGCGATTGACGGTGCGCATAGCGCACATCTTGCCGCACATGGTACAGGTGCCGTCGTTCGACGGCGGGGCGCTGTCGAAGTAGCGGCGGGCGCGGACGGGGTCGAGCGCCTCGGCGAACATGCCCTCCCAGTCCACGCGGCGCCGCGCGTCGCTCATGCGGTTGTCGCGGCCGCGCGCGCCGGGCACGCCCTTGGCGATGTCGGCCGCGTGCGCGGCGATGAGCGTGGCCACGAGGCCCTCGCGCACGTCGTCGGCGTCGGGCAGGCGCAGGTGCTCGGCCGGCGTGACGTAGCACAGGAAGTCAGCGCCCGACGAAGCCGCGATCGCCCCGCCGATGGCGGCCGTGATGTGGTCGTAGCCCGGCGCGATGTCGGTGACGAGCGGCCCCAGCACGTAGAACGGCGCGTCGTGGCACAGGCGCTTCTCCAGCTTCATGTTGGCGGCGATCTCGTCGAGCGCCATGTGGCCGGGGCCCTCCACCATCACCTGCACGCCCGCGTCCCATGCGCGGCGCGTGAGCTTGCCGATCTCGATGAGCTCGGCGATCTGTCCCGCGTCGGAGGCGTCGTAGGTGGAGCCGGGGCGCATGGCGTCGCCGATGCTGATGGTGACGTCGTGCTCGTGCAGGATGGCCAGCACGTCGTCGTAGAACTCGTAGAACGGGTTCTCGTTGCCGGTGGCCTCCATCCACGCGAACAGAAGCGACCCGCCGCGGCTCACGATGTTCGTGAGGCGGCCCGTCTCGCGGAACGACTCGATGGTGCGCCGATTCATGCCGGCATGGATGGTGACGAAGTCCACGCCGTCCTCGGCGTGCGCGCGCACGACGTCGAGGAAGTCCTCTGCCGTGATGTCCACCAGGGCCTTCTCCAAGTAGCCGATAGCGTCGTACATGGGCACGGTGCCGATCATGACCGGCGATTTCTCGATAAGGCGCGTGCGGAAGGCCCGCGTCTTGCCGCTGTTCGACAGGTCCATGATGGCGTGCGCGCCCAGCTCGAGCGCCACGTCCACCTTCTTCCACTCCTCGGCCTCGTCGGCGAGGTCGCCCGATATCCCCAGGTTCACGTTAACCTTCGTGCCCAGGCCGCCGCCCACGCCCTCGGGCGAGAGGCTTTCGTGGTGGACGTTCGCGGGAATGGCGATGCGCCCGGCGGCCACCCCCTCGCGCACGAACTCGGGGTCGCGGCCCTCCTTCTTCGCGACGGAGCGCATGGCCGGCGTGACGATGCCGGCGCGTGCGCAGTCGATTTGCGTGACGGGTTCGGGTTGGCCTTGCGGCGCGGCGCTGATCTGCGTCATGGAACTCCCTTCGTTGGCATTACCCATGTCAGGTTCGGCGGGTCGAAGCGTGATCGGCGCTTCCTCTCAGCCTGCCCGGCCGCGACGCGGCTGCAAGCTCCCCGGTATGTGGACCGCCCGGATGGGCGGCGCGGCACGCGTGCGGTGCCGTATCGGGCGATTATACCGCCCCTCCCTGCGACGAGCGGGCCGAATCCGCCAGCGCGCTCTACGAACCGTCGATTGCGCGCGGAAACGGAATCGCCGACAATGGAGGGAAAACGGACGCGACGGCAAGGACGAGCCATGGACCCGCAACGGAAAAAGCAGCTCAAGCAGGAGTACAGCGAGCGCAAGCCCCTCATGGGCGTGATGGAGATGCGCTGCCGAGCGACCGGCGAGAGCTTCCTCATAGCCACGAACGACCTGCACGCGACCGAGAACGGCCTGATCGCGCGCTTCGACGGCGGCAGCCATCCCAATAAGCGCCTGCAGGCGCTCTGGAACGAGCACGGACGCGAAGGGTTCTCGTTCGAGCTGGTCGAGGAGCTGGAGCACGACGACGCGCGCGACGACTGCGCGGAGGACTTGCGGGAATTGCTGGAACTGTACCTGGAGGAGCACCCCGGGACGGCGCGCATCTGGCGTTGAGAGGCAAGGGCGGCAAAGCCGAAGAAGGGACGCGAAGCCTGCATCGCGACCAAAGCAACAACGCGCTGGATCAGACCGCGCGGAAGCGAAGCGATCCGCGCTTCGCGCGCAGCGCGAAAACAGCCGTCCGAGTTGGCGCTCGTAAGCCAGCGAGGGGTGCCGAGGTGCCCGAGATCGCCCCGTTTCGCGGCCGAGCGTGCTTCCGCACGTGAGGGCAAGCGAATGAGGGTCGAGATCGGGCATCTCGGCACCCCACAGCGTCGGCAAGTTCCGCCGTTCGGAGAACGGCGGAACCCCTAGGGCAAAGGATAGAAGACATACAGCGTGCCCTCTTCGACGGCCACGGTTGCCTCCTCATCGACCAGCTCATTGGAAAGGCCGCGCGAGGTGCGGTTCGTCAGGGGCTCGTCATCGAGCGAGTACGCCATGCCGCGCTCGATGACGCCGCGCGCCGTGTCGTTGGCCGAGAACACGGACACGGTGCCCTGGCCGAGAGGCGGCAGCTCGAACACGTCGGGGCCGGTGACCAGGCGCACCGCATAGGTGTCGGCGATCGCGGTAACCGTGACATCGCGCTCCGAGAACTTGGCGAAAAGCTGCAGGTTCGCCACGCTGTGGTCCAGCCGCCCGCCGAGCGCGCCGTAGATCACGAGATCGTCGTGCTTCCAATCCACGGCCTTCTCCATGGCCAGCTCCATGTCGCTTTTGTCCTTCTTCACCGGATAGCGCGACACGCGCTTGCACTTGGGCACGTAGCCGAGCGAATCGAAGTCGCCCACGGCGATGTCGGGCTTCACGCCCAGCTCCTCGAGGAAGGCGAAGCCCGCATCCACGGCGATGACGAAGTCGAACGCGCCAGCTTGCCGACGGGCCTCGAAGTCTTCAGCGTTGAAATCAACTGCCCCCACGAGCGCGCATGTGGCCATCTTTCCCTCGATCCTTCCGACGTTTCCTGGTTCGACGTCGAAAGGATACCACATGCACGCGCGAGGGCGTGTCGGGCGCGAAAGCCGAGCGGGCGTGGCGGTCTGGGAGGATTGGCCGGGATGCAGCCATGCGGGCTCCGTGCGCAGGAAAGCCCGGTTCGTGGCAGAAAACGACGTTGATCGATCATCACTGCTCGCCTTCCAAAGAAGCGATTGGAAAGCCGCCATGGAGATGCAATCCCGAACAGGGCTTTTGCCGCGAACCGATGGAAAACGCCGCAGGAAGCCCGTCGCGAGGCAATCAGAGTGATCAACCAACGGCAAAACCTGCCACGAAACCAGATTTTCCACGCTCAGGCCACCTCCAGAGCGCACAACGACCCGGCTTCCGGGAGGGCTCACGGCCATTCCCTTCGAGGACAAAAACGCCAAGCGGGCGTCAGGGCGCTCAGCCGTCGGTTTTCCGCGATGGTTCGCGTTTCACATGCGCGAGGCGTGCGCGATTTGCTAGAATACCTTACGCGAGCGGGCCAGACGATCGCGCGCTTCGGCGTGAGGAAAGTCCGGGCTCCA
>CAUEBO010000114.1 GCA_958454405.1 uncultured Eggerthellaceae bacterium | reverse complement strand
AGGGGAGGGTGGAGGGGGGACATGCGGCCCCCTCCACCCTGCGCGTCCGGAGCGCTGCCTTGCGGCCGCTTCCGGACGCGCGATCGCCGGCTCCTACCCCTGCACGTGGCAGGTGATGCATTGCGTGCGGACGGGATCCAGCTCGTGCGAGTTCGGATCGCCGTTCGCGTAGTGGTTCTCGGGCAGCGCGGATGCGCCCGTGAGCATGGGGTTGGCCAGGTCGTTCGCGCCGTGGCAGCCGTAGCACCCGTTCGCCCCCAAGCTCTCGTAGCGCCCTTCGTGCGTCGGGGGCATGAGGGGCGCCGCCCCGGCGGGGACGTCGGCGTTGACGCTCGCCTTGGACGGCTCGCCGCTGCAGCCCGCAGCAGCACCCGCCCCTCCGACCATCGCCACGACGAGGGCCGTTGCAATCAAGGATCTCTTCATCGGTTTCACCCCTCGATCTTCGTGATGGAAACGCAGGTCTTCTTGTAGTCGGGCTCTTTGGACAGCGGGCAGTAGGTGTCCTGCACCGCCAGGTTCACGAGCGCCTCCTGGGCGAAGAAGGGCGCGAACGCCATGCCGGCGGGAGGCTCGGTGCGCCCGGCCGTGGACACCTTGATGTCGAACTCGCCGAAGCGCGACTTCACCTTCACCAGGTCGCCGTCCTTGATGCCCATCGACGCGCAGTCCTCTCCGCTCATGTTGAGCAGCGCCTCGGGCAGCGCGCGGTCGAGCTCGGGCACGCGGCGCGTCATGGTGCCGGTGTGCCAGTGCTCCAGCAGGCGGCCGGTGCAGAGGTAGAACGGGTACTCCTCGTCAGGCGTCTCCGCCGGCGGCTCGTAGGGCCGGAACACCACGGAGGGCTTCGCCTTGGCGCTCTTGTAGAAGCTGACGTCGTTCGCCAGCCCCGCCGTGCCGTACTGGGCGACGCCCACTTCGTCGAATCCTTCTTCCTGGGGGCCGTTCGAGAAGCGCCATTTCGTCGGCATCCACGTGCCGTCCACCTCGCGCACGGGCCAGGTGAGGCCGTGGTGCGCCAGGTACTCGTCGTAGGGGGCGAGCTGCTTCGCCTCCATTTTGAGCTTCGCCCCGAACGCGCCGTCGGCGTCGTCGTTGATGGCCTGGGCCTTCTCGTTCAGGCTTGGGTTTGAGAAGATGCGGTACTCCTCCCATATACGGCGGTTCGTCTCGCGGTCGTCGCCCTTGAAGCCGGCGGCGTCCTTGTCGTAGATGAAGCCGAACAGGTGGTCGAAGGCGTCCTGGCCGCCGATCTTCTCGCCGTCCAGCACCCGGCGCGCCACCTCCATGATGGCCCACAGGTCCCACTTCGCCTCTCCCGGAGGATCAACCGCCTTCTCGAACACGGAGGTGCGGCGCTCGGCGTTGCCGAATTGCCCCTCGCGCTCCACCCACAGCGCCACGGGGAAGACGACGTCGGCATAGGAGGTGGAAAGCGTCGGGTACACCTCGTTCACCACGATGAACGTGTCGAAGACGCCCTTGTTGTCCTCGCCTTTGCCCAAAAACCGCGTGAGGTTGGGCATGGACTGGGCCCAGTTGTTGTGCGCCGTCCACAGGAAGTCGATGTTGCCCTTGGACATCTCGCGGAATATCTTCACCGTGTGGAAGCCCGGCTTCTTGATCTCGTCGAGGTAGCCTTCGGGCAGGTCCCAGATGGCCTCGGTGTAGCGGCGGTGCTGCTCGTTGGCCACCAGGAGGTCGGCCGGCAGGCGATGGCTGAACGTTCCCACCTCGCGCGCCGTGCCGCAGGCCGAGGGCTGCCCGGTCAGCGAGAAGGGGCCGCAGCCCGGCTTGGCGATCTTGCCGGACAGCAGGTGGATGTTGTACAGGTTGTGGTTCATCCATGTGCCGCGGTTGTGCTGGTTCACGCCCATCGTCCACAGCGACATGACCTTGAGGTCCGGGTCGGCGAACGCGTCCGCCAGCTCCTTGAGGTCCTCGACGGCGACGCCGGAGAGCTGGGAGGTGTACTCGAACGTGTAGGGGGCGAGCCGCGCGGCGTACTCCTCGAACGTGATGGGGCTCACGTCGTCCACCGACTTGCCCACGTCGGATGCGTCGTATCCGTCGTCAGTCGGGTTGCCGATGTTCTCGGTTCCCTGCTTGAACTGCAGGTGGTCGTTCACGAACGCCTCGTCGTAGAGCTTGTTCTGCACGAGGTGGTTCGCGATGCAGTTCGCGATGGCGAGGTCGGTGTTGGGCTTGAAGAGCATCGTCTTGTCGGCGCTCTCGCTCGTGCGCGTCTTGATGGTGCCCAGATCGTAGTGCTTGACGTTCGGATCGGTGAGCTTGTGGGCCGTCAGGCGCGAGTACAGCATGGGATGCGCTTCGGCCATGTTCGCGCCCCAGGTGATGAACACGTCGGCATGGTCGAAGTCGTCGTAGCAGCCGGCGGGCTCGTCGGTTTGGAACACGTTCATGAAGCCGACCACGGCGCTGGCCATGCACAGCCGCGCGTTCGGGTCGATGTTGTTCGACAGCAGGCCCGCCTTCCAGAGCTTCGCGGTGCAGTACCCCTCGGTGATGGGCTGCTGGCCCGAGCCCCAGAACGCCAGGCGGCTCTTGTCGGCCTTCCACGTCTCCTTCAGCTTCGCGGCCACCAGCTCCAGCGCCTCGTCCCACGTCGCCTCGCGCAGGCCCTCGTCGGTGCCCTTCGTGGAGCTGTCGTCGCGGATGAGCGGCACGGTGAGCCGGTCCTCGCCGTAGAGGATCTTCGCCAGGTAGTATCCCTTGACGCAGTTGAGGCCGCGGTTCGACTGGTTGTCGGGGTCTCCCGTGACGCTCACCAGCTTGCCGTCCTTCGCCTCGCAGATGACGCCGCAGCCGCAGCCGCAGAAGCGGCAGACGGCCGTGAACTTCTGCCCTTCGCCGGACGAGCCGGCTTCCCCTCCGCCCGCGCAGCCGATGAGCGTCGACAGCGTGCCGGCTGCGGCGGCGCTGGCAAGCGCGATCGCCGTCGCCTTGACGAAGTCCCGTCTTGAGATGTCCATGACATCCCTCCTTCTGTTCCCGTCGTTCATTCGTTCGTCCGTTCCACCGTCGTCCAACGGTTTGGATCCTGATTCGGTCCGGGGCAGGGCCCGCTAGCCCGGCCGCCGCGCCTGCGCGCGTTCGGCGTCGGTGGCGATGCGGATGGGCGTCTGGGGCTCGCTCACCACGCATCGCTCCACGCACAGCCCGCATCCCACGCACGCCTCCTCGTCCACGACGGGGGCGAACACGGAATGGATGGCATCTCCTTCGCGCATTCGGTAATCGATGGTGATGGCTTGGTCGATAAGGGGGCAAACGCGATAGCAGACCTCGCAGCGGATGCCCTGGAAGGCGATGCAGGCGTCTTCGTCGATGACGGCCACGCCCATGCGCGCGTCGGAGCGCTTTTCCACATCGCGGAGCGCATCGGTGGGGCAGGCTTCCACGCAGGGGAAATCCTCGCAGAGCCGGCATGCCTGCGCGCGGGCGTCGATGGCCGGCGTGCCGACGGCGAACCCGGAATCGTCGCCCGCAGGCGCGATGGCGATGTACGGGCACGCCTGCATGCATCGGCCGCATTTGATGCAACGGGCCAGGAAGTCCGATTCCCCCTGCGCGCCGGGAGGGCGCAGCAGAAGGGCGTCTCCCTGGGCGGCGCAGCGCACGGCCTGGAAGGCGATGGCCGCCGCCGACGCGCCCGCTATGATGCTCGAAACTCTCATCCCGTCCTCCTCGTCTGCCCGTATCATGCTCCGATGCGCGGGGCGCGCCTATCGGGATATGCCCGAGAACTCCGGGGGCAAAACCCTTAACGAAAGGCGGGATTTCTTCTATTTTTGAGAAAAAATAATTATGACGAGGTGAAACGCTGATGTTTCAGATGCCGGTACCGTTGCGGGACGAGGCGGGTTTCGGCGCGCGCTTGCTGCCGCCCGAAACGAAGAAGCGCCGGGATGCGGGAAGCATCCCGGCG
>CAUEBO010000113.1 GCA_958454405.1 uncultured Eggerthellaceae bacterium | reverse complement strand
CTTGGAGCGAAGCGACGGTCTTGCGAAGGGAGAGCTGCGATCAGGCGCGACCGAGCCTACAGGTTCTCCCTCACCCAGGTAATGTTGCCCTGCACCGTGGCGACGAGCTCGTCGATGTCGTCGAACTTCCTCATGGGGCGCAGCCAATGCATGAACTCGACCTTGACGGGCTTGCCGTACAGATCCCCTTCGAAATCGAGCAGATGCACTTCGCAGGTGGCCGTGGCGCGGTCGGCGAACGTCGCCGCGATGCCCACGTTCACGGCGGCCTTGTAGCGGGTCCCCCCCACGGTGGCGTAGGCGGCGTACACGCCGTCGCCGATCGGGCGCAGCTGGTCGGGAACCGTCAGGTTGGCCGTGCGGAACCCGAGGTCGGCCCCTTCCCCGCGTCCGGGGGTCACCGTTCCCGTCATGAAGTACGGCCGTCCGAGCAGGCGGTTCGATTCCGAGATGTCGCCGTCGGCCAAAAGCAGGCGGATGCGCGTGGCCGTGATGGGAGCGCCGTCTTCGCTCTTCAGGCCATGCGCGCATACCTGCGTGCCCATGTCGGACCCCCAGGCGTCGAGGTCCTGCACGGTGCCAGCGGCTCGAGCGCCGAACCTGAAATCGTACCCCACGTGCAAAAATGCCGGAGGCGTTCCGTCGAACGTCTGCACGAGGAACTCCTCAGGGCTCGATGCGGCGAACTCGGGCGTGAACGGGAGCACCGCGACGGCGTCGACGCCCGTGGTGGCCAGCATGGCGAGCCGCTCCTCGTTCGCCATGAGCTTGCGCAGCCGCTCGGGGTGGAACTTCTCGTCGGGATCGATGTCGAACGTGAGGGCGACGCTCTTCCCGCCGCTCTTGCGCGCAGTCTCCCGCGCGCAGTCGAGCAGGAAGCGATGCCCGAGGTGCACCCCGTCGAAAACCCCGAACGCGCATGACGTGCCCTTGAAGAACCCGTGATCGAACGATTCGCCAACCTTATATATCTCTGCCACGAGACACCCCCGTCTGGAATACACAGCGCGCCTGGTACCGATCGCGCGCCTGGTCGTACGCGTACAGCGCGGCGAGCCGGTTCTCGGCCACGAGCGCCACGAGCTCCTCGTCGTCCGGAGGCTCGCAGCTCTCGCGCACGCCCGCCGTGCAGGCGCACAGCTCCGCCGCAAGCGACGCCCTTCTCCGCTCGAACAGCTGCAGCTCGGAGCCCGGGATCTGCGCGCCGTTGCCGATCTTCGCCGCCAGCTCCTCCGATGCGAACGCGAAGCGCACGCCCAGCAAGCGCACCGGATCGAGCGCCGCCCGATCCCCCAGCTCGGCGAGCACGTCGAGGCTCGCGCACTCCTCGATGCCGAGCATGCCGAGCGCCGTGCGCTCGAGCGCGGCGACATGGGCCGGACAGCCGAGGGACAGGCCCGCATCGCGCGCGAGCGCGCGGATGTAGGTTCCCTTCGACACGTGGAACTCCACGTCCCATGAAGGCAGGCCGCCGGGCGCCGCGTCGCGCACGGCCAGGAGCCGCGCCTCATGCACCACGATATCCCGCGGGGAAAGGTCGATGATGGTGCCCGCCCGCGCGGCCTCGTAGGACTTCTTGCCGCCCACCTTGACGGCCGAGTACGCGGGCGGCATCTGCTTGCGCGCGCCCACGAGCCCGGCTACGAAGGTTGCGGCGAACTCCTCGTCGAGCACGCGCGCCGGCACCGGGGCGGTGCGGACCACGGTTCCATCGGCGTCGTCGGTGTCGGTGCCGGCGCCGAAGGCGATCGTCACCCGGTAGCGCTTGTCATGGCCGGTCAGATACGGCCCCAAGCGCGTGGCGGGCCCGACGCACACCGGCAGCACCCCCGTCGCCATCGGATCGAGCGTTCCCGTATGCCCCACGCGCCGCTCCCCGAAGATCGATCGGCACCGATTCACCACGTCATGCGAGCTCATGCCGGCGGGCTTGTTCACCCCGACGACGAGCGAAAGCCCCGATGCCCCCCTCTTCACGCCTGGCACGCCCCCTCGCGAACGGCTTCGGCAAGAGCCGCCCTCACGGCTTCGCGCGCCTGGTCGAGCGTGCATTCCAGCGTGAAGCCGGCAGCCGCCCGATGCCCGCCGCCCCCAAAGCGCCGCGCGACGGCGGCGACGTCGGTGGCGTCTTTGGCCCGGATGCTGCCGCGCACGACGTCGTCCTGCTCGCGCAGCATGCAGGCGATCCGCACGCCGGCCACCGAGCGCAAGGCGTCGATGATGGGCTCGGCATCGGCTTTGACGGCGTTCTCGGCCGCGAAGTCGGCGAGCGAGAGCCAGCTCAGCGCGAACGCGCCGTCCGCGCCAAGCTCCATGCGGTCGATGGCCAGGCCTTCGAGCCGTATGGAGGGCAGGGAGCGGTTCTGGAAGACGGCGCGGGAAACGGCCGCCGGATCGGCGCCCGCCCCCACCATGCCCGCGGCGGCCAGCAGGGCGGCGCGATCGGTGTTCTGGTACTGGAAACGGCCCGTGTCGGTCACGAGGCCCGTGTAGCAGCACGTGGCCACGTCGCCCGCGAGGTCCGCGCCCATGAGGCCCGCAACCTCCCAGACGAGCATCGTGACGGAGGCCGCGTCGGGATCGACGTACACCAAATCCGTCATCGAGGAATCGACGGCATGGTGATCCAGGGTGACCGAAGCCGCGCACCGGTCGAGCAGCGCGGCGGCCGCCTGGCCGATGCGGTCGCGCGTGGGCACGTCCACGGCGACGAACGTCTGCGCGTCGCCCGCGAATGAAGCCGCCGGAACCATGTCTCCGATGCCGGGCAGGTACGAGAGCCGCACGTCGACGGGCTCGTCCTTCGCGAGCAGGCAGGTCGCCCGCTTTCCGAGCGAGCGCAGGGCGGCAGCCAACCCCAGCTGCGAGCCGAGGCAATCGCCGTCGGGGCTCACGTGCCCGCAGATGACGAAATCGTCGTGCGACTGCAGGAACGCCGCAACCGATGCCAGGTCGGTGTTCGTCTGGGGCGTGAGAGCCATGGGGCCTCCTACTCGTCCCGCTCGCCTGCGGCGCCAGCCGCAGCTTCGCGCTCGGCGAACGCGTCGGCGTCGGCCGGCACGTCGCTTTGCACCTCGACGGGCTTCTTGTTGCGCGCGGCGTCCCGCTCCAGCGCCGAAGCGATGCGCTCGGCCTGGTCCACGCTCGTATCCAGCAAGAAGCGCAGCTCGGGCGCCACGCGCCAGGAGAGCTTCCGCGCCATGAGCGAACGGATGCGGCCCGCCGCCTTCTGGAAGGCCGCCGCAACGTCGTCGTAGCGCTCGGGCTCGGTGGTGTAGAACACGTTGCACACGCTGCGGTCGTAGCTGACCTCGCAGCCCGTGACGGTCACGAGCTCCAAGCGCGGATCGGATATCTCGAACAGCAGGATGCCCGCAATGACCTCGCGCGCCTGCTCGTTGACCTTGCGGTTGGAAGAACTCTGTTTCATAACGCCATCTCCTTCCGAAGAGGTAGAAAGACCACAGGTTGAACCGGGGCTTTTCGCTTACCGAGTGACCTCGGCAATCAACCACCGGCCCCTGTGGTCAGCATAGCGAGAGGCGCCCCGACGAGAAAGCGCATCGCCGCCACGGTAACCACAAGGTTGCCATAGCGGCGACGCGGCGCGGCGCCCACCAAGCGAGTTCCGCACGAGCCGAAACGTCCAGCGGACGTTTCGTGCGAGCTCAGGACTGGCCGAGCGACTGGGCGTTGCGCCGCATCGAAGCGCCGCAAGTCGAACTATTCCGTGCGCTCCACTTCCTTCACGACGTAGCCCTCGATGGTGTCTCCCACCTTGAGGTCCTGGTAGCCGTTGATGCCGATGCCGCACTCGTAGCCCTGCTTCACGGACTTCACGTCGTCCTTGAAACGGCGCAGCGAGGCGATGGTGCCGTCGAAGATGATGGTGCCGTCGCGCACGATGCGCACCTTGTCGTCGCGGCCGATCTCGCCCTCGACGATGTAGCAGCCGGCCACCGTGCCCACCTTCGGCACCTTGAACGTCTCGCGCACCTCGGCGATGCCGGTGTCCTCCT
>CAUEBO010000112.1 GCA_958454405.1 uncultured Eggerthellaceae bacterium | reverse complement strand
GTTCAACGTCGGCCCCGAGCTGGAGTTCTACTACTTCAAGGACGCCGAGGGCACCGACGTGCTCGACCGGGGCGGCTACTTCGACCTCACCAGCCTCGACTACGCCTCCGACCTGCGCCGCGACACGGTGCTCACGCTGGAGAAGATGGGCATTCCGGTGGAGTACTCCCACCACGAGAACGGCCCGTCGCAGCACGAGATAGACCTGCGCTTCACCGACGCGCTGTCCATGGCCGATGCGGTCATGACGTACAAGCTGGTGGTGAAGGAAATAGCCATGAAGCACGGCGTGTACGCGTCGTTCATGCCCAAGCCCATGGCGGATGCGCCGGGCAGCGGCATGCACGTGCACCAGAGCCTGTTCGACTTCGACGGCAACAACGCGTTCTACGATCCCGACGATCCGCAGGGCTACCATCTGTCGAAGGTGGCGAAGCACTACGTCGCGGGCCTTTTGAAGTACGCGCCCGAGTTCTGCGTCGTCACGAACCAGTACGTGAACTCCTACAAGCGCCTCATCTCCGGCGGCGAGGCGCCCACGTACCTGTCGTGGGCCAGCAGCAACCGCTCCACGCTCGTGCGCGTCCCCGGCTACCGCCCGAACCGCGAGGACGCCTGCCGCATCGAGCTGCGCAGCCCCGACCCGGCCGCGAACCCCTACCTCGCCTTCGCCGTCATGCTGGCCGCCGGCCTCAAGGGCATCGAGGACGAGCTGGAGCTGCAGCCTCCCACCGAGGACCGGGACCTGTTCTCGCTGCCGCGCCAGGACCTGCGCCGCCAAGGCCTCCAAACCCTGCCCGAGAGCCTGGGCGAGGCCGTGGAGCTGTTCGCCGAGTCCGAGCTCATGCGCGAGACGCTGGGCGAGCACATCCATTCGTACCTCGTGGCCGCGAAGCGCGCCGAATGGAACGACTACCAGGGATACGTCTCCCAGTGGGAGCGCGACCGATACCTGGCGGTGCTGTGATGGCGGCGCGCGAGGGAACGGGGGCGTGAGCATGCAGCGAAAACGCGTCATATTCGTGGCCGACAGCCTGGACAACGCCCACAAGTTCCAGCAGGTGCTCTCGGAGCTCGACGTGGACGTCGCGGCGGGCTCGTCCGTGCAGTTCAAGAAGCTCCTCGCCCAGCACCCCGACTACGACCTGGTCATCTACGAGGCCCGCAGCGACGCGCTCTCCTGCGTGGCGCAGGCTGAGAAGCTGCTGCTGGAAGACGGCTCGGCTTCGCTGCTCGTCATCGTGGGGGAGGACCAACTGGGCGAGTTCCGCCTTCCCGTGCAGGTGAAAAGCGACTTCGTGGTGCATGGCGCCGCCGCCGGCGAGTGCGCCGCGCGCATCCGCCAGCTGCTGTGGCCCGGCAACGAGGGCTCGACGTCGGACCACCTGGTGGTGGAGAACATGGCCATCAACCTGGCCACGTACCAGGTGACCGTGAACGGCGAGCCGCTCGACCTCACCTATCTCGAGTACGCGCTGCTGGCGTTCCTGGTCACGCACCCGGGCCGCACCTATTCGCGCGACGCGCTGCTGCGCCGCGTGTGGGGCTTCGACTACTACGGGGGCTCGCGCACCGTCGACGTCCACGTCCGCCGCGTCCGCGCCAAGCTCGGCCCCGACCTCGCCCAGCACCTGGAGACCGTCCGAGGCGTCGGCTACCTCTGGAGCGCATAGACCGGCAAGCTCGGCAAGCCCCCCCCAGTCAGCAGGAACCTCGCAACAAGATCCCTCCTCACCAAGGTAGCAGGGGAGAGGTGCCGTTCCCTGCGGGTTGCCCCTGCGCGGCGCAGCCGCCGCGCATATGGTGCTTTCAAGGAGATGCGGGCAGCTTCGGAGACCGCGCAGCACTCACCAAGCGAGTTCCGCACGCGCCGAAACGCCCAGTGGGCGTTTCGTGCGCGCAGGACTGTCGAGCGACTGAGCGTTGCACGGCCTCCGAAGCGGGCGGTTGGCCAATGCTATACTTGTCGGCGAACCTACGTCGACGGAGGATGTGCCCCATGCCGAAGAAGATCGCCGTCATCGACGGCAACTCGCTCATGCACCGCGCCTACCATGCCGTTCCCCCCACCATGAACGCTCCCGACGGCCGGCCCACCAACGCCGTGTTCGGGTTTCTGGCCATGCTGCTGAAATTCATCGACGTCGCCAGCCCCGACGCGCTCATATGCGCGTTCGACGCGGGCCGGCCGGAATTCCGCATGAAGGCGCTCGAGCAGTACAAGGCGCAGCGCCCGCCCATGGACGACGATCTGAAAGTCCAGTTCCCCATCATCGAGGAGCTGTTGGAGGCCATGAGCGTGCCCGTCGTGCGCATCAAGGGATGGGAGGGCGACGACGTCCTGGGCACCATCGCCGCCCGCGACGAGCGGCTGGGCTACGAAACGCTGCTCGTGACCGGCGACAAGGACGCCTACCAGCTCGCCAGCGACAAGACGCGCATCGTCACCACGAAGAAGGGCATCACCGACGTAGCCATCTACGGGCCTGCCGAAGTGCTCGAGCGCTACGGCGTGACGCCCGAGCAAGTGCCCGACTACCTGGGCCTCAAGGGCGACACGTCGGACAACATCCCCGGGGTTCCCGGCATCGGCGAGAAGACGGCCGCGAAGCTGCTTGCGGCCTACGGCAGCCTGGAGGGGCTCTACGAGCACCTCGACGAGCTGAAGGGCAAGCAGAAGGAGCGCATCGCCGAGCATCGGGACGCGGCCTTCGCGAGCCGCGAGGTGGCCACCATCGTGTGCGACCTCGATTTCCCGCTCGATCTGGAAGGGTGCAGCTTCCCTTCGTTCGATCCCGACGCGGTTGCCGAGGCATTCAAGAAAGTCCAGTTCAACGCCCATCTGAATCGCGTGCTCAAGCTGGTGGGCAAAGAGCTGGAGAAGAAGGTGGCCCCGCTGGCCGTCGAGCCGGTGGTCCAAGGAAGCGCGGCCGACGCGCTCGTGGACGCCGCCATCGCGCGGGGGGAGACGGTGGGCGTGTCCGTCGTCGAGCCCGAGCAGGTTTCGCTGTTCAACGCGGGGCTGCACTGCGCCGTCGGCACGAGCGAGGGCACGGCGCTTTTCGAGGACGAGCCCGGCCGCCAGGCCATCGCGCGCATCGTGCGCGGCGGCTCCTTCGCGGCGCTGGACGTCAAGCAGCTCGCGCACTGCATCTACCCGGCCGACACGGCCGAGGCGGCGCTCGTGGACGATGCGGCCCTCATGGACATGAACGCGTTCGACCTGGGGCTTGCGGCTTACGTCCTCAACTCGTCGGTGTCCGCCTACACCTTCGACGCGCTGCTCGACGCCTACTGCGGCGGGGTCCTGCCCGACGTGAAGGAGGACGCCGACGTGGCCGCGGTGCAGGCTGCGGCGGCGCGCATGCTGGTCGATCCGCTCGTCGAAGCGCTCGACCGGGACGGCACGAAGGCCGCCTACTTCGACATCGACCTGCCGCTGGTGGGGGTGCTCGCCATTATGGAGCGCACCGGCGCGGCCATAGACTGCGACCACCTGGCCCGGCTCGGCGCGAGCACGCAGTCCGAGCTCGACGACCTGAGCGGGCGCATCTACGAGATGGCGGGCCAGGAGTTCAACATCGACTCGCCCAAACAGCTTTCGCGCGTGCTGTTCGAAGAGCTGGGCCTCAAGCCCCTCAGGAAGAACCAGCGCGGCTTCTCGACCGACGCCGCCGTGCTCAAGGAGCTGGCCAAGGAGCACGAGCTGCCGGCCCTTGTGCTGCGCTACCGCGAGCTCGCCAAGATCAAATCCACCTACATCGACGCCTTGCCGCGCATGCGGGCCTCCGACGGGCGCGTGCACACCTGCTTCAACGAGACGGTGACCACCACCGGGCGGCTCTCGTCTTCGGATCCGAATCTGCAGAACATCCCCGTGAGGACGGACTTCGGTCGCCAGATCCGCGCCTGCTTCGTGCCGCTTGCACCGGGGCAGAAGTTCCTGTCGGCCGACTATTCGCAGATCGAGCTGAGGCTGCTCGCGCACCTGTCGGCCGACGAGCACCTGGTGGCGGCGTTCTGCTCGGGCGCGGACTTCCACGCCAGCACCGCGGCCCGCGTCTTCGACGTGCCCGTCGAGCAGGTGACCTCGCAGCTGCGCAGCCGCGCGAAGGCCGTGAACTTCGGCATCGTCTACGGCCAGCAGGC
>CAUEBO010000111.1 GCA_958454405.1 uncultured Eggerthellaceae bacterium | reverse complement strand
GCTTCGCGTTCTTCCTGCTGGGCTTCGGGTTCACGGCGCTCGGCCAGTTCTTCACGGGCAACCAGCGCGTGTTCTCGGTGGTGGCCGGCATCGTGATGGCGGCGTTCGGCCTGTACATGCTGGGCGCGTTCGGCAAGACGCGCGTCATCGAAACCGAGCGCAGGCTGCCGTTCAACTTGGGCCGGTTCGCCATGAATCCGCTCGTGGCGCTCGTGCTGGGCTTCACGTTCAGCTTCGCGTGGACGCCGTGCGTGGGCCCGGTGCTGGCCAGCGTCCTGCTCATGGCGTCGTCGAGCGCGTCGGCGGCGGCAGGGTATGTGCTCGTGGGCGTGTACACGCTGGGCTTCGTGCTGCCGTTTCTGGCAGTTGGCCTGTTCACGGGCGAGGTGCTGCGGTTCTTCCGCACGCATGGCAACGTGGTGAAGTACACGGTGAAGGTGGGCGGCGCGCTGCTCATCGTCATGGGCCTGATGACCGTCACGGGCTGGATGAACGGCGTGACCAGCTACCTGTCGTCGTTCGGCGCCGCGCCGACCGCGCAGGAGCAGCCGGCGGAAGCGGGCGAGGGCGGCGATGTCGCGGACGCGTCCGGCGCCGGCTCGGATGCCGGCGGCTCGAACGGTTCAGATGCTTCCGATGCCGCGCTTCCCGTCGCGCCGCTCGCCGACCTGGTGCTCGTCGACCAGGACGGCGTGGAGCACCGGCTGTCCGACTACCGGGGCAAGACCGTGTTCCTCAACTTCTTCGCCAGCTGGTGCGGGCCATGCCAGCGCGAGATACCCGATATCGAGGCGCTCTACCGCGAGCGCGGGCAGAACGAGGGCGACCTCGTGGTGCTGGGCGTGGCGAACCCCAAAACGGCGGACCGCCCGCAGAACAGCGACGCGACCGTGGACGAGGTGAAGTCGTTCATCCGCGAGCACGGCATCACGTACCCTGTGCTCATGGACACGTCGGGTGAGCTGTTCGGCGCGTATGGCATCGGGTCGTTTCCCACCACGTTCATGATCGACGAAGACGGCAACGTTTTCGGCTACGTGGCCGGCATGCTCACCTCCGCCACCATGGACAGCATCGTGGAGCAGACGATGTCCGGGCAGCGGAAGGGCTAGGGGCGCGGCTGCAGACGCGCCCGTTCGGCCTATGCTTCCAGCAGGAAGCGCTCGACCGCTTCGTTGAAGGCCTCGGGGTTGTCGTGCGCGATGAAGTGGTCTCCGGGAATGATGGCCAGTTGGGCGTTGGGCAAACTGGCGTGGATGAGGCGCGTGTGGGCGTCTTCTATCATGTCGTCTTCGCCGGCTATCACCAGCGTGGGCACGGCGAGCGTCGCCAGCTCCTCCGGGTCGATCTGCGGCTCTTCGGCCATGAGGCGCACTAGCTCGTATTTCCGCTGGACGGCGGGGTCTTCATACGGCGCGTTCGCGCGGTAGCGTTCGTGCTTCTCGTGGATGCGCGCCCGCAAGCCGGGCTCGACGCCGTCCGGGTAGAGGTTGGCTCCGTTCAGCACGAGGCGGTTCACGCGCTCGGGGTGCCCGAGCGCGAACAGCAGCGCGATGATGCCGCCGTCCGAGAACCCGAGGAAGTGCGCGCGGGGGATGCCTTGGCGGTCCACGAAGTCCAGCAGGTCGTCAGCGAACTGGCTGAACGTGAAGGGGGCGTTGCCGCGCGGCGAGCCGCCGTGGCCGCGCGTGTCGAGCGCGATGACGCGGAACCGCTTCGAGAACCGCTCGATCTGGTGCTCGAAGTAGCTTCCGTCCTCGCCGTTGCCGTGCAGGAGCACGAGCGGACAGCCCGATCCCTGCTCGCGGTAGTGCAGCTCGATGTCCATCGTCGCATGCCTCCGATCTTGCGCGCGTCTCAGCCGGCGCATTGCGTGTTCCCCAATCATAGCAGGTTTGCCTCGCGCAGCCGGCTGCCGGCTCGTCGGCCAGCGTCGGGCTGAACCAGAAATGACCGAAAACACGGTCGAATGTGCAGTTGCCGAGCACGAAAACCGGGCACGCGAATTCCGCGACCAGGCGTTTTGCTCGATCAAGGCGCGCAAAGGACGCAGATCGGCCTTGCAGACTGCACATTCGACCGTGTTTTCGGTCATCTGGGGGGGGGTAGGCTCCCGCTCGCCGCTGGCCGCGCCGTCCGCCGAAAGGGCTTTCGGCCCCTTCGTTCTATGCTATACTGCTGCTGCTTTAGTGCATTAGAGTAAAAAAGCGGCTGGCGGGCCACAGGGAAGGGCGCCGCAGCAGCCGCGGGTTCGAAACGATGGGAGTATCGATGAAGAAGAAGTTCATAGCGGTCGCCGCGGCCATGACGGCGCTCGCGTTCTCGGCGGTGCTGCTCGCGGGCTGCTCCAGCAACGGCGACGCGCAGCAGGGCGGCGACAACTCGGCGGCGAACGAGCCGTTCACGCTCACGGTCGGCTTCGACCAGAGCTACCCGCCGTACGGTTTCGTGGGCGACGACGGCGAGTACACCGGATTCGACCTCGATCTCGCCCAGGCGGTGTGCGACAAGAACGGCTGGAACCTGCAGTTGGAGCCCATCGACTGGGATTCGAAGGACGCGCTTCTGGGCAGCGGCTCCATCAACTGCATCTGGAACGGGTTCACGAAGGAAGGCCGCGAGGACCAGTACACGTTCTCCGATCCCTACATGCTGAACGAGCAGGTGGTGGTGGTCAAGGCGGACAGCGGCATCACGTCGCTTGAAGGCCTTGCCGACCAGGTGGTCATGACCCAGGTCGACTCCGCCGCGCTCGACGTGCTCGAGGGCGACCAGGCCGAGCTCGCCGGGACGTTCAAGGACCTGCAGACCATCGCCGACTACAACAACGCGTTCATGCAGCTCGAGTCCGGCGCGGTGAACGCCGTGGCGTGCGACCTGTCCATCGCCGACTACCAGATGGCCGCGAAGCCCGACGTGTACGCGAAGCTGGACCCGCTGTCCACCGAGCACTACGCCGTGGGCTTCAAGCTGGGCGACGAGGATCTGGCGAAGCAGGTCACCGATGCGCTCAAGGCGCTCGACGAGGACGGCGCCGTCAAGGAGCTGTGCGAGAAGTACGCCGAGTACGGCATCAGCTACGACAACTGGGTGCTGTAGGCTTCAAGGCGGCGCAGCGGGACGGCATTCGACGCCGAACCGCCGCGCGGCGTGGAAGACTCGATGCGGGACGTCGCCGCGAACGTTTTGCCCATGCGCTTGACCAGGCGACATGCGAAGGAAACGGGCGGCTTGGCCGCGAGGGCGGCGCTGGCATCGGGGCAAGAGGAAACGGAAACGGGCGGAGGGCTACCTCCGCCCGTGCCTGCGTTCAAGGGAGATGCTTGTGGAATTCGCGACGATGCTGGAAATACTGCTGTCGGGCCTCGTGTTCACGGCTCAGATATTCCTGACGACGCTCGTCGGCGCGCTGCCGCTCGGGGTTCTGGTGGCGCTGTGCCGCATGAGCCGGTTCAAGCCCCTCGCGCTGCTCACGCGGTTCTACATCTCCGTCATGCGCGGCACGCCGCTCATGCTGCAGCTCATGGCCATCATGTTCGTGCCGTACTACGTGTTCCACATCAACACGGGGGCGGACTGGAAGTACTTCGCGTGTTCCATCGGCTTCATCCTGAACTACGCCGCCTATTTCGCGGAGATATACCGCAGCGGCATCCAATCCATTCCCCGCGGACAGTACGAGGCCGCTTCGGTCCTGGGCTACTCCCGCGCCCAGACGTTCATGAAGATCGTGCTGCCCCAGGTGATCAAGCGCATCCTGCCGGCCATGGGCAACGAGATCATCACGTTGGTGAAGGACACGTCGCTCGCGTTCGTGCTCGGCATCATGGAAATGTTCTCGCAGGCCAAGGCTTTGGCGGCTTCTCAGGTGAGCATGCTGCCTTATCTGATCGCCGGCGCGATATACTGGGTGCTCAACCTTGTCGTGGAAATGATCCTCACGCGCATCGAGAAGAAGATGAACTACTATCACGACTGAGGGGGCCCGCCGTTTTGGCGAACGGCGGAACGGGCCGACGCTGCGGAGCCCTTGACTTTGCTGGACCTGGAACTTGGACGAAGGAGCTTGCAATGACCGACAAACCGCTCGTGCTGCTTGAGCACGCGAAGAAGAGCTTCGGCGATGCGCCCGTGCTCAAGGACATCTCGCTCACCGTGTCCGAGGGCGAGGTCGTCGGCATCATCGGCCCCTCCGGCGGTGGCAAGTCCACGCTTTTGCGCTGTCTCACGCTGCTTGAGACGCTCGACGGCGGACGGCTGTCCTACGGCGATCTGGTCGTGGCTGAAAGCGACGCCGAGGGACGGGCGGTGTACGCGTCGAAGGCCGTGCAGAAAGAGGCCAAGACCCGCTTCGGCCTGGTGTTCCAGAATTTCAACCTGTTTCCGCACTACACCGTGTTGAAGAACATCACGGATGCGCCCATCAACGTGCAGAAGCGCCCGAAAGACGACGTGCTCGACCATGCGCGCAGCCTGCTGAAGAAGATGGGGCTCGAAGGCACGGAAGACAAGGTGCCGTGCGAGCTGTCGGGCGGCATGCAGCAGCGCGTGGCCATTGCGCGGGCCCTGTGCTTGAATCCCGAGGTGCTGTTCTTCGACGAGCCCACGAGCGCGCTCGACCCCGAGCTCACCAAAGACGTGCTCAAGGTCATCCGCGACCTGGCGGCCGAGCACATGACCATGGTCATCGTGACGCACGAGATGAACTTCGCGCGCGACGTGGCCGACCATATCGTGTTCATGGACGGCGGCGT
>CAUEBO010000110.1 GCA_958454405.1 uncultured Eggerthellaceae bacterium | reverse complement strand
ACTGGGCCATCGTCCAACGGCAGGACTCTGGTTTTTGGTACCAGCTATCCAGGTTCGAATCCTGGTGGCCCAGCCAACTACGTTTCACGCGAGCTCGCTCGAGGTTCGGGCAAGCATCGATCGGCCTGGCTTGCGCGCCGCTCGTGCCGACGAAGGCGCGCACGCGGGCTTCGCGGACGCCCCGCTTTCCTCAGCGCGTATCAGTGTCAACCTGCAAATCATGCGCAGTGGTTTCAACGAGGTCGATCAATTCCTGTTTTGAGTGAATGTCGAGTTTGCGATAGAGGCTCTTGCTGTGCGTCTGCACGGTGCTGCGCGATATGAAGAGCGTTTTGCTGATGGTGGGCAGATCGCGCCCGCGCGCCAGCAGGTGCATGATCTCGCTCTCCCTTCTCGAAAGGCCGCAATCCTGTGCAAGGCTGTTGCAAGCTCGGTCGAACATGTCAAGTGAGTCGCCTTCATCCGTGCCTTCGAGTGAGGCCTCGGTCGAGTGCGGGCCGGAGCCGTCGGCCGTGGACGCACGTCCGGAACGCGGGATCGTATCGACGGCCCCGGGGCTCGCATCGGCCCCGGCCGCCTTGGCGCCGCGCTTCTTCAAAGCGAGTAGGGCCATGGAGAGGATGTAGAGGCAGACGAAAGACACGATGAGCATCTGGGCGAATCCGAAGTCATCCATCAGGCGGACGCCGTCACCTGCGAGGCTGCCGACAAACGATGCGCAGTAGCACGATCCGCTCAGAACCCCGTAGATGAACGTCGGGGCAAGCCCGCTTCTTCGGCTGACCTGGATGCTCGTCAGCATGATGAGCGAAGCGATTATCGAAGCGACCAGGAACGTCAGCGCGACGAAGCCGACATGAAAGGCTTCCCCGAGAAAGGGCAGAACCAAAAAGCCGGTGGCGACGATCGGGAACACCGCTTGGTAAACTTTCTCGAGGTCTATTCTCGAGTGCAACAGCCCCCAGAACAGCATCAGGAGCAAGCCTGAAAGCACCATGGACATCATGGAAACCGCGTCGAAGAGCTCGTTGTCCACAAGCTCTCCCAGGGTTGCTGCGCGGGTTGCGGCGGAGACGAAGTAGATAGCCGCCGCGCACAGCAGGGTCGGCCAAATATCCGCAAACAACCGACGCGGTTCGACGGCAGGGCGGGGATGCCAAGACTCGTCGACCGGTTCGCGGTAGGAATGCAGGAGTAACGCTGTCGTAAGGACGGCCAGCGCAAGCAAGGTGGCATCCCGTCCGGGAATCACGAACAGCAGCGCGTACAAAGCGCCCGAGACGCACATGGCAAACCCCAGACATAGTCCCACGAAAGCCAGGCGCTCGCGTGCGAACAGGTTTTCCCAAAGAAGGAAGAACACCGCCGTCCCCATGCCCATCAGAACGCTTGCCAGCAAAGCGAGCGATGCGAAGGGAGCTGCGCGGAATGCGAGCTGGCAGAGCACGCCCATGATGAGGACGGCCGCCGTGCAGGCGGCAAGACGGGCGCCGAACAGCTGGGGGCGCCGATAGGCAGCGAACGCCCCTGCGAAGAACGTGATGAAGAAGCTGCATGAGCGGAGCCGGGTGGTTGCAGGGGACAGCCAGTCCATATGGGCCGGAACAAGCGCCTCTGCGCTACCGGACCAAACCGTGAACGTGACGAGCAGAAGCTGGCAGGTGAAGCCAACGGCCAAGACGATATGCCGCGCACTGTAGATGGGCGCACTTCCTTCCCCTGGTTGCGAGCGTCCCTTCGCATGTTGTTATTGTAGAGCAAGCCGGAGGGTGCCCGAAGCGCCAGGGCGCGCGTTTCGGCGCGCGACGAAGAACCACATACGCTATGGGAGAGGGAAACCACATGCGCTATGGGAAGACGCTCGGGTTCTACCGATGTATCGTCGAAACCGGGCATCGCACAGGGAAGGCGAAGCCCGAGCCCTTTATCCATGCAAGGGGACGCATGGAAGGGTGTCTTGAAAGGAGGAGGGATCATGGAACTCACACGCCGTACGTTTCTGAAAGGAGCCTTGGCCTCGGGAGCCCTCGCTGCCGGTGCGGGCGCGCTGGCTGGATGCTCGCCTGTGGAAACCGCACCATCCGGCGCGTCGTCCGACGGCGCAGGCGGTCAGGGGGTCGCCCAGGAGGCGGTTTGGAGCTGGGAGCTGCCCGAGGATCCGATCACCGACGTTGCAGAAGAGAAGTCCTATGACGTCGTTGTGGTAGGATGCGGCATGTCGGGCATGTGCGCCGCCATCTCGGCGGCGGAGCGCGGTGCCAACGTGGTGGTGCTCGAGAAGACCGGACAGCGTAATGTGCGCGGCATGCACATCGCAGGCGTCGACACGAGCGCGCAGCGAGAAGCCGGGATCGTCATCGACAAGTACAAGTCCGCGCGCGACATCGTGCGCTGGGACGGCAAGCGCCTCAAAGAGGAACTGCTCTGGCTGTTCATGAACCACAGCGGCCGCGCCGTGGATTGGTGCTTCGATATTTGCAAAGAGCATTATCCTGAGATGTACCTCACCATGTGGGATGCCTGCTACAAGGGCGAGGACTACTACGAGAATCCCGGCGTGACCCATATCTTCTCGGGCGGCCCGAAGTCCGCGAACTTCGGCTTCAACGAGGATATCGCCGACTGCCTTATGGCGAAGGGCGAGGAGCTTGGCATCGAGTACGTGTACAACACCCCGGGCGTGCAGTTGGTGAAGGACGGCGACTATACCGTAACCGGTGTGATCGCAGGCGAGGAGGGTTCATACACCAAGTACACGGGCAACGTCATCCTGGCTACGGGCGACTACGGGTCCAACGAGGAGATGGTGAAAGCGTACCTGCCATGGGCACAGCGCGTGCATGCCAACATCTACACGCCAGCGAACGGGAATACCGGAGACGGCCACATCATGGGGCTGAAGGCCGGTGCCGGCATGCAGATGGGCCACCACGGCGCCATGATCCACCCGCAGGTCGGCGGTCCGGTGTACTGCTTTTTGCGCGTGAACAAGAACGCGAAACGCTACGAGAACGAAGATATTTCCGCCATCGGCTGCTCGACCTCCATCATGATGCAGCCCGAGCAGACGGCCTGGTGCCTGTTCGACTCCGGCTGGATCGACGACGTCGTGGCCAGCCTGCCGTACGGCGGCGGCTTGATGTGGGACCAGGTGTTCCGCGAGTGGGGCGCGCCGTTCGATCGCGAGTACGAAGCGTCCTACATCGAGCGCCTGGTGGAAAGCGGGAGCGTGGTGAAGGCCGACACCATCGAGGAGCTTGCCGAGGGCATGGGCGTGGACGCGCAGACGCTCCAGGAAACCGTGGACCGGTACAACGCCATCGTCGCGGCGGGCGAGGACAACGACTTCGGCAAGCGGAAGGAGCTGCTGTTTCCCATCGACGAGCCCCCGTTTTACGCGAGCCATATGATGACGGGGCTGCTCTGCATCCCCTGCGGCCTATCTATCAACGAGAAGATGCAGGTGATCGCAGCCGATCAGGTGACGCCCATTGAGGGGCTGTACGCCGTGGGCAATGCGGGGGGAGACTTGTTCGCGCAAGATTATCCCACCATATTCCCCGGGCATAGCCATGGGCGCTGCATTACGTTCGGCCGCATCGGCGGAGCGTATGCGGCGGGCATGCAGGATGTGGAAGAGCTGTACGCATAACGGTCCCTCCAGCCGTGAAGCTTGCTCTGATCCGCCCTGAGCCGAGGACGGCGCCGCTGTGCGGTGCCGTCCTTTTTGCGGGCGCCGCCGTTCATCTTCCCCCCATTGGCGGGGCGCCGAAGGCGGCGATTCGAAAATGTTGCTTGACCCCAGGGCCAAAACGCTTAGAATGGGTTCATCGCGAGACTGCTGCGCGCCGCTTGGCGAGCGCGCGGATACGTCGAAGCCGACAAGGCGGCTGCGCTGAGCGCGAAAACCTGGCGGTCCCGTTTCTGTGACGAGGACTGCGCGGCATGAGACCGCACGCCTGACATGCAGGCACGTTTCGAACCAGCAGGTTTGTTGGTGCGGTGCGCTCGTTTTTTCTCTTGCACATCCGGTCAATAGTTTGGTATCATTTCCAGTTGCTGCTTAACGACCATTTGCTTGAAGGAGCACTTTTGACCAAAGAAGATGTCATCGAACTCGAGGGGACGGTCCTCGAGGCGTTGCCAAACGCTATGTTTAGAGTAGAACTCGAAAACGGGCACAAGATATTGGCCCATATTTCCGGCAAGATGCGCATGCACTACATCAAGATCCTCCCGGGCGACAAAGTGACGGTGGAGCTTTCCGTGTACGATCTCAACCGTGGTCGCATCACCTATCGATTCAAATAGGTGCTGTTTTTGCATGGCGCGTGAAGGCGCTGTGCAGATTTTGTGGTGGAGAGGCGCATGCCGAACGCCGGTGGCGGATCGGCGGGGATGCGCGGCGCGCTGGAAAGGCGCGCGACAGTACGAGCACGTATGAAGACAATTCTCGCCTGCGGCTGGGCGTAGCAGATAGATATGAGAACGCATAACCGAAAGGAAGCAATTATGAAGGTACGTCCTTCGGTCAAGAAAATGTGCGACAAGTGCAAAATCATCCGGCGCCATGGCAAGGTACTCGTTATCTGCGAGAATCCGCGCCATAAGCAGCGTCAGGGCTAGGAAGAAAGAGGAGATATAACCTATGGCACGTCTTGTTGGTGTCGACCTTCCTCGCGATAAGCGCATTGAAGTCGGCTTGACCTACATCTACGGCATTGGCCTGACCACCTCCAAGAAGATCCTCGCCGATACCGGCGTCGATCCGGACGTCCGCGTCAAGGACCTCACGGAAGACGACCTCACGAAGCTGCGCGACTACATCCAGGCGAACATCAAGGTGGAGGGCGACCTGCACCGCGAGGTTTCGCAGAACGTCAAGCGCCTCATGGAGATCGGTTGCTATCGAGGGCTGCGCCATCGTCGCGGCCTGCCCGTTCGCGGCCAGCGCACGCACACGAATGCGCGCACGCGCAAGGGTCCTCGTAAGCAAATCGGCGGAAAGAA
>CAUEBO010000109.1 GCA_958454405.1 uncultured Eggerthellaceae bacterium | reverse complement strand
TGTTCGTCTCGGCCAGCGACTTGATGACGTCGAGCACCTCCTGCACCATCTCGGGGTCGAGCGCGCTCGTGGGCTCGTCCAAGAGCATGATCTTGGGATGCATGTTCAGCGCGCGGGCGATGGCCACGCGCTGCTGCTGGCCGCCGGAGAGCTGGTCGGGGTACTTGTCCACCTTGTCGGAGAGCCCCACGCGGTCCAGGTACGCCAACCCGTCGCGCTCGGCCTGCTCGCGCGGGACCTTCAGCACCTTGACGGGGGCCAGCGTCACGTTCTCCAGCACCGTCTTGTGCGGGTAGAGGTTGTAGCTCTGGAACACCATGGCCACGTCGCGTGCGAGTGCGCGGGCGTTCACCTTGCGGTCGGACAGATTCATGCCCTCAACCACGACGGTGCCCGAATCGGGCACCTCCAGGCCGTTGATGCAGCGGATGAGCACACTCTTGCCCGAGCCGGAAGGGCCAATGACAACCACCTTCTCGCCCTCGGCCACCTCCAGCGACACGCCCTTGAGCGCCTCGACCGCGCCGAAATTCTTGCGGATGTCCGTAACCGATATTGCGCTGCCCACAGCCGAAGCCTCCCGTTTCCGCATGAAAAGCCGCGGCGGACGCGCCTGCCGCAACCCGATTCGATGATGAACCGCGCCGCCCAGTCTAGCATGCGCTTCATATCCTCTGATGGCAGTTGGGTTACGGAGACTTGACGGCAGCGAAAATGTCCCGAATTCATGCGGACCGGACGCGCCCGGCCGCTGCGGCGGCGGGCGGTTACCGCGCGAACATGAGCCGCTCGCTGTCGAACATGCGCTGCAGCACGAGCACGCCGACGCCGGTGTACGCGAGGTTGCTCGCCACGCACAAAGCCACGTTCACCGGCTGGAAGTCGAACGTGAAGATGCCGATCATGCATTGCACGGAGTTGTACAGCGGGATGAGGTAGAACTGCGGCTCGGCTTGCGCGCCGCCCCCGAACATCCCCAGAACGCCCACGAGCATGACCACTATCATGAGCGGCGTCAGGTACATGGTGGCTTCCTTCGTCGTCTTGGCCAGCGTGGAGACCACGGTGATGAGCATGACCGTGAGCAGCGTGGTCGCCAGGACCACCAGCGCCAGCAGCGCGTAATCGGCCGGGCCGTACACGTTCACATCCACGCTCCCCTGCATGATGCCGGGCAGGCCCGCGAATATGCCCACGACGCTCGACGCCGCGATGAGCAGGCCGATGATGGATATGGCGATGATCTTGCCCAGCGCGATGTCGCGGCGCTTGATGGGCGTGGCCAGGAGCGTGGCCATCGTGCCGCGCTCCTTCTCACCCGCGACCGACTCGGCTGCCAGCGACATGCAGCTGGTGAATATGAAGATGAGCAGCAGCATGGGGACGAGCGACACCACGATGGACCCCGCGATGTCGCGGTCTTCCGCCACGTCGTAGGCGCCTTCGCCCGCGTTCACGTCGAACTTGTTCGCAAGCGAGGACTCGTACGCGTCCAGAAGCGACGAGAAAGCCGCATGCGCGCTCGCCGAATCGACGTCGGCGGAGCTGTAGTAGACCGACACCTGAGGCGCCGCTTCGCCCGACGCCGGATCGTAGGCAGCCACGGCCGCATCGAAGCCCTCCGGGAACACGGCGAACGCCAACACGTCGCCCTGCTCGATGAGCTGCCGCATCCGGCCGGCATCGGGCAGCGCATCCTCGCGGACGACGTCGATGCCGGCCTGCTCGGCCAGGTCGGCGACGCTCTCCGGCTCGTTCACCGCCGCCACCACGGGACGGGCGTCCTCGTCGGGCATGAACGAGCTCTTCATCACATCGCCCATGACGGTCCACATGGCGAATATCAAAAGGCCCGGCAGCAGGATGGTGACGATGGCCGAGACCTTGTTGCTGAAGAACCGCGCAAGCTCCTTGCGCATGATGGCGAAAACGTTGCCCTTCACGATGCCTCCCCCGCCCGCGCGGCGTACAGGTCGAAGAAGGCGTCCTCGAGCGAGCGCCCTCCCATAAGCTCCGGCAGCGTCCCGCACGCCGCCATCCGCCCGTCGATGATCACGCCGGCCCGGTCGCACACCTTCTCGACCAGGCTGAAAATGTGCGTGGACAGCAGGATGGTCTTGCCCTCCCCCCTGAGCTCGGCCAGGAAGTCGGTAACCGTCTTCGCCGTGAGCACGTCCAGGCCGTTCGTCGGCTCGTCGAAGATGATCACGTCAGGATCGTGCACGAGCGAGATGGCGAGCGACGCTTTCTGCTTCATGCCGGTGGACAGATCGGCGATCTTCGTCTGCGCGAACCGGTCGATGCCGAATCGGCCGAACAGTGCGCGCTTCCGCTCGTCGCGCACGGCAGGTTCGAGATGGCGCAGCTCGCTGAAGAAGTCGAACAGGTAGTCGGGCGAGAACGTCTCCTCAAGCTTGAGCTCGCTCGTGAGGAACCCCACGGTCTCGCGCACGCGCATGGGATCGGCCACCGCCGACACGCCTTCGATGAGCGCATCGCCCTCGTCGGGCTTCACGAGCGCGGCCAGCATGCGCAGCGTGGTGGTCTTGCCGGCCCCGTTCGGGCCGAGCAGGCCGAATATCTCGCCACGGCGCACGTCGAACGAGAGACCGTCCACGGCGGTTTTCGTGCGGGCGTCGGTGCGGTCGAGCTTGCGCTGCTTCGCGGAGAGCTTGAAGGTCTTCTTCAGCCCTCGCACGCTGATGGCCTGCTCCATGGGCATCGCCTTTCGTTCGCGTACGTTCGTATGAAACCAAGTATAGCAACGAAAGGGGGGTCAAGCGCAACGCGGTTGGACCCGACGAGGGAAGCCGGCCGGCAGACGTCGGGCCGGGCGGCTGCGCGCCCGCCGAACGAGCCCGGCGCCCGGCGTCCGCGCGGGCGCAGCGGGCGCCAGCCGCTACGCCGCAGCCGACGCGCCTTCGCGCCCGTCCGCCGCTGGCGAGCCGGCAGCCTTCGCTGCTTCGGCCTCCTCGCGCTCAAGCACGCGCTGCATGGCGGCTATGGCGCACTCGATCATGCCGTCGTCGGGCTCGTTCGTGGTCAGGTACTGCATCTGCATGCCGGGCCACAGGATGACCTTCACCAGCGGGTTGCTGGGATGGCTGCCCGCCCACTTCACCGTGATCTCGTAGGAGATGCCGGCGATGACCGGCATGAGCAGGATGCGCACGACGATGACGAGCGCCAGCTTCGGCGCGCCGTCGGGCACGCCCCATGCTTCGATGAGGCCGTTGATAGGCGTGACCGTGTACACGAAGATGGCGATGATCATGACCATGATGAGGAACGCCGTGCCGCAGCGCACATGCAGGCGCGGGAAGCTGCGCGCGTTCTCAGGCGTGAGCGGAAGGCCGTGCTCGTAGCAATGGATGGTCTTGTGCTCGGCGCCGTGGTAGCCGAACATGCGCTTGATATCGGACATGCGCCCGATCAGCCAAAGGTAGAACACGAACACCGCAACGCGCAGCAGCCCGTCCACGATGTTCCACACGACCGTGTTCGAATCGTACTCCCCCACGATGAGGTTCGTGACGAAGGCGGGCGCCACGATGAACAGCACCACGCCCAGCACGATGCCGAGCACCATGGAGACGGCCATCTCCTTCTTCCCGAACTCCACCTCTTCATCGAGGAAGGACTTCTTCTCGCCCTTTCCGCCCGCAGCCGGCCCTTCGCCCTTGGCGGCCTTGGCGGCCGCGGGCGCCGGCTCCGGATCGCTCACCACCTCGAGCGTCCGCTGCGCCCCCAGCGCGTCGATCATCGTCTCCGGCCGCCCGAAATCGTCCTTCCAGGAAAAGGGCCGCCCGCCGGAGTCCGCGGCATCGCTCCCGCCGGCACCAGGCTCGCAGTCCTCACAACCCCCTTCGCCAGCGAGAACGGGTTCCAGGCGCTCGAGATCGCGCGCCCCGTCCGCCTCCGAGCTGCCGCCGGAAGCGCCCGGAGCGCCCGCGGAGGCCTCGGAGACCTTCTGAACACCATCCCGTTCTTCTGAATTGGCTTGAAGCAGCGAAGCGCACGAATCCGACGGCCCCGCCGTCGGATGAGCAGCGAAGCGGAGTGTCTCCGAGGCCTCCGCGGGCGCTCCGGGCGCGGCCTTGTCGGCCGGCTCTTCCGCGAACGCATGCAGCGCCGCGATCTCGAGCGCCTTGTAGCCCAGCACGAGCGACTCCAGCATAGCTCGGCATCCGCGCACGAGCGGCCAGTACATCCAACCGTTCTTCTTGCGCCCCGAGGCCAGGTCATGCTCTTCCACGTAGATGCCGCCGTCGGGCTCCCGCACGGCCACCGACCAGTTGTACTTGCCGCGCATCATGATGCCCTCGATGAGCGCCTGGCCGCCTACGTGCGTCTTCAGCGCACCGTCCTCGGAGAACGCCCGCGACAGGTCGCTCTTCTGCTCGGCCATGCTAGGCCCTTTTCACGCGCGGGTACGGGTTCCCGCAGGTCATCTTGCCTTCGGGACAGTTGCCGCGGATGCAGGGCGCGCCCGCGTCCATGAAGACGAACGGCGCCGTGGGCTTCGCCAGCTCCAGCATGCGGTGCGCCATCTCGCGGATCTCCCACTGCGCGCGGTTGCAGCAGCGCAAGCTGAAGAAATGCAGCAGCTCGCGCACGTTCATCGTGATAACGATCTTCGTCTCAGCCGCGTTCGGCAGCAGGTAGCGCGCGTCCTCGGCGGGAACGCCCGCGGCCAGCAGCTTCTCGTACGCCTCGATGGCGGCCGCGATAGCCTCGTCGAACACCGCGTTCGTCTCCTCGTTCGCGGCAACGCTTTCAGGCTTCACAGTGGCCAGGCCGTCGGTGAACTTCACGTAGCGCTGGCTCTGCTGGTTGAAGCTGGCGATGCGGTGGCGCACCAGCTGGTGCGTAAGGGCACGCGAGACGCCGTCCACCGCGAACGTGTAGCTGGCGTGCTCGAGCGTGGACGTATGGCCCGCGCTCATGATGGTGGACAGCACGCTTTTCACGCGCTCCTCCGGCATGGCCTCCATCAGCTCGGCCGCGCCGACGGGCGCGTAGCACAGGCGCGCCGCCGTGGCGATGGCGCGCTCGGGGTCGGGCG
>CAUEBO010000108.1 GCA_958454405.1 uncultured Eggerthellaceae bacterium | reverse complement strand
GAAGCCGAGGGCGATGCCTGCGACGGCCCCGATCAGAAGCCAGATTGCTTCGGGCATACGCTCCCCCTTTCGTATCGCATTCCAATAGTCGTTCGTTTCATAAGGTAAGGGCATAAAAAATCCCGGTACGACCGGGCATGAGCGAACGCGCGCGATACGGGCAACGTCTATGAACTTTTCTATAAAGAAGTACCCTCTCGGGGCACGCATCACTCAAGCTGTAGTACATGATAAGGCTTGTGGTTGATTTGTAAAAGCCCCGACAAGAAATAACCTGAAAACAGCTACCCTTCCGCTCCGTCGGCCCCGTCGAGGTTTCGTTCGCACCACAGCCGCGCGGCGCTCGAGGCGATCCCGGACCCGAAGCCCTTTTGGACGAGGCGGCGGAAGGCGGCGTCGCGGCGGTTCCTCGCGCGAGGCGGCTTGCGGTCGAGCACGGCGAGGGCCCGCTCGATCTCCCCGCCTTCGTCCGTCCCGGCTTCGGCGAAAGACTCCACCTCGCCGGGGTCGATGCCGAGGCCGGCGAGCTCGGCTGCGATGCCGCTCCTGCCCCGGCCCTGGGAAAGGCGGCTCCGGACGAGCACGTCCGCGTAACGGCGGTCGTCCACGAGGCCGCAGGAGACCGCGCGCTCGATCGCCGCTCCGACCGCCTCGTCAGAGAAGCCCTCGCGCGCAAGGCGGCGGCGCAAGGCCTCGCTCGCCTGCTCCCGCCCGCAGGCGAGCCGTTCCACCTTGCGGAAGGCCCGGCCCGCCTCGTCGTCGGGAAGCTCCGCCTCGTGGCGCGCTTCCGCCTGCGCCGTTTCGCGCCGAGCGGTGTTCAAGCCCGTGCGGCATCCTGAGCCGGGCGGCGCGGATGCCTGGCGCGCGGCATCCTGCCGCCCAGCGCCCTCCCGCGGGAGGGCGCTTCCGGGCCCCGGGCGCGTGCCGCGATCGCCCGCCGCGCCGGACTCGATGGCCGCTATCTGCGCCCGCAAGCGGGCGCGCACCTCGTCAGCCGCGTCGGGCATGCCGTCACTTCTTCTTCGCCGGCTTGGCCACGGGCGTCATGGCGTCGGCTTCGTCGGCGGTGCGCGTGATGATGGGGATCTCGAAGGCCTCGCGCACCTTCGTCTCCAGCTCCTCGCGCAGGTCGGGATTCTCGCGCAGCGTCTGCTTCGCCGCCTCGCGCCCCTGGCCGAGGCGCTCTTCGCCGTAGGTGTACCAGGCCCCGCTCTTCTTCGCGACGCCGGCTTCCACGGCCATGTCGACGATGCACCCCTCGCGCGAGATGCCCTCGCCGTACATGAGGTCGAATTCGGCCTGACGGAACGGCGGCGCGACCTTGTTCTTCACGACTTTGGCGCGCACGCGGTTGCCCACGATCTCGCCGTTGTTCTTGATGGAGTCGATGCGGCGTATGTCGATGCGCACGCTTGAGAAGAACTTGAGCGCCCGCCCGCCCGTCGTCGTTTCCGGATTGCCGAACATCACGCCGATCTTCTCGCGCAGCTGGTTGATGAAGATGCAGGTGGTGTTCGATTTCGACAGCGATCCCGCCAGCTTGCGCAGCGCCTGGGACATGAGGCGCGCCTGCAGGCCCACCGTCGTGTCGCCTATCTCGCCCTCGATCTCCGCGCGCGGCACAAGCGCGGCCACCGAGTCGATGACCACCGCGTCTATGGCGCCGCTGCGCACGAGCATGTCGCATATCTCGAGCGCCTGCTCGCCGGTGTCGGGCTGGGAGATGAGCACTTCGTCGATGTCCACGCCGAGCCGCGCGGCGTACACGGGGTCGAGCGCGTGCTCGGCGTCGATGAACGCCACGATGCCGCCCATGGCCTGCGCCTCGGCGATGATCTGGAGCGCCAGCGTCGTCTTGCCGCTCGACTCGGGGCCGTATATCTCGACGATGCGCCCGCGCGGCACGCCGCCGATGCCCAGCGCCGCGTCGAGCGGCAGGGCGCCGGTGGGGATGACGCCGATGTTGAGGTCCTGTCCGCCTTCGCCGAACTTCATGATGGAGCCCTTGCCGAACTTCGTTTCGATCTGGTCGGTCGTGAGCTTGAGCATCTTCGATTTCTCGTCGTTCATGCGCTTCCTTCTCTTCCCGCCGCGCGCATGCGCACCACGGCCCGCTTCCGTTGCCCAATATTATACGAACATATGTTTGACAGTCAAGCGTTTTCGCGAAACGAGCTTGCAGCTTCAGTGTAACGCCGCCGCCCAGCGCCTCGATGGCGCGCGTCCAGCGCGCGCCTGTCCCGATCCAACCGGCATCCAGCAGGGATCGAACGCGGTTCCAGCCGGCCCTGCGCTAGCGTGCCTCGCCCGCCTCCAGGGCTTCCAGCAAGAATTCGAGCGCAGCGCGCACGGTGAGCAGGCGCACCTGCTCGCGGGTGCCGGGGAAATGGCAGCAGCGGGCGCAGGTGAGCGCTGCGTCCGCGCGTCCGATCCACACGGTGCCGACCGGTTTGCCGGGCTCGGCCCCGCCGGGTCCGGCGATGCCAGTCACCGCCACCGCGACGTCGCAGTCCAGCCGCCTGCGCGCCCCCTCGGCCATGGCGCATGCCGTCTCCTCGCTCACGACTCCGCAGAGCGCGAGCGTTTCGCGGCCGACGCCCAGCACCTCGCGCTTCACGCCTTCGGCGTAGCTCACCACGCCTCCGCGCACCGACTCGGAGCTTCCGGGCACGTCGGTGAGCGTGGCGGCTATGAGGCCGCCCGTCAGGCTCTCGGCCGTGCCGACGGTCCTGTCCGCCTCGCGCGCCGCGTCGAGCACCGACGCCGCCAGGGCGCCGAGGGCCTCCGGTGCGATGGCGGCCTCCTCCTCTGCTGAAAGCGCACGGGAGACTTCGGCTTGCCCGCCTGCGCCTTCAGCCTGATCGTCAAGGCCGGCAGCATGGCGCTTCGCGCGCTTTCCCGACGGCGCGAAGCCGAGGAGCTCCTTCGCCTTCACGAAGTAGTCGAGCATCGAGACGATGGTGAGCGCGAGCGCGACCAGCATGACGGCCCACGAAACGAGGTACAGCGGGTTGTGCAGCACGCCCGCAGGATCGGCTACGACCACGCTGTCCTTGACGATGAACAGCACGATGGCAATGATCTGCGTGACGGTTTTCGCCTTGCCGTACCAGCTGGCTGCCATCACGACACCCTGGCTGGCCGCCACCATGCGGATGCCCGAGACGATGAACTCGCGCGTGAGGATGACGAGGGCCACCCACGAGGGGAGCACGCCCAGCTCGATAAGCGCGAGCAGGGCCGCCGCCACGAGGATCTTGTCGGCCAGAGGATCGATGAACTTCCCGAAGTTCGTCACCTCCCCGCGGCTGCGCGCCAGATAGCCGTCGAGGCCGTCCGTTGCGGCCAGCAGGATGAAGATGCCCGCGGCTATCCAGGGCTTCGAAGCCTCGGCGTCGTCCCAGAACGGGAAGTAGGCCGGCCACGGGCTGATGATGGCCACCACGAACACGGGCACAAGGCAGATGCGCAGCAGCGTGACGATGTTCGCCGGGGTCCAGAGCTTCTCGTGCGCGGTGCCGCTCGGTGCCACGGCGCTCACTCCCCTTCCATTTCGTAGAGCAAGGCGTCGGTGATGGTCACCCTGCAGACGTCGCCTATCTTCCCCTCGGCGAGGTACACCACGCCGTCGACCTCGGGCGCCTGGCACATGGCGCGCCCGAACAGCTGGCCGTCCTCTTCGACGCCCTCCACCAGCACGTCCATCTCGCGTCCGACGCGCGCGGCGATGCGCGGGCAGCACACGGCGTCGGCCAGGTCGCGCAGGCGCTGGGCACGGTCGTTCTTCTCGTCCTCGTCCAGCTGGCCGGGCAGGTCGAACGCGCGCGTGCCCTCCTCGCGCGAGTACGCGAAAACGCCGATGTAGTCGAAAAGCCCTTCCTCGACGAAGGAGCACAGGTCCTCGAACTGCTCCTCGGTCTCGCCCGGGAAGCCCGCGATGAGCGTCGTGCGCAGCGTGGCGCCCGGCACGCGCGCGAGCACGCGGTCGACGAGCGCCAGGAACTCCTCGCGCGAGCCGGTGCGGTTCATGGCGCGCAGGATGCCCGCGTCCACGTGCTGCAGCGGGATGTCGAAGTAGTCGCATACGTTGTCGTGCGCGGCCACGGCATCCAGCAGCTCGTCGGAAAGGCCTTCGGGCTGGATGTACATGATGCGGAACCAGGTTTGCGGGAACTCCTCGGCCAACGCGGCCACGAGCGCCGCCAAAGACGACGGCTCGTCGAAGTCGGCGCCCCAGCGCCCCGTGTCCTGGGCGATGAGCACGATCTCGCGGGCGCCGGCAGCCACCTGGGCGGCGACGTCTGAGCGCACGTCGTCGAGCGGGAAGCTGCGATAGCGCCCGCGGATGTACGGGATGGTGCAGTACGTGCAGAACCGGTCGCAACCGTCGGAAATCTTCACGTAGGCGAACGGCGCGGCCGGGAGGGCGGCAAGCGCCGCACGGGATCCTTCGACTTCGGCGGCTCCGCCGCTTGCGCTCAGGGTCACGGAGGCGGCGGCTCCCCCGCCCGGGGCGTCGACGCCAAGCGCGTCGGCTACGATAGCGGCGATATCGTCCTCGCGGCTGCATGGCACGAACGCACGCGCTTCCACAAGCTCGTCCGCAAGATCCTCGCCGTAGCGGGCGGGCATGCAGCCGGCCACGATGAGCGGCGCGCCCGCCGCGACGTTGGGCATCCCGGCCGCATCGAAAACGGCTTCGATGCTCTCCTCGGTGGCGCTTTGGATGAACGAACAGGTGTTCACCACCACGGCGTCCGCTTCGGCAGGGTCGTCCTCTATCAGAAACCCGGCCTCCGCCAACCGCACGCGCATGCGCGCCGTGTCAGCCTCGTTCTTCGCGCATCCCAGCGTGACGAAAGCGACGCAGGGCGCAACGAGCGCCGCGTCAGATGAGCGTTCCATATGGCGAGACCGTCCTAGCGGTAGTTGACGAACTGGAGCGGCTGGCCGTAGTCCTTCCCCTTGAGGAAGGCGATGACCTCCTGCAGCGCATCGCGCGAGGGAGAGCTGACGCGCAGCTTGTCACCCTCGATCTGAACCTTCACCTTGAACTTCTCGGCCTTGATATCCTTGTTGATCTTGCTGGCAACGTCCTTTTCGATGCCTTCGACGATGGTGGCCTTCTGACGAACGCTCTGGCCGGCGGCC
>CAUEBO010000107.1 GCA_958454405.1 uncultured Eggerthellaceae bacterium | reverse complement strand
GCGGAGAGCTGACCGAGAGGCCGAAGGTGCTCGCCTGCTAAGCGAGTACACCCCAAAAGGGTGTCTGGGGTTCGAATCCCCAGCTCTCCGCCACCGAATCCCCGTCCCCCGTGCGCGTGCAGCGCGCGGGGGACTTTCGCTTTCACGCGCGCTTCTGCGCGAAGCGCTGCGAGCCGGACTGCCCGAGCCCCGTCAGCGGCCGCGACGGCCGCGATCGCTCCGCCGCACGCCCACGCGCTCCGTCTTCATGGGCTTCTTGCGGTAGCTGGGATGGTGCCGCAGGAACACGGCACGGCAGATGCGGGTCACCACAAGGCCGACGAGCACCGTTATCAGGAAGCTGAACGCGAGGTCGAATACCGCGTCGTTGTGCTCGAACCACGCGTACGCGCTGACGAGCAGGAAAAACACCGACAGCGCGCCCGTCAGGGCCGTGAACAGCTTGATGAGGATCTCCTTGGCCCGGTTCGGCGAATGCCGGTAGGCCACTACCAGGTACACCACGCCGGCCACCACGGCGAGCAGGATGAGCAGGGGAACGATGCGCGACAAGCGTGCGATCATCGGCGACTCTCCTTCCTGCGCGCGCGGCGCGTAACGACGATACGGCTAGAACTGCACCTTGGGAGCCGCGTCCGATCCGGCAACCGCGTCGAAGCTGTCGCGCTTCGAGAAGCCCATCATCCCCGCGAGCAGGACCGCAGGGAACGTCTGGATCGCGGTGTTGTACTTCATGACGGTGTCGTTGTAGCTCTGGCGCATGTAGCTGATCTTGTCTTCGGTGCCTGACAGCTCGGCCTGCAGCTGCTGGAAGTTCACGTTCGCCTTGAGGTCGGGGTACGCTTCCGCCACGGCGAACAGGCTCTTGAGCGCGCCCGTCAGGATGCCGTCGGCCTCCATCTTGCCTTCCGGCGTTGCCGCGCTCATCACAGCCGACCGGGCCTGCGTTACCTCGTCCAACGTGCCGCGCTCGTGCGTGGCGTATCCTTTGACCGTTTCCACGAGGTTCGGGATGAGGTCCAGGCGCCGCTGCAGCTGGACGTCGATCTGCGCCCAAGCGTTGTCCACCATGTTGCGCAGCTTGACCAGGTTGTTGTACAGCGCGACGACGGCGACGACCAGCACGACGACGATAACCAGGATGACGATGATTGCGATGTCCATAGCTCTCCTTTGCCATAGCGTGGATCACATTTTACCATCGCGGGCGCCGCGATGACGCCCTTCGTCATGCGACCGACAAAACCCGCACGGCCCGGCGAGCTTCGACGAGACGCCTTACGACACGATGGCCGCCCGCACGGGCCCGAACGTCGTCGCGCGCGCCCACCATCCGCGCGCCTGCGCCTCGGCCGCAATCCTGCTGGCCGCCTGGAACGAGTCGCAGGGGGCGAACACGGCCGACCCGCTGCCCGACATGAGCGCACGGTCCACGCCGTCCTGCGCCTCCATCCACGCGCGCACCTCGGCAAGCACCGGAAGCAGCGATTCGGATGCGCCGGCCAAGTTGTTGCGCAGCGGCACGTCGCACGCCCGCCGAGCGGCAAGCGCCGCGTCACGGTCGACTTCCGCAATGCGCTCGGGGCGCGCGTCGAACGCGCGGTACGCCTCGGCGGTGGACACGCCCTCGCCGGGCTTGACCAGCGCGACGAACGTGCCCATGGGCTCCAGCTCGCGCACGAACGCATCGCCCACGCCGTCGAAGCACGCGCATCCGCCATGCAGGAAGAACGCCACGTCGGCGCCCAGGCCGCGGGCAACTTCCTCGATGCGCGGATCGTCGGGCGCAAGGCCCCAGAGCCGCGCGGCTCCCACCAGAGCGGCGGCCGCGTCGGACGATCCGCCGCCCAAGCCGGCCTCGGAGGGGATGTGCTTCTCCAGGCGCACGGACAGGGTCTCGTCGGCGTCGCGCCCGACCCGCTCAGCCAGGGCGCGCAAGGCCTTGCTCACGATGTTGCTCTCGGGCGGCACGTCCAGCGGCGCCAGCCCTTCGCAGGCGCGGCACGAAAGATCGACAGCCAGTCCCGCGCCGGGATTCGGTGCAAGCTTCATGTGCAGCACGTCGCGGAGCGTGAGCGCATGCATGATGCTGACGGCTTCGTGGTAGCCGTCAGGCCGCCGCTGCCCGATATCCAGGAACAGGTTCACTTTCGCAGGCGCGATGAGCCTGATGCCGCCGGATTCCCCAAAGGGGGCCGTCGCCCGCTGGGCCTCGCGCGCCGCGGCGATCATGTCGACGGGACGCCCGTCGCGCTTCGCCATCCGTTCCTGATCGTTCGATTGCATCATGCCTGTTCCGTCCGCTTCTTCCGTTTCGCCGCGAAAAACGAGCGCAGCAGGGCCGCGCATTCGTCGGCAAGCACGCCGGGCACGGCTTCAAAGGTGTGGTTGAGCCGGTCGTCCTCGTTGACTGCGTACAGCGTGCCGAGCGCGCCCGCCTTCGGATCGGGCGCTCCGTACACGCACCGGTCCACGCGCGCTTGGTGCATGAGCCCCGCGCACATGACGCACGGCTCGAGCGTCACGTACACGGTGCAGCCCGAGAGCCGCCAGACGCCCAGCTGCTCGGACGCCTGCTTGAGCGCGAGGAATTCCGCATGGCCGGCGGGATCCTGCGTCGTCTCGCGGAGGTTGCACGCCCGGGCGACGATGCGCGGTTCGGCCAGCGGCTTGCGCGTGGCGGGATCGATGGGCTCGTACACCACGACGGCGCCGATGGGAACCTCGTCGAGCGCTTCCGCCCGGCGCGCTTCGTCCAGGGCCATGCGCATGTAGTCTTCGTCGGTCATGCTCATATTATATGGTATCCTTTGCTTGCGTTCGGCACCAAGACGCGAAAACCGCAAGCGGAGGAATGGCCGAGTGGTCGAAGGCGGCAGTCTTGAAAACTGTTGTGCCGCAAGGTACCGTGGGTTCGAATCCTACTTCCTCCGCCATACAATTCCAGCCCGCAGAGGGCTTTTACTTTGTATTGATTCGATTCAATACGAACGTTTGTTTTATGGTATAATCTCTCATCATATGGCAAAGAGTTGCCACACTTCGCAAGCTCAAGGTGGCTTGTCAAGACATGCGACAGCAGCGAACCTCATGGGGGAAACCGCCTGCAATGCCCTTGGAAAGAGATTTGTCGCAGAGCATTTACTTTACTTAAAGGTAAATATATTATAGAGAGGATGTGTTCGTGGGCTATGAGATAGTATCCTTCACCTTATCCGCGGAAGCATCCATGAACGTGCTGTCGTCAAGCGGAAGACCTTCGTTTATGGACGATCTGGCAGACGACCCGAAAAAGCGCCAACGCGCCGTTCTGATAGCAAGAGCTGCCGAGAAGGTTGCAAGGAACGGAATAGGATGGGCCCGGTCTTCGAAGACATTGAAACCGATCACTGCGAGACTATCGGTGTTCGAGTTGCGCGTACCGGGAAAAACCATTCGCGTCATGACCTACCTTCACGACGGCGTTGAGCCTATATACCTGTTCGATTTCGACGGACATCAGGGGAAAGACGGGAAGATACCGCCTTCTATTATTGAAAAGGCTCATGTGCTAGCGGAGGCAGCTCGAACGTGCATGATAGGAGAATCATCATGACGAGGAACGATAGCCTTACATGGCTTCTGGAAGAAAAGCTCGGACCCGATGATCTCGCATGGGATCATGCGATGGAAGTATCGGCTTCCGTGTACAAGAGAATGAAAGAGCTGGGACTGAAAAAGAAGGATCTTGCGAAGCTTATGGGAGTCAAACCCGCTCGCATCTCGCGCATATTGAGCGGAGAGCAGAGTATGACCCTCAAAACCCTCGCTCGCCTTGAAATCGCACTCGGTATGGATATGGGGACGGGCTTCAAGAACCCTGAATGCGAGCCGAAACCGAGCCACGGGTGCTCCGTCATCGAATTCGAAACACTCAAGAACAGACGGCAGCTTGCGGCAACAGAGGTGACGCTCTGCGATGCCAGGGAAGGATAACATCGTGGCAAAAACCTTCGTACAGCGCTTCGACAAACAAGAGATAACCTTGGCCCACCACACCCTCGTCAGTTTTCACCTTGAGCAAATTGGGGAGGATGGAAAGAACACGGGAACGGCAACGATGAAGGTCGAAACGTCGTGCGGAGATCCCATCGACGGCCAGGACGGATCTACCTACTATCCGCTCACGCTTATCGTGAACGCGGCTCCAAGCGACGGATCGTCGTACTACAAATGCAGCATCACTTTGAAAGGGTCGTTCGGGGTGAGCAACGAACTCGAAATCGATGAAGACCAAGCGAGGATCCACGTGCTTACCGACGGAGTGAACGAGCTGTACGCAATCGCGAAAGGGTACGTAGCCCAGATCACTGCAAATGGTGCATTCGGCTCCTTCGACCTCCCGTCGCTCAAAGCAACGGGGGAAGTCGTGGAAGATTAGAAGCGGCCCACGCCCACGCAAAAGACCGCCCCGCCTCCGGCCTTCCCCCATCAACGCGGGCGTGCCCGGATTTCCGGGCACGCCGATGCAGAATCCGACTCGATCGAAGGCCCTTACCGCTCGCTCATCGGCACGTAGTCGCGCTTGCCGCCGCGCGTGGACTTGTACGCCGGGCGGATGATGCGCTTGCCGGACACGATCTCCTCGAAGCGGTGCGCAGCCCAGCCTGGCATGCGGGCGCAGGCGAACAGCGGCGTGAACAGGTCTTCGGGAATGCCCATCATGGAGTACACGAAGCCCGAGTACATGTCGATGTTCGCGCACATGTCCTTGCTCGTGCCCTTTTCACGCAGGATGACCTCCGGCGCCAGGCGCTCGACGGCTTGAAGCAGGTTGAACTCGGCCTCGTATTCGGTGCCGACCGCCAGCTTCTGGGCGAACTGCTTGCAGATGATGGCGCGGGGATCGGACTTCGTGTACACGGCGTGGCCCATGCCGTAGACCAGGCCCGTCTTGTCGTAGGCCTCCTTGTTGACGATCTTCGCCAGGTAGGCGGCCACTTCGTCGTCGTTGCTCCAGTCGGACACGCCCTCCTTGATCTCCTGCTGCATGGCGAGCACCTTGTGGTTCGCGCCGCCGTGCTTCGATCCCTTGAGCGATCCCATGGCGCCGGCGTAGGTGGAGTACGGATCCGTGTCGGCCGACGTCAGCACGCGCGTGGTGAACGTGGAGTTGTTGCCGCCGCCGTGCTCGGCATGCAGGCAC
>CAUEBO010000106.1 GCA_958454405.1 uncultured Eggerthellaceae bacterium | reverse complement strand
CCCCTGGCGCCTCTGTGATCGATCGGGGCGCCGAGGACAACGCAACGAACGAAGGCGAGGAGCATCATGGTCATATCGAGTCTTATCGTGGAAACGGACCCCGAGCGCACCGACGAGGCGGCGCGGCAGCTCGCGAAGCGCGAGGGCGTGGAAGTGCACGAGACGAACGGGCACAAGGTCGTGGTCACCATCGAGGCCGAAACCGTCGACGATTCGCACGGCATCGCGAGCGGGTTCATCGGCATCCCGGGCGTCACGGGCATCAACCTCGTGTACGCCAACTTCGAAGACGACCCGAGCCTTGCCGGAGCAGGATCGCGATGAGCGGCACAGCCGGCGCGCAGCGCGCGTTCCGCTGGTCCTGGATTCGCCACGCCGTGCAGGCGGCCGCGCTCGCGCTGTTCGCCGCCCCGGTGCTTCTGGCGGGTTGGAACCTGTTCGGAACGTCAGTCGGCGGCGAGGACCCGCTTCCGGCTCCGGCCGGGCTGCCCTTCTTCGGCAGCCTGTCGTCCTCCTCGGTCGAAGGATTCGACCTCATGGACCCGTTCGCCGCGCTGCAGGCCGCAGCCGCCTCCAAGTCCTTCTCCGTCGATTGGCTGCTGGCCGCCCTGCCGGTGCTGATCGTGTACGGGTTGATAAGGGGACGGGCGTTCTGCGGCTGGGTCTGCCCCGTCAACCTGCTGCTGGAGATCGAAGACGCGATTCGGCGCAGGCTCGGCATCGAAGTGCGCGAGTCGCCCGTCCCGCGCCATGCGAAGCTTTGGATCGCCCTGGCCGTCGTGGCCCTCTCGGCGATCGCGAGCATCCCGGTGTTCGAAGCGTTCTCACCCGTCAGCGCGCTCAACAAGGGTCTTCTGTTCGGCGCCGTCACGGGCGTCTGGACACTGGCCGCCATCATGCTCGCAGAGCTGTTCTGGGGGCACCGCACCTGGTGCCGGGCGCTCTGCCCGCTCGGCGGCTTCTACGAAGCGATAGGGCGAGCGGGCTTGGTGAACGTCAAGCTCGACCGTGCGGCCTGCATCGGCTGCGACGCCTGCAAGCGCTCCTGCCTGGCCGATCCCGCCATCCTGGACCCCATGCTCGCCGGATTGGACGGATTCGTGCGCGCCGGCGACTGCATGGCCTGCGGATCCTGCATCGACGCATGCCCTTCCCAGGCGCTCTCGTTCGGCCTGGGGCGATCGGGCGCGAAGCCGCCTGAACCGGCCCGGGCCGGCGAAAAGGCCCAAGACGCGCAAAGCGTTCCGCCGTCCGCCGAAGCGGCCGGGCTTCACAGGTTCAGCAGTTTGTGGCGCAACGCGTAGTCCACGAGATCGGCGCGCGACTTGAGCTCCAGCTTCTGGTATATCCTGCTGCGGTGCGCCTCGACGGTCTTGACGGAGAGGAATATCCGCTCGGATATCTCCTTGTTCGTGAAGCCCTTGGCAAGAAGCTGCAGGATCTCCAGCTCGCGGTTCGACAGCTGCCGGTAGGAGCCGTCGTCCTCCTCGCCGCCCCCTGCGAGCTGCTTCGTGAGCAGGGACGCCATCTTGGGATGGATGTAGCTGCCGCCTCCGGCGACCGCGCGCACCGCGGCCACGAGCTCCTCGGACGTGGAGTTCTTCAGCACGTAGCCGGCAGCGCCGCCGCGCAGCGTGTAGAACAGGTATTCCGGCTCGGCGAACATCGTGAGGATGACGACCTTGGTGCTCGGAAAGTCCTTGGCTATCCTCTCGCAGGCGACGAGGCCGCTTTGGCCCGGCGGCATGGAGATGTCCATGAGCAGGATGTCGGGCCGCTCCCGAGCGACGATGGCGTACGCCTGCGCGCCGTCGGCCGCCTCCGCCACCACTTCCAGATCGGGATCCTGCTCGAGTATCATCTTGAAGCCGGCGCGCACCACTTCGTGGTCGTCGGCCAGCATGACGCGGATCATGCGCCCTCCCTTCCTTCTGCGCCGCGCAGGGGGGCGACGAGCGTGACCTTCGTGCCGTCGGCGCCGGACTCCATCGTCAGCGTGGCGCCGATGACATGCGCCCGCTCCTGCATGCCGAGCAGCCCGCAGCCGCTCCCCTTGACCTCGGGCCGTTCGACGTCGAATCCGCGGCCGTGATCGACCACGCTCGCATGCAGCCATCCGTCGGTATCCTCCACCGTCACGTAGATCCGGTCGGTGTCGGAGTACTTGCAGGCGTTCAGGATGGCTTCCTGGCAGATGCGGTACGCCTGCGTCTCGAGCGCCTGGTCGAACCGGTCCTGCGACAAGCCTCCCTCGAACACGATCTCGGCGCCGTAGGTCTTCTCGAACACCGCCGCCTGCGAGCGCAGCGCCGCGACGAGGCCCAGATGATCGAGCGTCGAAGGCCGCAGCTCCACCGATATGTTATGCAGCTCGTCGAGGATGCGGTCGATGTTGTTCCCCGCATCCGCGACCAGCGCGGCGCCCTCCTCGTCGACGTGCGGACAGAGCCGCTTGAGCAAGAAGGAAACGCCCAGCAGCTCTTGGGCGATGCCGTCGTGCAGCTCGCGCGAGATGCGCTTGCGCTCGTCCTCCTGCGCGGCTATGGCGCGGGACAGCTCGGAACGGACGTATATGGGATTGCGCGTCGACTCCGATCGCTTCTCGGCCGCGATGCGCTCGAAATCCAGGAAGTCGGTCGACACGACGTCGAGATCGCACAGCCCGCCGCCCAGGTCCTCGATGAGGCGCCGATAGGCCTCCTCGTGCCGATCGCTCACCGAGCGGAACGCGCACAGCAGCACGGCCACCACGCGCCCGCCGCGCGTGAGCGGCAGCGCGCAGAAACTGCGCAGGTCCTCGGCGAAGACGATGGGGTACGACGAGTACTCGCGCGGGTCGATCTCCTCGTCGATGTCGGTGAACATCATGGGCTTGCCCGCCTTGATGGTGATGCCGCCGATGCCGTGGCCCGGCGCGAGCACGATGCGGCGGTAGCGCTCGCCGGTGGCCCCGGCGCTGTACACCCATTTGAGCGGGGCCCCGATGAACGCCGTGAGCCCCAAGGCAACGAAGTCGAAGCGGTGGCGCTCCTGGATGGCGCGGATCGCTCCCGCGTACGTCTCGTCGCGCCCCGCCAGGGCCCGCTCGCTGAAATTGGAGGCGCCCATCGCGCTTCCCCCCTTCGGTTCGCAATCCGCCGGAAGCGCCTGCGCCGCTTCCTCCCCCTGCCGACGAACCATTATCCCCCAATCCGGCCCCGTTTGCACGACCGGGCGGAACCCGCCGCCCAATCCGCCGTCAACGAGCCGTCGGGAAACTGCATGCCGCCCGCCGCCCCCGCGCCGCGCGCCCATGGTAGCCTGCGGATACCGCACCCGATGGAAGGAGCTGCCATGGAGTACAGAACCGGAGACAAGCCGGGCGAGGGAGCGTACCGCTGCAAGCACTGCGGATACATCGTCCGCATCACGAGCGACGCCGAAGCGCTGCCCGCCTGCCCCAACTGCGGGCACCACGAGTTCGAGAAGGTGGAATAGCGCGGCAGGCGCGCAGCCGGGCAAGATGCCCGGCGCACGAAAAAGGCCGGGAACGCGAAGTTCCCGGCCTGTGCAAGCATGGTGGGCGATACAAGATTTGAACTTGTGACCCCTACCGTGTCAAGGTAGTGCTCTCCCCCTGAGCTAATCGCCCACGCTGTCGAACCGCCGGCGCTCCCGCGCCAGCAAGGTGATAGTCTACCAGAACGAAGCCGTCAGTCAAAGATGGTTTTCAAAAAAATTCGCACAGCAGGATGCTCGGCGGTTTGCCGGAGCGGGACGGCCGCAGGGCCCGAGGAAGCAGGGAGACCGGAAGAAGCCGAGCGCGAAGCGGGCTGAAAACCATTTGCATTGAGATGAAAGCCATTTCGAATGGGTATTCAATTTTTGCTCACACCTGCCCGATTCCTATTAGACGAAGCCGCAGAGCGCCGATTACACTTGCCTATGAGTACCAGTGGGGACGGACAAACAAGGAGAAGGATATGGTCGATACTGAGAAGGACGCGCCTCGAGGTCTTGAAGGCCTCGTCGTCATCGAGCTGGGCGACTACGTCGCTATGCCCGCATGCCCCCGCCAGCTGGGAGAGCTGGGGGCCACGGTCTACAAGGTCGAGACGCTTTCCGGCAACCTCCACCGCATGGACGGACCCGGGTTCGGAATGCCCGAGCTCGGCCTGGACAATCCCGCCTACGACATGAGCAACGCCAACAAGAAGTTCCTCTCGTTGGACATGCGCGCCGAAGGGGGGCGCGAGATCATGTCGAAGCTGCTGGACAAGGCCGACATCTTCGTCACCAGCCTGCGCACCCCGTCTTTGCAGCGCTTGGGCTACGACTACGAGACGCTGCATGAGAAGTACCCCAAGCTCGTGTACGGGCAGATGCGCGGCTACGGCGAGCGCGGGCCCATGAAGGACGCCAAGGGGTTCGACGCAACCTGCTATTCAGCCCGCGGCGGGCTGCTGATGTCCATACCCCAGGCCGGAGAGCACTTCCAGCCCGGCAACATGCCCGCGGCGTTCGGCGACTGGAACGCCAGCATCGCGCTGGGCATGGGGCTCATGAGCGCGCTGTGGCGCGCCGAGAAGACGGGCATAGGCGATCTGGTGACCGTGAACCTGCACCACATGGCGCTGTGGGCCATGCAGGTCCCCGTGGTTGCCCAGCCCTTCGGCGTGCCCTTCCCGAAGGACCGCAAGGAAGCCCCCTGCCCCACCAACAACGCCTACCAAACCTCCGACGGCGTGTGGTTCTTGATCTGCTACGGCTCCTACGATGCGTGGTACCCCTTCGTCATGCGCTTGATCGGCCTCGACGAGTACGCCGAGGACGAGCGCTACACCAATTGCGCGCAGATCAACGCGACCGGGGAAGTGCGCACGGTCATCCAGATGATGGCCGACGCCTTCGCCAAGCACGACTGGGCGTACTGGGAGGCGCTCTTCAAGGAGAAGGACGTGCCCTACGCCATGTGCAACACCATGGACGACGTGATGCAGGACGAAGAGGCGTACGTCAACGACATCCTGCGCCCCATCCGCTACGACAGCATCGGCGAGCATGCCATCACCACCACGCCCGTGCGCTTGAAGAGCGTCGGCGACCCGGTCATCACGCGCGCGAAGCCGGTCGGCTTCGACACGGCCTCCGTCATGGAGGAGCTCGGATACAGCAGCGAGGACGTGCAGCGCTTCGCCGAGCAGAACTGGGTCCGCTGTTACGAAGGCGAGGTGCCCTCGTTGATCGAGGAGCCCTCCTACGGCCCCAACGGGCGCTGAGGAACGGAAACGCGGAATCCGAAACGGCCGGCGCGGCGATGCGCCGGCCGTTTCCTTGGGCGGGCCTTTTGAATTTTTGCCGAATTGAAAAAAAGGCTTGCGCGTCCCGATTCGTTCCGATATCATATTTCCTCGCGATGCGGACGTGGCTCAGCTGGTAGAGCACGACCTTGCCAAGGTCGGGGTCGCGGGTTCGAACCCCGTCGTCCGCTCCATCGTCAGTGCAAGGCCGGTCATTCGTGCTTGGTTTGGCCGGCCTTTTTCATGACGGATCGCTGCGTGGCGACGTGGCCAAGTGGTAAGGCAGAGGCCTGCAAAGCCTTCACCCCCGGTTC
>CAUEBO010000105.1 GCA_958454405.1 uncultured Eggerthellaceae bacterium | reverse complement strand
GTGCGCATCACCGCGCCGCAGAAGGGCGAGAAGGCCGAGCTCGTGGGCATGGCCGAGACGAACGCGAAGCACACGCTCATGCGCTACAAGGTGCGCACGAACTACGACGACAAGCGCATCAACGACGCGCTTCTGCAGCTGGAGAGCGCGCTGGCCCTGGACGAGCCGCCGATGCGCATCGAGTGCTTCGACATCTCCACCATCCACGGCTCCTATACGGTGGCTTCGATGGTGGTGTTCACGAACGGCAAGCCCGACAAGAACCAGTACCGCCGCTTCAAGATCAAGACGCCGCTCGACGAGGCGAACGACTTCCTGTCCATGCAGGAGGTGATGGGCCGCCGCTACGCGCCCGAGCGCATGGCCGACGAGCGCTTCGGCAGCAAGCCCGACCTCATCATCCTCGACGGCGGCAAGCCGCAGCTCTCCGCGGCGCTCGCCATGTTCGAGGAGATGGGCATCGACGACATCGCGCTGTGCGGCCTGGCCAAGCGCGACGAGGAGCTGTTCGTGCCGTGGCAGGACACGGGGCCGGTGGTGCTGCCCTCGGGCTCGGCGTCGCTGTACCTGGTGAAGCAGGTGCGCGACGAGGCGCACCGCTTCGCCATCACGTTCCACCGCGAGCTGCGCGGCAAGGGCATGACGGCCTCCATTTTGGACGACGTGGTGGGCATGGGCCCCGTGCGCAAGAAGGCGCTGCTCAAGCACTTCAAGTCGTTCAGGAACCTCAAAGGCGCCACGCTCGACGAGATAAAAGAGGCGCGAGTCGTTCCGAACGAAGTGGCCGAGGAGCTCCATCGGGTGCTGCAGCAGTATAATGAGCGGGAAGAGCCGAAATCGGAAGGGAATCCATCATGAGCGAAGCGAAGCCGGATCTGACGCACATGCCCGAGCTCGTCGTGGTGAGCGGCATGAGCGGCGCAGGGCGCACCGAGGCCATGCACGCCTTCGAGGATCTGGGGTACTTCTGCGTCGACAACCTGCCGTCGAGCCTGATCGGCAGCCTGCTGGAGCTTCAGGGCATGCCGGGGCAGCCCGACGCGAAGCGGCGCCTGGCCGTTGTGTGCGACGCGCGCAACCGCGACTTCTTCTCCAACCTGAACGACGAGCTGAAGAAGCTCAAGGCGCTCGGCATCTACTATCGGGTGCTCTTCCTCGACGCCGCCGACGAGAAGCTCGTCGCGCGCTACAAGTCCAGCCGACGCCGCCACCCCCTGTGCGCGGACGGCTCCTCCATCGCCCAGGGCATCGAGCGCGAACGCGACCTGCTGTTCGAGCTGCGCGAGAGCGCCCACCACGTCATCGACACCACCGACATGCTGCCCCCGCAGCTGCGCGCCACCATCCGCGCCCTGTTCGCTCCGGGCGAGGAGCGCACGGGGCTGTCCGTCACGGTGTACTCGTTCGGTTTCAAGCACGGTGCGCCGCTCGACGCCGACCTGGTCATGGACGTGCGCTTTTTGCCGAACCCCTACTACGAGCCCCAGCTGCGCGGCCTCACGGGCCTCGACAAGCCGGTGCGCGACTTCGTGCTGTACCGCAGCGAGACCGAGGAGTTCGAATCGCGCTGGAGGGCGCTGCTCGACTGCGTCATGCCGGGCTACGTGGCCGAAGGCAAGCAGCAGCTCGCCATCGCCATCGGCTGCACGGGCGGGCAGCACCGCTCGGTGGCCCTTGCGGAATCGACCGCCGACTACCTGAAGACGAAAGGCTACCGCGTGAGCATCGCCCACCGCGATCTGGCGCTCGCCGAAGGGGCGGACGGCCGCATCGTGGTGGATCCGCGCGCCGCCGCGCCGGATCCGGCTGCAGCCGCCCCGCAGGCGTAGGGCGGCCGCCATGGCGAAGCCCGCGTTCACCCACGATCCGTCGGCCACGGCGGCGTTCGCAGCCCTCGATTCCGCGCCGTCGGTCGTCGAGGCCGGCGAGCATCTGCGCGCCGTCGTCATCGGCGGCGGCACGGGCGCTCCCGTGTCCATCCGCACGCTGCTGTCCATGGGCCTGGAGACGAGCGCCGTCGTGGCCATGGCCGACGACGGCGGGTCGACCGGCATCCTGCGGGAAGAGGCCGACGTCACGCCGCCGGGCGACGTGCGCAAGTGCATCGCGGCCATGGCGGCGGATGCGGACGACCCGCTCACGCGCGCCTTCAAGTACCGGTTCTCGTTTGCGCGCAACCATACGCTGGGCAACCTCATGCTCTCGGCGCTCGAGGATGCGGCGGGGTCGTTTCCCGAGGCCATCGCCATCTGCGAGCGACTCCTGAACGCGCGCGGCCACGTGTATCCCTCCACGCTCGACCGCGTGACCCTCGTCGCGCGCACGCGCGACGGCCGCTACATCGAGGGCCAGGCGGTCGCCTGCCATTCGCGCACGGCGCTCGACCAGGTGGCGCTCAGCGCGGCCGACCGGATCGTGCCCTACGAGCCGGCGCTCGCGGCCATCCGCGACGCCGACCTCATCGTGCTGGGGCCGGGTTCGCTGTTCACGTCCATCATCCCGAACCTGCTCGTGCCCGGCGTGGTCGACGCCATCCGGGCCTCGAAGGGTTCGACGCTGTTCGTGTGCTCGCTGGCCGACATGCAGGGGGAGACGTGGGGCCTCACTGCGCGCGAGCACGTCGAGGCCCTCATGGACCACGGCATGCGCGGCCTCGTCGATTACATGCTGGTGCACACCGTCGTGCCGCTGCGGCCCGACAGCCCTGCCACGGGCCTGTTCAGCGCCGTGACGGGGGCGGAACCCGAGCACGCCTCGACCTCGGGCATGGACGATGCGGTCCTGTCCGGCCGCATCCGGCCCGTGCGCGTGAGCTATCAGGACGTGCAGGGCATACAGGCGCAAGGGCCGGTGGTCATCGCGCGCAATCTCGTCGATTCGATCCGGCCCACCTGGCACGATCCGAAGGCGCTGCGCGACGCGTTCTCGGGGGTGTTGAAGCTATGTCGTTCACGTCGGAGGTAAAGGACGAGCTCGCTCGCGTGCCGCCCACGTGCACGCACTGCGAGAAAGCCGCCCTGGCCGCGCTCGTCCGCATCGAGGGGACGCTGTTCTTCAGCGGGCAGGGGAAGTACCGGCTCGAGGTGGCCACCGACGCGCCGAGCGTCGCGCGGCTCGTCATCAGGCTGCTCCACGAGCTCTACCACCTGAAGACCGACCTCACGGTGAGGCGCAGCGTGCTGCACAAGACGCCGAACTACCTCATCGAGGTTCCCTCGCAGCCGCATTTCGCCGACGCGCTCGTGGACATGGGCGTCCTCGGCGCCGATGGCGGCTTGGAGATGGGGGTGAAGCCCGACCTCGTCGAGAAGCAGTGCTGCTCGGCCGCGTACCTGCGGGGCGCGTTTCTGGGCAGCGGGTTCGTGGCCGACCCGCGCGGCGATTTCCACTTCGAGATCACCGTGGAGAACGAGGCCCTTGCCGAGGGCGTGGTCGAGCTGCTGGATCGCAAGGGCATCAAGGCGCGCGTCATGCAGCGCCGCAGCTCCTTCATGGTGTACCTCAAAAGCGGCAGCGCCATCCTGGAGTTCCTCGCCTTCACCGGCGCCCATCAGAGCGCGCTGGCCATGGAGAACGCGCGCGTCATCAAAAGCGTGCGCAACGACGTGAACCGCATGACGAACGCGGAGGTGGCCAACCAGGCCAAGGCGGCCAGCGCTTCGGTCGACCAGCTGTTCGCCATCAGGGCGGTGCTGGAGGCGCACGGCATGGAGAACCTGCCGCCGGCTTTGCAGGAGATCATCAGGCTGCGGGTGACCTATCCCGACGCCACGCTCAAGGAGCTGGGCGAACGCGCGAACCCTCCGCTGTCGAAATCAGCCGTTTACCATCGCGTGCGCCGTATCGAGCAGATGGCGAAAGGGATACGCGGCTAGAATGGTACGCGTTCGTGTTGTATCATCGTGTTCGTGCCGTAAATGAGTAAGAGTATCTTTATGAAAGGGGATACGCATGGCAATCAAAGTAGGCATTAACGGATTCGGTCGCATCGGCCGCCTGGCGTTCCGCGCGATGGTGAACGATCCCGACATCGAGGTCGTGGCTATCAACGACCTCGGCGATATCCCGACGATGGCCCACCTGCTCAAGTACGACTCCATCCACGGTCGCGCCTTCGACGCGGTCGAGGTCACCGAGGACGGATTCGTCGCCGACGGCCATGCGGTCAAGGTCCTTTCCGAGCGCGAGCCCGCCAACCTCCCTTGGGGCGAGCTGGGCGTCGACGTGGTGGTGGAGTCCACGGGCTTCTTCACCGACGGCACGTTGGCCAAGGCGCACCTCGACGCGGGCGCCAAGAAGGTGGTCATCTCCGCTCCGGCCAAGAACGAGGACATCACCATCGTCATGGGCGTGAACGACGATGCGTACGACCCCGAGAAGCACAACATCATCTCGAACGCCTCCTGCACGACGAACTGCCTGGCCCCCTTCGCGAAGGTACTCATGGACAACTTCGGCATCAAGCGCGGCTACATGAACACGATCCACTCCTACACGAACGACCAGAAGATCCTCGACCTTCCCCACAAGGACCTGCGCCGTGCCCGCGCGGCCGCCATGTCGATGATCCCCACCACCACGGGCGCCGCCCGCGCGGTGTCGCTCGTGCTGCCCGAGCTCAAGGGCAAGCTGGACGGCTTCGCCACCCGCGTTCCCACGCCGGACGGCTCGATGGTCGACCTCACGGTGGAGCTTGAGAAGGACGCGACGATCGACGAGATCAACGCCGCGATGAAGGCCGCCGCCGAAGGCCCGCTCAAGGGCATCCTGGAGTACACCGAGGACCCCATCGTCTCCATCGACATCGTGGACAACCCGCACTCCTCCATCTTCGATGGCAAGCTGACCATGGTGCTGGGCGGCGAAGGCAACTTCGTCAAGTGCATCTCCTGGTACGACAACGAGTGGGGCTATTCCAACCGCGTGAAGGACTTGGTGAAGATCCTGCTCTAGCGGGTGTGCGATTAGACGGGCGGCCTCGTGCCGCCCGTTCCACGTTGTGCGATAGGAGCGTGCCATGAGGATTCTTGGACTCGGCGTGCCCGAGATGGCGATTTCCCTGGTTCCCCTGCTCGTCGCGGTCGGGTTCGCGGTCTTCGTCATCGTGATGCTTCTGAGGATAGCCAAAGCGGTCGAAAGGACCGCCGCGGCGACGGAAGCGGTGGCGAACGAGGCGCTGCGCCGCGAAGGCCCGCGCGACGCCGCCCGGTAGGCAGGCGCATTCCCGGCCCTGCAGAAACCTTTTGAAGGAGAACGAATGGCTGATATCAAAACCGTCGACGAGCTGGACGCGCACGGCTTGCGCGTGCTCGTGCGCGTCGATTTCAACGTGCCGGTGAAGGACGGCACCGTCACCGACGACACGCGCATCCGCGCGGCGCTGCCCACCATCGAGAAGCTCGTTGCGCAAGGCGCGCGCGTCATCCTCATGAGCCACCTCGGCCGTCCATCCGGCGAGGGCTTTGAGGAGGCGTTCACGCTGCGCCCCGTCGCCCAGAAGCTCTCGGAGCTCTTGGGCAAGCCCGTCGTGTTCGCTGCCGACACGGTGGGCGACGACGCCCGCGCGAAGGCCGCCTCGCTGCGCGACGGCGACGTGCTGGTGGTGGAGAACCTGCGCTTTGATGCGCGCGAGAAGAAGAACGACCCCGCCTTCTGCGAGGAGCTGGCCGCGCTCGGCGAGGCGTACGTGAACGACGCGTTCGGCACCGCGCACCGCGCCCATGCGTCCACGGC
>CAUEBO010000104.1 GCA_958454405.1 uncultured Eggerthellaceae bacterium | reverse complement strand
GCCGCTCCAAGCCCTCGTCGCGTACCGAAGTACGCTTCCTCGGGCTTTCGCGGCAATGCAAGATGCCTCGGGGCTTCTCGCTGACTTGCTGCGCCAACCTGCGGGTTTGATTGTTCGCGTTTTGCGCGAATCGTTCGACATGAGAGACTTCCATGACTGACTTCCAACGCATCGTTCTCGTCCATTACCACGAGATAGGCCTCAAAGGCCACAACCGCGCCTCGTTCGAGATGAGGCTGCTCAAGAACCTCGAGGCGCTGCTCGAAGGGTTCCCCGTCGTCACCATCCATCGCATAGCGGGGCGCCTGTGCGTGTTCCTGAAAGAGGGGACTGGCTGGGAGACGGCGAAATCGGCCGCCGACGTCATCGGCAGGGTGCCGGGCGTCGCGCGCGTGTCGTGCGGGTTCAAATGCCCCCGCGATCTCGACCTCATGGCCGATGCCGCCGTGGCCGCCATGGACGAGGCGGGCGAGTTCTCCTCGTTCAAGGTTGCCGCCCGGCGCAACCATACCGACTTCGCCACGGGTTCCATGGACATGAACCAGATCATCGGGGCGAAGCTGTGCTCGGCCTTTCCCGACAAGACCGTGCGCATGAAGCATCCCGACGTGACGGTGGGCGTCGAGGTGGTCCAGAACGCCTCGTACGTGTACGCGCGCTCGCTGCCCGGCATCGGAGGGCTTCCGGTGGGCAGCTCGGGGAAGGTCGTGTGCCTGCTCTCGTCAGGCATCGACTCGCCGGTGGCCACGTGGAAGCTGGCGCGGCGCGGCGCCGTGTGCATCGGCGTGCATTTCTCCGGACGCCCGCAAACCTCGGATGCGAGCGAGTACCTGGTTGACGACATCGCGCAGTTGCTCGAGCGCACGGGGTGCATAGCGCGCGTGTACACGGTGGCGTTCGGCGACTACCAGCGCGAGATCGCGCTCGCGGTGCCTCCCGAGCTGCGCGTGATCATGTACCGGCGCCTGATGTTCAAGGTGGCCGAAGAGCTGGCGCGCCGCGAACGGGCCGGCGCGCTCGTGACGGGCGAGAGCCTGGGGCAGGTGGCGTCCCAGACGCTCGACAACATCCGCGCGACCGACGCGGCTGTGGACATGCCGGTGTTCCGCCCGCTCATCGGCACGGACAAGCTGGAGATCATCGCCGAGGCGCAGCGTTTGGGCACCTTCGAGATATCGTCGCAGGACGCACCCGACTGCTGCACGCTGTTCATGCCCCGCAGCCCCGAGACGCATGCGAAGCTCCCCGTGGTGGTGGAGGTCGAATCCGCGCTGCCCATCGAGCGCTGGGTGGGCGAGATCGCCGACGCCGCCGAAGCGCGCGACTACGCCTGCCCGGCGTACAAGCCGAAGAAGCGCCGCTGAGGACGCGCTCGGCCTGCCCCGCTGGAGCCGTGCTGGAACGTCGCTTGAACCGCGCGGCAGCGGCGCTTGAACGCCCTCCGAAGCGCATCGAAAGCGTCGGCATCCTGCCGGGAACGCATCGGACCTTCAGGCTCGCTGCGCTTGGCGCCTGTCATCCGGGCGTTGGACCGCATTGGTATGCTGGACTCCAAGATGAAGGAGGCCGGCCGTGCCGTTTCAGGAACAAGCCCGATCATGGCGTTCGAAAGCCCACTTGAGCGGGGTGCGGCTGCCGGTGCTCGTGGGGATGACGGCGCTTGTCGTCGTGGTGCTCGTGTTCGCCGGCAAGGCCTTGGTCGAGGCCGCCTCGTCGGACGGCTTCTCCGTCCAGCGCTCCGAGGAGGTTCCCGCGCAGAGCGGAGACGCGGGCGCTGACGGCGAGGAGGCTCCGTCCGTCGTCTTCGTGCACGTGGGAGGCGCTGTGGCCGATCCCGGCGTGCGGGAGCTCAAGGAGGGCTCGCGCGTGCAGGACGCCGTGGAGGCTGCCGGCGGGTTCGCCGAGAACGCCGCGCCCGACGCCCTCAACCTTGCGCGCGTCGTGGCCGACGGCGAGCAGGTGATCGTTCCGACGATCGAACAGCAAGAGGCTTCCGCGGCGGGCGCCGCCGCATCGGAAGCATCGGCTTCGTCAGGCGGTCTCGTCAACATCAACGCGGCGACTGCGGCGGAGCTGGACGCGCTTCCCGGAATCGGGCCTGCGACGGCGGAGAAGATCGTGGCGGATCGCGAGGCCAACGGGCCCTTCTCCGCGATCGAGGACATCAAGCGCGTTTCGGGCATCGGCGAGAAGAAGTACGCCGACCTGGCCGGTTCGATATGCGTCGGATGAACGGGCCGGGAAGGCGCCTTTTCGTCGCGGAAGCCGAGCTCGCCGACGGCGGGGACGGTTTCGGCGGAGGTTCCCGATCGATGCCTCCGCGGCCCTCGCTGCCCCCGACGCTGGGATGCGCCCTTTCGCTGTGGGGGTCGTGCGCAGCCTTTCTCGCGGCCGCGGAAGCTTGGGAAGCGGGCCTCTGCCTGGCGGCGGGCGCCGTCGCGGCCATCGCGGCCGCCGTCGCCGCGATCGGCCTTTGGCGGGCCCGGGCCGTGCAGGCATGGGCGGTGCTGGTGGGAGCCCTTCTCGGTGCGGCCTGTGCGTTGGGTTGCGCTGCCGCGCTGCACGTCGAGGCCGATCGCGCGCAGGGAAGCGCGGGGCCCTGGCGCTTCGAGGCGGTGTCGGACGGCTCGACGGGCCCGTACGGGGCCTCCGTCTTGGCCTGCGCGGAGCTTCCCGAAGGCGGGCGCGCCGTCGTGCTCGTGAGGCTCGCCGAGGGGGAGGAGCCGCCCCGTTACGGGGAAGTGTTCGAGGCGGATGCGGCGTTGTCGGCCGTTTCGGGCGCCTCGTCGTCGTATTGTTGGAGGCAGGGAGCCGTCGCCACGGCTCGGGCGGCCGACGTTCGCCGCATCGAGCGCCGCGATGCGATGGGCGTCCTCATCGGTCTTCGCGGACGCGTGATCGAAGCCCTGGACGGGCTTGGAGGAGGCGACGGGCCGGCCGTTCTCGCGGCCCTCGTGTGCGGCTGGCGCGCGGCGCTCGACGAAGGCGATGCCTACGACGCGTTCAAGGTCGCCGGCCTCGCGCATCTGGTGGCGGTGTCGGGCGCCCACCTGTCCATCGTGTCGGCGTCCGTCGCCGCCGTCCTGCGCCTGCTGAGGCTGCCGCGCGCGGCAGCCGTCGCCGTCCAGGCGCTGCTTTTGCTGTGCTATCTCGTTCTGGCCGCCGCGCCTCCTTCAGCCGTGCGGGCCGCGGTGATGGCGTTCGCCGGCATGCTGGCCTTCACGGCGCGGCGGCGACCGGCGGCGCTCAGCGCGCTCGCGGCGTGCATGCTGGGCTGCATCGCCCTGGATCCGCTGGCTTCGCTGTCCGCGTCGTTCGCCCTCTCCGCCCTCTCGACGCTGGGCATCGTGCTGTTCTCCGGGCTCTGCTCCGCTTGGATCGGGCGTTTCGCCCCGGCGCTGCCCCGTTTCGCCCGCGATGCGCTGTCCCTCACCTGCGCGTCCAGCCTCTTGGCCGTGCCCCTTTCGGCTTCGCTGTTCTCGATGCTTCCCCTTGTCGCCCCCGTGGCGAACATCGCGGCTGCGCCGCTGTTTCCGCCAGTGTGCGCGGGGGGCCTCGTGGCGGCGGTCGCCTCGCTCGCACTGCCGTGCGCCGCCCCCGTGCTTCTCGGCGCCGCCTCGGCGGGGGCGTCGGCGCTGGCGGGCCTCGTGCGCCTCCTTGCCGCCGTCCCCCATGCCAGCGCGCCTGCCGACATCCCGCTCGTCCTCGCGCTGGGCGCGTCGTGCGCCTTCGGAGCGGCTCTGTGGATGGCCTGGCCCCGCCCTCGCAGGAAAACGGCCGCTGCCATCGCCTCGTCGCTCGCATGCCTTGCGCTGGCGGCGGCGATCGCCCTGCCGCGCCTGTCCGGAGACGAGATCGTCATGCTGGACGTGGGGCAGGGCGACGCGTTCCTCGTGCGCAGCCAGGGAGCTGCCCTGCTCATCGATACGGGAAACAAGGAGCAGCTCTTGCGCGAGGCGCTCGCGCGGCACGGCGTGCTGCGGCTTGACGCCGTCGTCGTCACGCACGGCGACGACGACCACATGGGAGCGCTCGCCTCCTTGGGCGGCGTGGCGGAGGTCGACCGCGTGCTGGTGGCGAACGACGCCTTGGCATGCCCGTGCGAGGCCTGCGCGCGCTTGCGCGAAGACGCTCGGAAGCTCGTCGGCGAGGGCGGAGCGGAGGGCCTGGGGGTGGGAGACGGGCTGCGCGTCGGCGCTTTCCGCCTGTCCGTGGTATGGCCGGAGGCGTTCTCGGACGAAGGCGGCAACGCCGACAGCCTGTGCCTGCTCGCCGAAGCCGACGTAGACGGCGACGGAACGGGCGATTGGACGGCCCTCTTCGTGGGCGATGCCGAGCGCGACCAGCTGGCCCGGCTCGTCGAAAGCGGCGCCGTGGGGAACGTGGACGTGTACAAGGTCGGCCACCATGGTTCGAAAAACGCCATCGACGGACAGGTGGCCGCGGCGCTCTCGCCGAGCGTCGCGCTCGTGAGCGTCGGGGCCGGGAACCGCTACGGCCATCCGGCGGCCGAGACCGTCGCGGCGCTCGAGGAGGCGGGGGCCCTCGTCCTGCGCACCGACGAGGCGGGGGATGTTTCGTGCAAAATGGAGGCCGATCGGATCGCCGTCGACACGCTGCGCTAGAATGGCGGCATGGCTACCAACACCAAACAAGATGCGCTGCTCCCCGTCTACCTCGTCGTGGGCGAGGATGCGCTCAAGCGCGACGCGGTCATGAAGCGCCTGCATGCCCGCCTGTCGGCGCTGGGCGACCTCTCGTTCAACTCCGACGAGTTCGACGGCGACGCCGCCTCGGGGGCCGATATCGTGGCGGCGTGCAACACGGTGCCGTTCGCGAGCCCCGTGCGGCTCGTGCAGGTGCGCTCGGCCGAGAAGCTGAGGAAGGCCGATTCGGAGGAGGTCGTGGCCTACCTCGACGCCCCGAACGAGACGACGGTGCTCGCGCTCGTGGCCGAGAAGCTGGCGAAGAACACGCGCCTGTACAAGGCGGTCGCCAAGCACGGCAAGACCGCCGTCATCGACTGCGCGCCGGTGAAAAGCCACGAGCTGCCCAAGATGGTGCGTTCGATGGCCGTGGGACATGGAGTCACGCTCACCGAGGCCGCCGCCGAGAAGCTGGTGGAGCTGGCGGGGGAGGACACGGTGCGCCTCGACGGCGAGGTGAAGAAGATCGCGCTGGCCCATCGCGGAGCCGATGCGGTGAACGAGCACGAGATCGTCGCCATGGTCAGCCGCACGGCCGAAGTGAAGCCTTGGGAGTTCGTGGACGCCTTTTCCGCGCGCGATGCGCGCAAGTGCCTCCTGTACCTGGGCCGCATGGCCTCGGTTTCGCCGTTCTCCCTGCTCGCCCGATGCACGACGCGCCTGCGCGAACTCGTATGCGCCCGTGCCTTCATCGCGCGCGGCAATCCGAAGGCCGTCGCCGGCGCGCTGAAGCTGCCGGATTGGAAGTGCAGGAACCACCTCGGATGGGCGCGCGGCTTCACGGATGAAGAGCTGCGAAGCGCCATCGTCGCGGCCCGCGACGTCGAGCGGGCCATGAAGAGCGGCAGCGATCCGAACGACGCCTTCCTGGACTGGGTGCTGTCCGTCACGGTGCGTTCGCGATAGGCCCGAGCGCGCGAAAAGGCCCCGGATGACCGGGGCCTTTTCGCTCTTGATATGCAGATGGATCGCGGGACGATCCTCGTGCGCGGTGCTATTCGGCGGCCTCTTCGGCGCCTTCGCCCTCTGCCTCGGCTGCAGCCTCTTCGGCAGCCGCCTTCTCGGCCTCCTTCGCCTTGCGCTTCTGGGCCGCGGCCTCTTCCTTCAGCTGCTTTTCGCGGCGCTTCGCCTTCTCTTTGGAGGCGGCCTCCATCTCGGCGAGGCGGGCGGCCTTGCGCTCGGCCTTCTTGGAGCCGGTCTTCTGCTCCTTCTTGGCGG
>CAUEBO010000103.1 GCA_958454405.1 uncultured Eggerthellaceae bacterium | reverse complement strand
TCGCCGCCACCGACGGCCCCATGGCCCAGACCCGCGAGCACATCCTGCTCGCCCGCCAGGTCGGCGTTCCCTACATCGTCGTGTTCCTGAACAAGTGCGACATGGTGGACGACGAGGAGCTCCTGGAGCTCGTCGAGATGGAAGTCCGCGAGCTGCTCGACTCTTACGAGTTCCCCGGCGACGACACCCCGATCATCCGCGGTTCCGCTCTGAAGGCCCTCGAGGGCGACAAAGAGTGGCAGGAGAAGGTCTGGGAGCTCATGGACGCGGTCGATTCCTACATCCCCACGCCGGAGCGCATGATCGACAAGCCGTTCCTGATGGCCGTTGAGGACACCATGACCATCACCGGCCGCGGCACCGTCGCCACCGGCCGTGTGGAGCGCGGCACGCTGCACGTGAACGACCCGCTGGAGATCATCGGCATCAAGGAGACCGCCAACACGGTCTGCACCGGCATCGAGATGTTCCGCAAGCTGCTCGACGAGGCCCAGGCCGGCGACAACATCGGCTGCCTGCTCCGCGGCATCAAGCGCGAGGACATCGTGCGCGGCCAGGTTCTCTGCAAGCCCGGCAGCGTGACCCCGCACACCGAGTTCGAGGGCCAGGTCTACATCCTGACGAAGGAAGAGGGCGGCCGCCACACGCCGTTCTTCGACGGCTACCGTCCGCAGTTCTACTTCCGCACCACGGACGTGACGGGCGTTGCCCACCTTCCCGAGGGCACCGAGATGGTCATGCCGGGTGACAACGTGGAGATCAAGGGCGAGCTCATTCACCCGATCGCCATGGAAGAGGGCCTGCGCTTCGCTATCCGCGAGGGTGGCCGCACGGTCGGCTCCGGTCGCGTGACGAAGATCATCAAGTAAGCACCTTCAGCACATCGCGGGGCCCGCTTGCGCGGGCCCCGCTTATGCGATTCATGTGTATGCGATCGAGCTCGTTTTCAAGACAAGGCAGAAGGAGAATTCATGCGTACGTTGGTCACCTTGGCGTGTACGGAGTGCAAGCGCCGTAACTACACGACCAAGAAGAACAAGCAGAACAATCCTGATCGCCTCGAGTTGAAGAAGTACTGCAAGTGGTGCCGGTGCCATACCGTGCACAAAGAGACTCGATAGCGCATCAGAGGTTTGCACGAGCATAGGCCAGTAGCTCCAATTGGTAGAGCGGCGGTCTCCAAAACCGCATGTTGGGGGTTCGAGTCCCTCCTGGCCTGCCAGCTCGAAAGCTATGAGCAGCTTGCGTTCAGGTTGCTTCGATGAGCAGCTTGAAAACAGGCTGCTTGTTTGGCGTTTAGACGGATAACGATCCCCGGTTAAGGAAGCAGATGGCGAAGAAATCAAAGACACAGCGAGCGAAGGCGTCTGCCGCACGCGCTGCCCGCAAGGAGCAGGCACGCGCTGCAGAGGTCGCCGCTGCCGAGGCGAAGAACGACGCCGAGGCCCGTGCCGCCGCAACCGAGGCGCCCAAGAAGCGGCTCTTTAAGAAGTCGGAGAAGAGCGCGCAATCCGCAGCAGACGGCAACAAGCAGGAGAAAGCTCCAAGCAAAAGCGTCGAGAAAAAGACCGAGAAGAAGCCGGCCGCGAAGAAGCGGCGTTTCGGATTTCTCAAGGATGTGCGCGCGGAGCTCAAGCGCGTCACGTGGCCGACGAAGCAGGACGTGCTGCGCTGGAGCGTTGTCGTGGCCGTCGCCCTCGTGTTCTTCGGCGTGTTCACGTACGCGTTCGACAGCATCTCCACGTTCATCCTCATGGGCATTTCCAGTTTGGGGGCTTAAGCCATGGCGAAGAAATGGTACGTCCTGCACACCTATTCAGGATACGAGAACAAAGTCAAGAAGAACCTTGAGACGCGCATTGAGACGATGGGCCTTGAGAACAACGTCTTCGGCATTGAGATCCCGACGGAGATGGTCACCGAGATCAAAGAAGGCGGCCGTCGCGTCGAGAGCGAGAAGAAGGTGTTCCCGGGCTACGTGCTGGTGCGCATGGAGCTTGACGACCGCAGTTGGGCCGCGGTGCGCAACACGCCCGGCGTGACCGGGTTCGTGGGCGCCGACGGCAATCCTGCGCCGCTCACGCGCGACGAGTACAACAAGATCATGAAGCGCACGAGCCGCGAGGCTCCGAAGAAGACCTCGTCGAGCTTGGAAGTGGGGCAGTCGGTGAAGGTGGTCTCCGGCCCGCTTGCCGAGTTCGACGGCGTGGTGTCCGAGGTTTCGCCCGATGCGGGCAAGGTGCGCGTCATGGTTTCCATCTTCGGGCGCGAGACGCCGGTCGAACTCTCGTTCGACCAGGTGGCGAAGATCTGATTTGAAATCACGCTGACAGGTTGCGTGCCCGCGTGGACCGGGGCTTCTCACGGAACCAAGTCGGTTTGTGGATAGGAACGAGAATTTTACTCAGCTGAAAGGATAGCTCTCATGGCTGAAAAGAAAGCAACCGGCTTCATCAAGCTGCAGATTCCGGCCGGCGCCGCCAACCCGGCTCCTCCGGTCGGTCCTGCGCTCGGCGCCCAGGGCGTCAACATCATGCAGTTCTGCCAGGCGTTCAACGCCCAGACGCAGGACCAGTCCGGCACCATCATCCCGGTCGAGATCACGGTGTACGAGGACAAGTCGTTCACCTTCATCTGCAAGACCCCTCCTGCGGCCGTGCTCATCAAGGAGAAGCTCGGCATCCAGAGCGGGTCGGGCCTTCCGCAGCTGCAGCCGGTCGGCACCCTCACCGAGGACCAGCTCCGCGAGATCGCCGAGATCAAGATGCCGGACCTCAATGCCAACACCATCGAGGCCGCCATGGAGATCATCGCCGGCACGGCTCGCAGCATGGGCGTGCGCATCGAGGGCCGCGAGCTGAAGAAGAAGTACGTGCCGTCCAAGAAGGTGGCGGCCATGCTGCAGGGCAGGACCCTCGACGACGACGAATAAAGCGTCGCAGGCGGTTCGTACCGTGCGACCCGCTCACGATAAGGAAAGTGGAAGAGCGCCCGAGCGCGCTCGCTACGCACCACGAAAGGAACCATCATGACGAAGCAATCCAAGAACTACCGCGCCGCCGTCGAGAAAGTGGGGGATGCGCTCTACGCGCCCCTCGCGGCCATGACGCTCGTGAAGGACGTCGCCACGGCGAAGTTCGACGAGACCGTCTCCGCCGACTTCCGCCTGGGCATCGACACCCGCCAGGCCGACCAGCAGCTGCGCGGCACGGTGAGCCTGCCCAACGGCTCCGGCAAGACCGTCCGTGTGGCCGTGTTCGCCGAGGGCGAGGCCGCCCGCGCCGCTGAAGAGGCCGGTGCCGACATCGTGGGCTCCGACGAGCTGGTCCAGCAGATCCAGGCTGGCGAGTTCAACTTCGACGCCGCCATCGCCACGCCCGACCAGATGGGCAAGGTCGGTCGCCTCGGCAAGATCCTCGGCCCCCGCGGCCTCATGCCGAACCCGAAGCTCGGCACGGTCACCAACGACGTGGCCAAGGCCATCAACGAACTCAAGGGCGGCCGCGTGGAGTACCGCGCCGACCGTTACGGCATCGCGCACGTCATCCTGGGCAAGGTGAGCTTCACTCCCAAGCAGCTGGCGGAGAACTACGGCGCCGTGTACGACGAGATCCTGCGCATGAAGCCCGCTGCAGCCAAGGGTCGTTACGTCAAGTCCATCACCGTGTCCTCCACGATGGGCCCCGGCGTGAAAGTCGATTCCTCCATCGTTCGCGGCTACACTGAAGCGGCTGCCGAATAACAGGCGCTTCGCATTCATCCGCATATCGGGAAGGGACCTTCGGGCCCCTTCTTTTTTGGCAGATATGAGAACAAATGTTCTAATCACCCCCTTTAGGGAAGAGTGTCACGAAATTGCCTTCTCGTGGCAGGAAATGACGATAATCTGCCATTGCGCGGGGAGCCATCCGGAAGCCGGATTTCCCGCCGCCCCGCCGACCAGGCAAAACGGCGAGGGCCGGAACCGAAGGCGGCGCGCACGGCCGAATCGGCCCCTTCGAACAGCAGATTACCGTCGTTTTCCGCCACGAGCGGGGGGTTCCGGCGCACGCAAGGGGCCGGCCGCGGCCCAGCCGCGGCCGCCAGGGCGGCAGCGGGGCGCCGGCGCACAGGTGGCTCCGCCCGCAGCAGCGGGGGCGTCGATCCGCATGCGACCCCGTCCCGCCCGCGGAGCTCGCGGTGCGCATCCGACGCGGCGGTGCGCGCCAACCATCCGACGCACCGCCACCTGCGGTTGTGCGCTCAAGGGGAAGTCGGAACAGATGGTTCGGATGAGATCCCTGCATGCAACGCGCGATTCGGGAGTCGATCGCCGATTGTTGCAAGAACCGACCGCCCCTCGGCATAGGGCCAAACGTTGGTTGGCGGCCGTTTGACGCCGAGCAGCGATCCGCATCCCAGTCCTTTCAATCATGATCTCAATGTGATATCATGATTGTATCACCTTGGACAAGGTGCGGGCGGGCGCATCGGGCGCGCGTCCGGGAGAGAAAGGAATCCCCATGCCCGTCGAGAAATCCGCCCTTGCCAGCGGCGACGCGTCCGTCGAGAAGCCCGTCCATGCGAAAAGCGGCTGGCCCATGCTGCTGCTCGTGTTCGTTTTGGCCGCCGCGTGCATCGCGTGCATCGTCGTGGGTGCGACGATGGCGCCGCCTGACGACGTCCCCGTCGTCACGGGAACGCAGACACTCGGCATCGTGCTGCTCGTCGTGGGCATCGTGCTTTTGTGCGTGGGGCCACTGCTGCTGTTCATGGGATTCTTCACCATCCAGCCGAATCAGGCGAAAGTGCTCATCCTGTTCGGCGATTACAAGGGCACGGTGCGCGATGAGGGCTTCCACTGGGCGAACCCGTTCTACTCGCGCTCGGCCGGGTCGACCACCGATGCGAAGACGGGCAAGCCGGCCGCGCTTTCAACGAAGGTGTCGCTGCGCGCCCGCACGTACAACGGCGAGCATCTGAAGGTGAACGACAAGTGCGGCAACCCCATCGAGATCGCCGACGTCATCGTATGGCGCGTGGAGAACACGGCGAAAGCCCTGTTCGACGTGGACGACTACAACTCCTACGTGCACACGCAGAGCGAAACGGCGCTGCGCCACGTGGCCACCACGTACGCCTACGACCAGATGCCCGGCGAGCCCGAGGGCGAGATCACGCTGCGCAGCAACATCGAGGAGGTTTCGGCCGCGCTCAAGGACGAGCTGGCCGTGCGTTTGGAGAAGGCCGGCGTGGTCATCGACGACGCGCGCCTCACGCATCTGGCCTATGCGCCTGAGATAGCCCAGGCCATGCTCCGCCGCCAGCAGGCCGACGCCGTCATCGCCGCGCGCGAGAAGATCGTGCAGGGCGCGGTCGGCATGGTGGAGATGGCGCTTTCCGAGCTGTCCGCGAAGAACGTGGTAGACTTGGACGACGAACGCAAGGCCGCCATGGTGTCGAACCTCATGGTGGTGTTGTGCGGCGAATCCGACGCGCAGCCTGTGTTGAACACGGGAACGCTGTACCAGTAAGGAAGAGCGCGCGCCCCGGCCGAGGCGCCGGGCGCGTGCAGCAAGCTATGGCGAAACGCAAACAATACCCGCTCCGCGTGGACCCGGCTCTCTGGGAGGCGGTGGAGCGCTGGGCGGCCGACGACCTGCGCAGCGTGAACGCGCAGGTGGAATTCATCCTGCGCCGCGCCCTCAAGGATGCGGGCAGGCTGAAGGGGCCCGACGAAGGGGAAGCGGACGCGGACGACGAGCTGTCATCCTGAGTGGAGGCCTCAGGCACCCTCTGTCATCCTGGGCGGAGCGGCGAAGCCGCGGAGTCGAAGGATCTTCGGCTCCGGAAGGCTGCCTGTGCCGAAGATCCTTCGCCCCTTCGTGGGGTCTCCCTGCGCTCGCTTCGCGTGCTCGGGAGTTCGATAGTTCACCGGACTGTCGAATGCTTCTCTCGCTCAGGATGACGAAAGGGGCGAAGGCGCGCAACCGTCCGGCTTGGCGAGAAGAGCGGATTCTGGAGGGACAGTATCAAAAGCGTCGTTTTGCTCGTCGTGTAGGGCAA
>CAUEBO010000102.1 GCA_958454405.1 uncultured Eggerthellaceae bacterium | reverse complement strand
TACGAGATGATCAAGGAGTACCTGTCCATCGAGGGCAACGCCACGCAGAACCTCACCACGTTCTGCCAGACGTACATGGAGCCCATGGCCACGAAGATCATGGCCGAGACGATGGAGAAGAACGCCATCGACAAGGACGAGTACCCCATGACGGCCGACCTCGAGAACCGCTGCGTCGCCATGATCGGCGATTTGTGGCACGCGAACCCCGACGAGGAGCCCATGGGCACGTCCACCGTCGGCTCGTCCGAGGCATGCATGCTGGGCGGCCTCGGGATGCTCTTCCGCTGGAAGAAGCTGGCCAAGGACGCGGGCATCGACATCTACACCGAGACGCGCCCGAACCTGGTCATCAGCTCCGGCTACCAGGTGTGCTGGGAGAAGTTCTGCCGCTACTGGGACGTCGAGATGCGCCTCGTCCCGCTTGAGAAGGACCATCTGTCGCTGAACATGGACACGGTCATGGACTACGTGGACGACCACACCATCGGCATCACGGCCATCCTCGGCATCACCTACACCGGCAAGTTCGATGACGTGCAGAAGCTCGACGAGCTGGTGGAGGCCTACAACCAGGAGCATCCGAAGCTGCCCATCCGCATCCACGTGGACGGCGCGTCGGGCGGCATGTTCGCCCCGTTCGTGGAGCCTGACCTGGTGTGGGACTTCCAGCTGAAGAACGTGTGGTCCATCAACTGCTCCGGTCACAAGTACGGCCTCGTGTACCCCGGCATCGGCTGGGTGGTGTGGCGCAGCAAGGAGGCGCTGCCCGAGGACCTGATCTTCTGGGTGAGCTACCTGGGCGGCGAGGAAGCCACCATGGCCATCAACTTCTCGCGCTCCGCGTCGCAGATCGTGGGCCAGTACTACGTGCTGATGCGCAACGGCTTCGAGGGCTTCCGCGAGATCCAGGAGCGCACCCTCGACGTGGCGCGCTATCTGGCGCTCGAACTGGACGAGATGGGCATCTTCGAAATCTACGAGGACGCCAGCCATATCCCCATCGTGTGCTGGGGCCTGAAAGAGGATTCGGGCGTGGAGTGGTCGCTCTACGACCTGTCCGACCGCCTGCGCATGAGCGGCTGGCTGGTGCCGGCGTACCCGATGCCCGCCGACATGCAGGACACCACGGTCCAGCGCGTCGTGGCCCGTGCCGACTTCTCCATGCAGCTGGCCATCCGCCTCGTGCAGGACATGAAGAAGGAGATCGACACCCTGAACAAGGCCAAGTTCGTCACCGGCAACACCCAGGGCGTCATCAACACCGGCTTCAACCATGGCGGCCGCGCGGCCGTGGACAACGGCGACAAGGTGCAGACGAAGGCCAAGACTCAGAAGTAAAGCTGCCGCACTGCGCGTTCTCCGTGCGAGCGCACCGGCTCTCAGCAGACCGACGCTGCGCGTGACGAGGGGCCCTGCCAAAACCGGCGGGGCCCCTCCGCATGCCGCCCCTCTCATCATCACGAACAAATGTTTCACGTGAAACATTCCAGCGACAACAGCTCCCTAGCGCGCTTCGATGGTGCGCCTGGGAACCCGTTCGCTTTGCGCGCTATCCGAAGAACATGTAGCCGAAGTAGCCGGCAAGGGCACCGACGGCGGCGGAAACCAGCGTGAGGAGCACGCCCCTGAGCACGCGATGCTGGCGTGCGCGCTGACTTTTCGGATTGCTGCGATCGACAGGCTCGCCCTTCGAGTATGCGAGGATCTCGCGGTAGGTTACCAGGTCGTGCTCTTTCTTTATGCGTTCCACGCGAACGAGCAGCACCATCCCAAAGCCCCATATCAGTAGGCCGATAATGCCGGACGGCACCGCCCCCCAGCCCCAGCAGGTAATGCCTCCGATGGCGGCCGCTACTCCCAAAATCGCAATGCCGAGACCCGCCCAGCTCAAGACCATCATTTTCTTGTAGTCGTTCGAAATCGCTTCCTTCATGGCTTCCACGTCTCCCTTGATCAGTTCGTCGACTGTTACGTCGAAGAGGACGCTGAGCAAGAGCAGGCTTTCCACGTCGGGGTAGGTTTTGTCGTTCTCCCAACTCGAGACGGTCTGGCGCGAAACGTAGATCTTCGCGGCGAGGTCGTCTTGCGAGAGTCCGCGTTCCGTCCGATGACGCTTGATCTGACTGCCGAGCTCCATGCGTTTCCCTTCGCTGATCACAGGTTGCCATGACGCGGGCCAGTGTACCATCAAATGGCCTTGACGCAGGGTTTTCCAGGCTTGATTCGCGTCGTCAAAAGTGCTTTACATAGCCTTTGAACAGGTACGATAGCTTGGCATATGGACGATCGTTCCGACCTTGCGCTATCCGAGGGCGCCACATGCACGAAGGGCGCATGGATGCCGCTGGTCCAATGCGCGCCGCCCGCGTCGGTGGGCGACCATCGGCTGCGCGCCGAAAACCCGGTTTCGTGGCAGAAAACGCCGTTAGTCGATCATCGATTCTTCGCCTTCCGGCAGCCAACCGCATACCGCCCAAGGGAAGAGGACGGTGACCAGGTCTTTTGCTGCACCCCGTCTGGGGCAGGCATCCGAAGGCGGGTTTCGCCGCTGCCGAACAATCAACTAACGCAAAAAACTGCCACGAAGTTGGGGATTTCGCGCGCGACCAACGGAGGCGAGAGAACGAAGCGCCAAGCCCGGGGCGGCGCGCTGACGACAGGGGGCCCGCAAGCACGCCCTTCACCGCGCTGATGATCTGCGGCGGAACGGATTCTCTTCAACGTGCTTGCGGATGCTGCGAAGCGCGGGCCGCCAAGCACGCGCGACGGATGATCGGGTTCGCCCACGACATCGCAAAAGGGCGCGCACGATGATTCCAGCGGTTCGGGGCAATAAGCTCTACCCCCTGCGCGTTTCCGCTCGTATAATGGGCAGGATCGGGCGTTGAAAGCAAGGGGGAGTGCACATGAGGGGGCGGTGGTGCCGCGCAGTGGCGTCGCGCTGGTTCGCGGTGGCGTGCGCGATCGCGCTGATGCTGGCGTGCGTGATCGCGCCGGCCGTTCCGCAAGAGGCGGCCTGGGCCGAGGGGGCCGGCGAGTCTTCCGATGCCGCCGCGCAGCCGACGCGCGTCGTGCGCGTCGCGTTCCCGCAGCAGGAAAACGTCGCGTGGACGGATGACGCGGGGCGCAGGTCCGGCTATCTGTACGAATACCTTGAGCGCATGGCCCAGCACACCGGTTGGGAATACGAGTTCGTTCCCATCGAGGGGGACGCGGCCTCGGCGTTCGATGCCGCGTGCTCGATGCTCGCGAACGGCGAAGTGGACCTCATCGGCGGCATGTACGCAGCGGAGGGGGTCGATGACCGCTTCTTGCTTTCGAACGACAGCTACGCCATGTTGGAAGTCGAGCTGCAAGTGCCCGTCGAGCAGGTTGTCAACCCCGTTTCGGCTGCCGAAGCGTCGGGGACGCTGCGCGTGGCCGTTACGGACGGCTCGCGGTTGATCGAGGACGCGCAACGCTACTGCGATGCTCGCCATATCGATCTTCAGCCAGTGACGTGCGTCGATCGCGACGACCAGCTGCAGGCGGTGCGGGACGGCCGCGCCGACGCGGTCCTTGCGACGAGCATGGGGTCTTCGAAAGGGGTGCGCTCGGCGGCCCGCTTGGCGGCCCGCCCGGTTTGCTTCGCCACGTCCGCGGGCGACGAGGCTCTCATGGCCGAGCTCAACGGCGCCATGACCAGCATCAGCTGCGGTGATCCCCAGTTCTGGACGGAGCTGTACGCCAAGTACTTCTCAAGCTCGGCCGGCGAGCTCGTCCTGACCGACGACGAGCGCGCCTACGTCGAGCATGCGGCGCCCATCCGCGTGGGCGTGCTGCGCGATCAGGCGCCCTACCAGTACGAAGAGGACGGGGAGCTGAAGGGCGTCGCCGTCGACCTGCTGGCCGTGGTCGCCGAGAAGACCGGGCTCACGTTCGAGTACGTGGGCGTCGATTCCAACGCGGACCTTGCCGAGAAGCAGGCGCAGGGCCTCATCGACTTGCAGGCGTGCGCGGCTTTCGACTACGATGCCGCGCGCGAAGCGGGCGTGTCGTTGACGCAGCCTTACGTGCGCGCCTCGTACGTGCTGGTCATGAACGAGCATGTGGGCGAATCCGACCTCGCGGGGAAGCGCTTGGCGCTTTCGGCCACCAGCACGTACAACGGCATGTTCGTGGGGGACGTGCATCGCTTCGACTCGGTGGCGGATTGCTTGCGCGCGGTGGTCGATGGACGTGCGGACTACACGTACCTTGACGAATACGTGGTGCAGTACTATCTGAACACGCCCGACTTCGACAACCTGAAGCTCGCCCCGCAAACCCATGATCCCCGGCAGATGAGCTTCGGCGTGGTCAAAGGCGCCGACGGGCGCTTGCTGTCCATCCTCGACAAGACCATCGGGTCGTTTGCGGAAACGGAAACGCAGGCCGTCATCAACGGGAACGTGCTGCACAACGTGGATTTCTCAATCGCCGATTACGTTCGCGTCCATCCGCTCGAAGCGTTCGGAGCGATAGCGTTCTTCGTCGCCATCGTGCTGGTGCTGGTGCTGGGCCTGCTGTACCAACGCTCGCGCTCGCAGGCGAAGTCGGCGCTCGACCTCAAGAAGCGCATGCGGCTGTACGCGCTCACCGACGATTACTTCTACGAATACGACTGCCGCACGAAGAAGCTGGTCGTCACCAGCCCCGCACACGCCGAAACGCCGATGGAGACGGCCGCGTACGATCTGTCCGTTCCTTCTTCGTGCGATGAAGAAGGGCGGCGGCGCTGCGTGTTCATGGAGGCTGCCTGCTCGGGCGAGCCGAAGGAGACGGAGCTGCACATCCGCACGGCGCGGGGAGGCACGCACTGGGTGCGCATCTCCGCAGAGCCGGTGAGCGATGAGGCGTCCCGGCGAACGTTCGTCATCGGCCGCATTGAGCTCATCGACGACGAGCGGCGCGAGAAGGATCTGCTGCTCAAGAAAGCGGAGCGCGACAGCTTGACGCAGGTGCTCAATGCCGAAGCGACGCAGGCGCGCGTCAAGGAACGGCTGGCCGCGCTGCAGGCCGGGCGGCGCGGATGCTTGATGGTGGTCGATGTCGACCGGTTCAAAGAGGTCAACGACACGTTCGGCCATCTTGAGGGCGACGCGGTGCTTCGGGACGTGGCGCGGCTGCTGCAGGAAGCGTCTGGCGAAGAAGCCGTGGTGGGGCGCCCAGGCGGCGACGAATTCATGGTGTACCGGGAGATGTCGAGCGACGATGCGGCGCTCGAGGACGCTTGCGAGGCTCTTCGCCGCGCCGTCCGGAATCACGCGTTCTCCGTTTCGTCTCCCATCACGCTCAGCGTCGGCGCGGCGCTTTCTTGCGGGGACGAGCCGTTCGAGGAGCTGTACCGTCGTGCCGACGAGGCGCTGTACGTGGCCAAGCGCGAAGGGCGCGACCGCTTCCACATCGCGTAGGGCCGCGTCTTCCGCGCGCAAAAAAGCCCCCGCCGACCGTGTCGATCGACGGGGGCTTCGACGTGCGAGGGGACGTGCGCTACATGCCCAGCAGCGACTGGAGCGATGCCAGGAAACTCGACATGTTGCGGTAGCACATGAACAGCGTGATGACGATGATGACCACGCCCGCGCAGTTCGCGAATACGTGGTTGCGCCATTTGCCCAGGTCTTTGCCGTTCGCGCAGTAGATGACGAAGAACGCCATGATGGGCAGCAGGATGGCGTTTGCCGCCTGCGCCACCAGGATGAGCTCGGTGGGGCTCTTGCCCAGCACGATGGCCATGACGCAGCCGGCCACCAGCACGATGATCCAGATGAGCTTGAAGCGCAGGTCCTTGACCGTCTTCTTCCAGCCCAGCACGCCGTTCACGGCGTAAGCGGCCGAGAACGAGGCCGTGATGGCGCTCGAGAAGCCGGCGGCCAGCAACCCGAGGCCGATCATCCAGGTGGCCCAGGAGCCCAGCAGCGGCTGCAGCGCCAGCGCCATGTCCTTGCCGTTGGTCACGGCCACGCCGGTGCCGAAGATGTTCGCCGCCGCGCAGATGAGGATGGCCATGGAGATGATGCCGCCCAGGCCGATGCTCAGGATGGTGTCGAAACGGGCGTCGGACACCTGCTCGGGATCCTTGAAGCGCTCCGAGGCGCCGGAGGCATGCAGGAACAGGTTGTACGGCACGATGGTGGTGCCGATGAGGCCGACCGCCACCAGGATGGGCGAGGTGCCGCCCGTTTGCTCGACGGAAGGCAGCGTGGGCATGAACAGGCCGGACAGGATGGCGCCCCAATCCGGGTTCGAGGCGAACGCCGTCACCAGGAACACCACGCCCATGAACACGACGATGGCCGTGAGGATGACCTCGACCACCTTGTACGAGCC
>CAUEBO010000101.1 GCA_958454405.1 uncultured Eggerthellaceae bacterium | reverse complement strand
TCACCGACCACGCGCCGCACAACGACTTCGAGAAGAACGCCGAGTTCGAGCTGGCTCCTTTCGGCATGATCGGCCTGGAGACGTCGCTTTCGCTCGTCATCACGAACCTGGTCAAGCCGGGCATCATCAGCTGGGAGCGCGCCGTGGAGCTCATGGCCGTGCGTCCCCGCGAGATCCTGCGCGTCGAGCGCGTGGCGCTCGAGCCGGGCGCTGTGGCCGACCTCACGGTCATCGACCCGGAGGCCGCCTGGACGGTGGACGCCGCCGACTTCCAGTCGAAGGCCGTGAACTCGGGCTTCATCGGCGCCGAGTTGACCGGCCGCGCCACCGACGTCTACGTGGGCGGTTACGCCACCATGGAGAATGGCGCGATCGTCGAGTAGCGCGCAGCCTACATGACTTGAACCCGACGGCCCCGCACCGATGTCTCGGTGCGGGGCCGCTCTGCGCGAAACGCACGGTTTTTGCCGCAATGTTGCGTTTGGACGGCGCTTCGCCGGGCGATCGGCTGCATGGCATCGCATGATCCCAGGTCACGGTCATTTACCCTCGCATTGCTCGCTCGAAGCACGGTTTTCGCGCAACATTGCGACGGAAACCGTGCTTTTTCTTGCGCAGCGCGTGGTAGAATCATCCCGTCATCGAGCCAGTGCAGGCGCTCTTCGCTTCGCGAAGCAGTCCGTAGGGGAAACCAACCCTCGTTTCCCCGTGCCACGTCTGCAAGATCCTCGCAGCTTTGGGCGAACGAGGAGGTTTCGATGGAACGCATGCAAGTTTGTTTCGGATACCGAACGGCTTTTCAGATTCTGCGAGCGGTCGATGCGGAGAAGCTGGGTTGGACGAACGGAGGGACGCGCGGCATTCCCGCTCGCGCGCCGAGCGTGGCCGACCTCGAAGGCATCGTCTCCCGAATCGAGTCGCACCATCCCGGCTTGTCGATCGAGCGGCCGGCCCACATCCTTTTGGGAACTGCGTCAAGGTGCCGGGCTACTTCACGTCGTGTGCCGCACGTGTGCACCAGGGAAGTGCGAGGGCGTTCGATCCGCCGGCTCTCGGACGCCGTCGGCGTCTGCGGCGCGCCCTTCGCCTACGTTCAGACGGCTTTGCTGGCCAAGGATGAGATCGACCTGCTTGAGCTGGGGTACGAGGTATGCGGAACCTATCGGACCAAGCGGACGTCGTCGACCTCGGCCTATCAGACGGAGCCTCTCGCCTCGGTTCGCGCTTTGCGCGACTTCGCGGCGCGGAACCCGTCGCTCGGCGGCGCCCAGAGCGTGGCGCGTGCGATTCCTTACCTTGCCGACGGATCCGCCTCGCCGCGCGAGACGAAGCAGGCGCTCGTGCTGGGGTTGCCGCATGCGCGCGGCGGCTACGGCCTGGGCATTCCTCGGATGAACTTCAAGGTGGAAGCGAGCCGTGCGGCGCGGGCCATCACGGGGAAGTCGTTTTTCCGGTGCGACCTGTGCTGGCCGGAGGCGAAGCTGGACGTGGAGTACCAGAGCCGTTGGGCGCACGAGGGCGAAGCGAAGCGCCTTGAGGACTCCCGCAGGACGAACGCGCTCGCGGCCATGGGATGGAAGGTCGTCTGCATCACCAACGACGAGCTGGACAGCCTTGCCGCCACCGACACGATAGCGAACACGATACGTCGGCACGTGGGAAAACGCGCGCAGGTGCGCGTGTCGGGCTACCATGCACGGAAACTGCGGCTTCGGCGGCAGCTGGGCCTTCCCGTGGGGTTCGAATGAGGCGGCCGGGGTGGCGGGAACCGACCCTGCAAGGGCGCAGCCGCGAGCGCCGACCGGCCTCGCTTTCCAGTTCGCGCCGCCCGGCGCCGCGTTTTTTGCGCAGGCGCACGATTTAAGGGATAATCGTAAGCCTTGTGCAGGCCCGGGGACGGCGCGACCGGATGTTCGGAAGAGGGAGCCCAGTGAAAACGACAGATCGTACCAGCCGGTTCGGCGTGTTCTTGGCGATGCTCGCCGCCGTGGCCGTGCTTGCCGGCACGGTGGGAGCGTTCTTGACGGCGCGCGGGGAAGCCGTCGTCGCCGATGAGACCGAGCGCTATCTTGCGGAGCTCTCGCAGCAGACGACGTACAAGGTCAACCAGCGTCTGAACTTCAACCTGGAGCTTCTGCAGAACCTCGGCAGCCAGTTGGCGGTCGTGGCGGACAACGACGAGGCCCGCACATCGGCCATCGACGCGGTGGTGGATGCATCGCCGTTCGTGTGGGTCGGCTGCACCGACTATGCGGGCAACCTCACCGTTCCCGGGTACGGCACCGTCGACGCTTCGCGCTACGATTCCGTGGTGCAGGCCCTCGACGGCGACCCGAGCGTGAGTTCGTCGCTCGTGCAGGTGTTCGGCGATGAACCCGGCGCCCTCTACGCCGTGCCGGCCCCCGGCGACAACAGCGTGGGAGCCGTGGTCGGATTCGTGGTGCCTGCGACCATGGAGCTGCTCATCGACACCGACACATCGGACGGCGTGGGATTCTCCCACATCGTCTCGAACGCGGGCGACTTCATCCTGCGTTCGGACAATCCCAATGCCCTCCTCAAAGAGGGCAACGTGTTCGACGCGCTGAAATCGGCGACCGACGCGAGCGACGATCGGCTCGCCGTCATGGAGCGCGACATGATGCAGGGTGCGAGCGGCAGCATCAGCTTCTCCATCGGCGGATCGAAGCGCGAGATGAACTACCGCCCGCTCGACGAAGGCGGCTGGTACGTGCTCTCGATCGTGCCGCCTGAAACGTATTCGAGCTCGCTCAACGAATTCATGCGAACTGCGCTGGCTGCCGTGGTCGTGCTCTCCGTCGTGCTGTTCGCCCTGTTCGGCGCTTATCTCATGTGGATGACGGGGCGCAATGGCCGGGAGCTGGAACGGATCGCGTTCGTCGATCCGGTGACGGGCGGGCACACGGCGGCCCGGTTCGACCGGGAGTACGGCGCGCGCGTCCGAAGGGGCGGGCCGTTCGCGCTCGTGACGCTCGACATCAGCAACTTCCGCCTGTTCAACGACCGGTTCGGCAAAGGGGAGGGGGACCGCCTGCTCCGCCATGTCCACCGGTCGGCGGCTTCGGCCTTGAAAGAGGGGGAGACGCTCGCTCGGGTTTCGGCAGACGTCTTCAACCTCGTGTTGGACGGCGCGCGTCAAGACGAGCTGCGCGCGCGGCTGCGCGGGATCGCGGAAGCGGTCAACGCCTTCAACGAGAGCAGCGACACCCCCTATCTGGTGAAGCTCAACTGCGGCGTCTTCATGGTCGAGGGCGAGGTCGATGTCGTGGAGGCCCGCGACCGGGCGAACACCGCGCGCAAGAGCGCCACTGCGCACGCCGACCGCTTGTGCTCAGTCTCCTTCTTCAGCGATGTCGAGCACGATCGGCTCATGCGCGAGAAGGAGATGGAGAATGCGATGGAGCGCGCGCTCGACGACGGGGAGTTCGTCGTGCACTTGCAGCCGAAGGTGAGCCTTGAGACGGGGAAGACCGTGGGCGCCGAGGCGCTCGTGCGTTGGGAAACGGAGCGCGGCCTGGTCCCTCCCGACGACTTCATCCCGTTCTTCGAGCGCAACGGGTTCGTGATCAAGGTCGACCTCTGCGTGTTCGAGCAGGTCTGCGCTTTGATCCGTTCATGGATCGACGCCGGATTGGATCCGCTCCCCGTGTCGGTGAACCTCTCGCCGCTGCATCTGCGCCGAGAAAACTTCCTTGAGGCGTTCGAGGAGATCCGGCATCGCCACGGCGTGCCTGCCGAGCTTTTGGAGTTCGAGCTGACCGAGCGGGTGGCTTTCGAGAGCCTGGAGCTTCTGCGCGGCGTGGTGGACGACATCCATGCGCGCGGGTTCCGCTGCTCCATGGACGATTTCGGGAGCGGGTACTCGTCGCTGAACGTGCTCAAGGAGATTCCCGTCGACGTGCTCAAGATCGATCGCCAGTTCTTCTCCGACGAGGGCGAGCGCGCGGAGTGCGTGGTGGAATCGGTGGTCGGCCTTGCCAAGAGGCTCGATATGGGCACGGTGGCCGAAGGAGTGGAAACCATCCCGCAGGTGGAGTTCCTCCGCAGGGTCGATTGCGACATGGTGCAGGGCTACGTGTTCTCGGCGCCGGTGCCCGTCGCGCTGTTCGAGAAGATGGTGTACGGATCCGAAGCTCGAGGCAAGGACGGGTCCGAAGGCTAGCCCGAGCGGACCCGGCCCGCCCGAAGGAGCCGGGTCCTGACCCTGTCCGCGTCGAAAAGCAGAATCTGCATATTTCTGTGGCAACAACCGAAAATACTGCATTTCATAGCGATAAAACCCGGAAAAGGCGTATACTAGCGGGCAACCTTTAAGGCGGTACGGAGAGACCGGCAAGGCAAGCAGCATACCTTTTCGCATTTCGTGCGCCTCACGTCTAAGACGGGGCGCTTTTTTGTACGCGTGTGCTGCAAGAACGGAAGGACTGAAGCGTGAGCGAGATATCGACGAGGCTGATGCAGGGCACTTCGAAGCCGGCCGCTGCGCCGGCGGCCCTCGTGCTGGAGGATGGCGCGGTGTTCCGCGGGACGTCGTGCGCGGCGGAAGGGGAGGTGTACGGCGAGATATGCTTCAACACGTCGCTCGAGGGCTACCTCGAGGTGATCACCGACCCGTCCTACGCCGGGCAGATCATCACCATGACGTACCCTCAGATCGGCAACTACGGCGTGAACCCCGAGGACGCGCAGGCTGACGAGCCGGCGCTGCGCGGGCTGGTGGTGCGCGACATGTGCGCCACGCCGTCGAACTGGCGCAGCACCGCGAGCCTGCCCGACTACCTGCGCGAGCACGACGTGGTGGCCGTCGAGGGCGTCGACACCCGCGCCCTCGTCCGCCACGTGCGCGACCGCGGCGCCCAGCGCGCAGTGCTCTCCACCGTCGACGTGGACGAGGCCAGCCTGCTTGCCAAAGTGCGCGCGAGCGAGCCTCTCGTCGGGCAGAACCTGGCAGCCACCGTGTCGTGCGCGGAGCCGCATCCGGCCCCTGCGCTGCCCGCGAGCCATGCGTTCGCCGTGGCCGAACCCGCGCCGGTGCGCCACCGCGTCGTCGCCTACGACTGCGGGGCGAAGCGCTCCATCCTGCAGAACCTCGTGCGCTCGGGCTGCGACGTGACCGTCGTGCCGTGGGACACGCCGGCCGAAGACGTGCTGGCAATGGACCCCGACGGCGTGTTCCTGTCGAACGGCCCCGGCGATCCCGAGGCCGTGGAGGGAACGTACTCCCAGGTGCAGAAGCTGTTGGGCCGCGTGCCGGTGTTCGGCATCTGCCTGGGGCATCAGATGATCGCCAAGGCGGCCGGGGCGGGCATCGAGAAGCTCAAGTTCGGCCACCGCGGCGGCAACCACCCCGTCATGAACCTGCTCACCGGCCGCGTGGAGATTACGGCGCAGAACCACGGCTTCGGCCTGCTGTTCCCCAGCTTGGGGGCGCTCGTGCCCGAGCTGTCGGGCGGTTTCAAGGGCCATGAGGACGACCTGCGCTTCTGGGCGCGCGCGCATGTCGCGCCGGTCGTGGGCAACGAGCAGTTCGGCCGCATCCGCCTCACGCACGTGAACCTGAACGACGGCACCGCCGAGGGCGCGGCTTTCTTGGACATCCCGGCGTTCTCGGTGCAGTACCACCCCGAGGCCTCGCCCGGCCCCACCGACGCGCACTACCTGTTCACCGCGTTCGGACGGCTCATGGACGGCCGCGAGGACTACCTGGACATCGACATCGCCGCTGACCGCCTTGCTGGCTGGACGTTCGGCGAGCAAGCCGCCACCGTGGCGGGCGCGCCCGCACACGGGTCTGCGGCCGAAGGGGGGCGGTAACAATGCCGAAGCGTACCGACATCAACACCATCCTCGTCATCGGAAGCGGCCCCATCGTCATCGGGCAGGCGTGCGAGTTCGACTACTCCGGCGCGCAGGCGTGCAAGGTGCTGAAAGCCGACGGCTACCGCGTGGTGCTGGTGAACAGCAACCCTGCCACCATCATGACCGACCCGGGACTCGCCGACCGCACCTACGTCGAGCCCATCACGCCCGAGTTCGTGGAGCAGGTCATCGCGAAGGAGCGCCCCGACGCCCTGCTGCCCACCCTCGGCGGCCAGACCGGCCTCAACACGGCCGTCGACCTGGCGCGCGCCGGCGTGCTGGACAAGTACGGCGTGGAGATGATCGGCTGCGACCTGGCCGCCATCGAGCGCGGCGAGGACCGCAAGCTCTTCAACGAGTGCATGGCGGAGCTGGGCATAGAGACGTCGCGCTCAGGCTACGCCTACTCCCTGGCCGACGCCGAGGCCATCGTGGCGGAGCTCGGCTATCCCGTGGTGCTGCGCCCCTCGTTCACGCTGGGCGGCGCGGGCGGCGGCATCGCGCACGA
>CAUEBO010000100.1 GCA_958454405.1 uncultured Eggerthellaceae bacterium | reverse complement strand
GCCAGCAACGTCTCCGCAGGTCGACGGCAAGGGCAGAGCCCTTGCCCTACAACTCGACCGGCACAGGCATGCCTCGCTGGTCCTTTTGATGCAGCCCCCTTGCGCGCCCACTCGCAGGCGCGCGAGGGGGCATGACGGCGCGATGCTTTCGGCTGCGCGCTTTGGCAACGCGTGCGTCCGGGCGAACGTGCCCGCGCCGCTCTGCTTGTCTGCCGGCTCTACGGGGCGTCGGTGGGACCAGGGCCGCAGATGATCCAGGCGCGGTAGTAGTCCCAGCGCCGCGTTTCGCGCGCATCCTTCTCCGTTGCGGCCAGCAGGTAGCTTCCCACGAGCAGATCCGCTTGCAGCCCCTTGCCGGCCGCCTCGGCGAACAGCGCAGGCGCGTTCGTCTCGTTCGTCGTGGGATCCAGCTTCAGCAGGCATTCGAGCGACTGCGCCGCTCCGTCCGCCGCGCTGCCGCGCCTCGAAGCCTCGCGCGCCCACAGCGTCTCGCCCTCATCGGCGGGCAGGTCGACGACGGCTTCGCGGTACGCGGTCGGTTCGGCGGCGTCGACGATGATGCCGTAGCGCCAAGGCTCGTTCACGAGCAGCTTCCATTGGCGCTCCGAAGCGTAGTCGAGCGGACAGAGCCTCCCGATCGCGGGCTCTTCTGCGCGCATGCCGCCGTTCATGAGGCGCGCGGCGCAGGCGTTCAGCTCGCGTTGGCGAGCCAGCCGTGCCCCGACGGCTCGGAGCTCGTCGATGCGCCGGTCGATGTCCGCCTGGGTGCTGGCCAGTTCCACGTCCAGCTCTTCGAGCGAGAGCGCGTGGTAGCCTTTGAGCGTTTTCACGGGCACGCCCAGCTTGCGGTAGAACGCGATGTCGCCGGCGTCGATGAGGTCGTGCACCGAGTAGCGCCGGTAGTCGTTGCTCCGGTCGCGTTCCGCAGAGGCAAGCCCCTCCCGCTCCCAGTACCGCAACGTCGAGGGCGCGACGCCCAGATAGCGCGCGGCGTCCTTGATGTCGTAGCGCTTGTGGTCGTCCATGGCCGGTCCTTTCGCTCCGGTTTTCGCATCGAGAAGAGGCCGCGCGTGCGCGCTCGACGACTTCTTTTCGCCGCCGCGCTCCAGCCTTCGCTGACGCGCTCTTCCGCATTTCTGCGCCGGTCCTTTCAACGCATCTCGGCCGCGCGCCGGCGCTGCCAGGGCCGATGTTTGAAGATTCTGCGGATCATCGTCTCCGGGCGCTTTACCTTGAAGCGGCTTCAAGGTTTAGAGTATCACGCGGCCTGTACGAGAAGCAAGAGACTCATCGGAGCGTTCCACTATGATCAAGAGAAGCATGTTGAAAGAGTACCTGCGCTACATCCTGCCCACGATGCTCACGTTCACGCTGGCGAGCGTGTACAGCATCGTGGACGGCATGTTCGTGGGCCATGCGGTGGGCGATGCGGGCGTGGCCGGCATCAACGTGGCGTTCCCGCTCGTGGCGTTCGTCATGGCCGTGGGCACGGGCATCGGCATGGGCGGCGGGGTGATCTCGTCCATCGCGCGCGGCGCGGGCGACGAGGCGAAGTCCCGGCGCGCCGTGGGCACGACGTTCGTCATGCTGCTTTTGGCGGCGCTGCCCGTCATGGCGCTGCTGCTGTTCGCCGCAGATCCCATCTGCCGGCTTCTGGGCGGGCAGGGCGAGACGCTCGTCCAGGCCGTGGCGTACACGAGCGTCATCGCGTGGGGCGTCCCGTTCCAGATCTTCGTCACGGGCTGCACGCCGCTCATCCGCAACCAGGGGCGCGTGGGCTTCGCCATGGCGGTGCAGGTGCTCGCGGGCCTCATGAACGTGGCGCTGGACTACGTGTTCGTCATGCTGCTGGGCTGGGGAACGGCCGGCGCCGCCGCCGCCACGGCGGTGTCGCAGGCGGCGGCGTTCGTGCCGGTGCTCGTGTTCTTCCTGCTGAAGAAGAACCGCATCGCGCGGGCCGACCTGCGTCCCGACGGCGGCATCGTCGCACACGCGCTCAAGCTGGGCTTGGCGCCGTTCGGGCTGACGCTTTTGCCCGAGGCCACCGTGGTGGCCATCAACGTGAACCTGTCGGCTTACGGCGGCGAGACGGCGCTCGCGGCCTACGCGGTGGTGTCCTACACCGCCTGCGTCATCCAGATGCTCATCCAGGGCGTGGGGGACGGAAGCCAGCCGCTCATCTCGAAGCACTACGGCGCGGGCGATCTGGACGGCGTGCGTCGGTTCAGGAACACGAACTACGTCATAACCATCAGCCTGGGCGCCGTCGGCCTTCTGGCCATGTACCTGCTGCGCAACCAGGTGCCGCTGCTGTTCGGCTCGTCGGCGCAGACGGCGGCCATCATCGCCTACGCGCTGCCCATCTTCTCGACCGCCTACGTGTTCTACGGGTTCACCCATGCGTCCACCTCGTACTTCTACGCCGTGGACGACGCGAAGGCGTCGAGCGCCATCGTCTACAGCGAAGCCGTGCTCGTGGTGCTCGTCGTGTTCGGCATCGCGCGCATCGCCGGCGTCGACGGCATCTGGCTTTCGGTGACCATCGTCCAGACGGTGCTCGCCTGCTTGGCGGGCGGGCTGCTGCGCTACCGCCACCGCACGCGCGCCGAGCGCTCGTCCGCCGCGCCTGCGGCCGTCGACGCAGCCTGCTAGCTGCGAGCGGTTGCCGACTCGCGCTCCACGAGGGGCTTCAGATAGCCGTAGCCTTCGTCGTCCATGCGGTCGAGCGGCACGAACCGCAAGGCCGCCCCGTTGATGCAGTAGCGCAGGCCCCCGTCCGCCGCAGGGCCGTCGGTGAACACATGGCCCAGGTGTGCGTCGCCTGCGCGGCTGCGCACTTCGGTGCGCAGGGTGCCGAAGCTGCGGTCCAGGCGCTCGGTCACCACGTCGGGGACGATGGGGCGCGAGAACGCCGGCCATCCGCAGCCCGAGTCGAATTTGTCAGAGCTGGCGAACAGCGGCTCGCCGCTGGTCACGTCCACGTAGATGCCCGGCTCGAACAGGCGGTCGTAGGGGTTCGAGAACGGGCGCTCCGTGGCTCCTTCGCGCACGACGCGGTACTGCTCGTCGGCGAGCGCCTGGCGCAGCTCGGCGTCGTCGGGTGCGGCGTAGGCGCGGGAGGCGATGGCCGCTGCCGGATCGCCGGCGGCCGGGCTCTCCTCGGGGCTTCCGGGCTTCGGATCCTCGCGCGTGCGACCGGGCTCCGCCGGATTCGCCTTCCCGTCGACGGCTTCGCATACGCCGTCGTACGGCACGCAGGCGCGCCCCTCGGCCAGCCCCATGCGGGCCGCGAACGCGTCGGCGCCGTGCAGGTTGATGTGGCAGTAGCCGCCCGGGTTCTTCGCCAGGTAGTCCTGGTGGTACTCCTCGGCCGGATAGAACCCGTCGAGCGGCTCCACCTCGGTGGCCACGGGGTCGGCCCAGCGCGCCTGCTGGCGCCGCACGGCCGCCTCGATGACCGCCAAGTCGGCCTCGTCCTGCCAGAAGATGGCGCTGCGGTACTGTGTGCCCCGGTCGTTGCCCTGGCGGTTGACGCTGGTGGGGTCGATGGCCTCGAAGAAGCCGTCCAACAGCATGTCGGTGGGTATGATGCGCCGGTCGTAGGTGACGGCCACCGTTTCGGCATGGCCGGTGTTCCAGTTGCACACGTCGCGGTAGCTGGGGTTCTCGGTCGAGCCGTTCGCGTATCCCACCACCGTCCGGCGCACTCCGGGCAGCCGCTTGAGATAGGCTTCGAGGCCCCAGAAGCAGCCGCCGGCCAGGTAGATGGTGTGCAGGTCGGCTTCCTCGTCGCCCACTCTGCGCCTCTCGGCGTTGGCGGTATCCATGTTCGCGCTCCTTTCGACCGGGATATCATACCGCGCCGTGCCTTTCCGGGCCTTCGCCTTATCCCATTCGTCACGCGCGCGTTTCCCTTGCGCCCCGGCTCCGGCCGTCGCTTCGGCGCCGGCTCGGCAAACCTTTTGCTGCCCCTCAGGTAACCTTTTCTCGAAGATTCTGCGCAGAATGGGCGCGCCCGCTTGCCCGCATGCTCCCGGGCCCTATACTGCGACGAAACGACAGGCTTTCACAGGAGGCTAGCTCTATGGAAAACGCGAACCGCCAAGCTGCCGAAGGCGCGGAAGCGAAAGACGGCGCCATCGACCTTGCCGTGATCGGCGCCGGCCCCGCGGGCATGACCGCCGGGCTCTACGCGGCGCGCGCCGGCCTCGACGTCGTGCTGTTCGAGCGCATTTCCGCCGGCGGGCAGCTCGCCCAAACCGAGCACATGGAGAACTACCCCGGCTTCCCCGACGGGGCGAACGGCTTCGAGCTGGCGTTCTCCATGAAGCAGCAAGCCGACCGCTTCGGCTGCCGCCATATCGGGGAGGAGGTCCTCTCCGTCGACTTCACGGTGAATCCCAAGGTGCTGAAAACGGCGTTCGGCGAGTACCGGGCAAAGAGCGTCATCATCGCCACCGGCGCCCGCCCGCGCAAACTGGGATTGGAGCTGGAGGAGGACCTGCAGGGCCGCGGCGTGTCGTATTGCGCCACGTGCGACGGCAACTTCTTCCGCGACAAGGAGGTCATGGTGGTGGGCGGCGGCAACACGGCCGCCGGAGACGCCATCTACCTGTCGCGCATCTGCAAGAAGGTGTACCTGGTGCACCGACGCGACAAGCTGCGGGCCACCGCCATCTACCACAAGCGTCTGGAAGACCTGCCCAACCTCGAATTCGTGTGGAACGCCGTGCCTCGCAAGCTCGTGGCCGAGGGCGGCGCGCTGGCGGGCGTGCGCGTGGAGCTGCTGGACACGGGCGAGGAACGCGACATTCCGGTGGACGGCCTGTTCGTGGCCGTGGGCACCGAGCCGAACACCGAGTTTTTGGACGGGGCCCTGCAATGCGACGAGACGGGCTACGTGGTGGCGGGGGAGTCGGGCACGACCGACGTCCCCGGCGTCTACGTCGCAGGCGACGTGCGCACGAAGGGCCTGCGCCAGGTGGTGACCGCGGTCGCCGACGGCGCCCTGTGCGCCGAAGAGGCCGCCGAGTACCTGGCCATTTAGGTTCCGACGGCTTACAGCCGCCGGAACCCGCCGACGCTGCGAAGCCCCCTCGCACCGATCCTCGACCCTTTCTCGCTTGCCCTCGCGTGCCGAAGCACGCTCGGCCGCGAGACGGGCCGATTATCGGCACGAGGGGGCTTCTCGCTGACTCACTGCGCCAACCTGGACGGCAGTTTTCGCGCTTGCGCGCGAAGCGCGGGTCGCTTCGCTCCCGCGCGGCCAACCTGCGCGTCCATCATGCGGCCTGCGGCCGCATGGCAAACGGCGCTTCGCTCGCTTGCCGCGCCAACCTGCGCGGGTGTTTTCGCGCTTCGCGCGAACGGGCTGCGCTTTGCCGCGCTCTCTGATATCATGGACAGTTGCGAAAAGAGGCGCGCACGCGGGCCGGATCCCGCCGCGCGCACCGGAACCACGTCACGAAGGACACCCACGCACATGCAAGATACCGATATGCGCGAGAAGCTGGTCAAGATCATCGGCGCCTACGAAGAGCTGCAGGCGAAGATGGGCGACCCGGCCGTGCTCGCCGATCAGAAGGAATACAACCGCCTGGCGAAGGAGTACGCGGGCCAGGGGCCCCTCGCGCACAAGGCGCGCGAGTACGTGCAGGCCGCAGACGATCTGGCGGAAGCCAAGGAGATGCTCGCCGACCCCGACATGAGGGAGTTCGCCCAGGAGGAGATAGCCGGCATCGAGGCGAAGCTGCCCGCGCTCGAAGAGGACATCAAGTTCATGCTCATCCCGAGCGATCCGGCCGACGACAAGGACATCATCGTGGAGATCCGCGCAGCGGCCGGCGGCGACGAGGCGGCCATCTTCGCGGGCGACCTGTACAAGATGTACATGCGGTTCGCCTCCGAGCAGGGCTGGAAAGCCGAGACGATGGACGTGTCGCCCTCGGAAGCCGGCGGCTACAAGGAGATCCAGTTCAAGGTGAAGGGCGACAAGGTGTACTCGGTCATGAAGTTCGAAAGCGGCGTGCACCGCGTGCAGCGCGTTCCCAAGACCGAGAGCCAGGGCCGCATCCACACGTCCACGGCCACCGTGGCCGTGCTGCCCGAAGCCGACGAGGTGGAAGTCGACATCAACGAGAACGACCTGCGCATCGACGTGTACCGTGCGGGAGGCCCGGGCGGCCAGTGCGTGAACACCACCGACTCCGCCGTGCGCATCACGCACATCCCGAGCGGCCTGGTGGTGCAGTCGCAGGACCAGAAGTCCCAGCTGCAGAACAAGATCGCGGCCATGAGCGTGCTGCGCGCGCGCCTGTACGAGAAGATGCTCGCCGAGCAGCAGGCCGCCGAGGGCGCCGAGCGCCTGGCGCAGATCGGCTCGGGCGACCGCTCCGAGAAGATCCGCACGTACAACGGCCCGCAGGACCGCGTGACCGACCATCGCATCGGCTACAACGGCACGTACAACGGCGTGCTCATGGGCGCCGGCGGCGCGGGCCTCGCGGAGCTCATCACCGCGCTGCAGGCGGCCGACCGCGCGAAGAAGCTGGAAGCGGCCGTATAGTTCCGCTGGCCTATCGGCCAGCGGAACCTGTCGACGCTGCGAAGCCCCGACGCGCTCCGCCTTGGCGCTCCAAGCCCTCGTCGCGTGCCGAAGTGCGCTCCCTC
>CAUEBO010000099.1 GCA_958454405.1 uncultured Eggerthellaceae bacterium | reverse complement strand
GGGTAGAAGATGGCCATGCGCTCGTCCTTCGACAGCTCCTTGTCGTACAGGCCGTACCACACGTCGGTGTACACGAAGTCGGCGTCCTTCATGGCAGCCTCGCGGTCGTCGGTCACGGACACGCTGCCGCCCGACACCTCGCAGTTCTTCTTGCCGATAGCCAGCAGCTCCTCGGGCATCTGATGTCCCTGGGGGCCGTACTGCACGAAGTCCATGCCCATCTTCGAGCAGATGAACATCTCGGACACGCACACCTGCGTAGCGTCGCCCACGAACACCATCTTGCAATCCTCGATGCGCTTGCCCTCGGGCAAATGCTCGATCATGGTCATGAGGTCGCCCATCTCCTGCGTGGGATGGTTGTAGTCCGACATGCCGTTGATGACCGGCGCCGGCGAGTACTTCGCCAGGTTCACCAGGTCTTCATGGCGGTCGACGCGAGCCATGAGGATGTCCAGCAAACGGCCCATCACGCGGGCGGAGTCTTCGATGGTCTCGTGGCCGCCCAGCTGGATGGTGCCCGGCGCGAAGAACTCGCCGGTGCCGCCCAGGTCGGTCATGGCCGTCTCGAACGAGATGCGCGTGCGGGTGGACACCTGCTGGAAGATCATGCCGAGCGAGCGGTGCTTCAGGATGAGCGGGTAGGCGCCCGCCTTGATCATCTCCTTCATGGCCAGCGAAAGGTCGATGATGTCGAGCAGCTCCTCTTTCGTGAAGTCGTTGGTGTCGATGAAGTCTTTCTTGGTCGAATGCGCCATGGCGTCCTCCTGTCAGTCGGGTTGCGCGCGCAGCCCGCCCATCGGCAGGATGGACGGCGCGCCTGTTCATACGCGCCCGATTGTGCCGAAACGCCGCACAGGCGCAGGCGCAGGCCCCCGGTTGAAGCCGAAGCGTTTGCCGCGCTCAACCGGCATGACATGCGAGCAGGGCGCATCGCGCGCGAGTTGACCCAGGCCGTCAAACGACCCCCTTCACCGCGAGGAAGGCGTTTTCGCAGCTGAAGCCGTTTCGTCGAAACGCGCAAATCTCCTGTGCACGGAGTCTTCTCGCCCGCCGCCAAACCGCCCTTCCCATGGTCCTGGCCGATCCGCCTCCACAACGCCGGCCGGTCTTTCGGAAGCATTCGGCCCGAACCGCAGATGTCCGAGAACGCGGTCGAATGTGCAGTCGCCGAGCGCGAAACCGGGCACGCAAATTCCGCGACCAGGCGTTTTGCACGACCAAGGTGCGCAAGGGGCGCGAATCGGCCTTGCAGACTGCACATTCGACCGCGTTTCCAGTCATGTTTGGTCCAGCCCGACAGCAAGCGCGTCGGCTCGAAAGGCCGCGCGCCAGCGCGCGTCAACGACGGTTCGACAGCGGAGATCCCGGAAGCGGACAAAGCGCGGTCGAATGGGCAATCGCAGAGAGAGCGCACGGGCCCGATGCGCGCACGGGCGAGCGCCACTCGCGTTCTTCGCCATCCCAAACGAAGGCCGAAGCCGCGCGCCCGGAATGACGGGGAAAGCAAACGGCAGCCGAAGGAGCCATACGGGAAGTCGGGGCGGCGACCGCTCGACAAGGCGGCGCGGACATGGGAAAATCGACGGTGCTTTGACGCTTCGCGACCGAAAGGACCCTCGCCATGCAGCTGCCCGAACTCGTCACCGTGCATCCTCGACAAACCGAGCTCATGGAGCGGCTGGCCGACATGGTGGGCACGTGCTTCCTTGAGGAGATGTGGTACGTCACCTGGCTCGAGGCGCTCGATGCGGACGAGGCCCGCAAGCTGGCCATCACGCAAGCCGTCATCCGCGCGGACTACGAGACGACCGCCCCCTACGGCTGCGTCCTGGCGCTGCCCGACGGCGCAGGGGCGGCGAACGCGTTTTTGCGCAGCGACCTCGCTGACGTGTCCTGGGCCGAACTCGAGATGCGCTCGGAGCTGCTCATGGCCGGCACCTTGACCGAACGCGAACAAGAGATTCTGGGCGAGCGTGCGCAGGCTATGGAGCCCCTCTCCGACACCACCTGGCCGCTGTCCGTCGCCGGTCCCGATGACGATTTCATCTATTTCATCTCCCTGGGAGTGGACGCCGCCCGACGCGGCTCGGGCGCGTTCCGCCGCCTCATCCAACCCTTCCTGTCGTACGCCGACGAGCAGGGCATCACGTGCTACTTGGACTGCTACACCGATCGCCTGGAAGGCCTGTACGCGCACTTCGGGTTCCAGACGATCGAACGCAAGGGCGCCGCCGGCTTCGACATCGTCGAGCGCTGCATGGCGCGGACGCCGCGGGCACGGGGATAGCCCGTGCGAAGCAGCGACCTCGCCCAGCTTGCCGGCGTGACCGTGCGCACGCTGCGCCACTACCACGCCATCGGCCTGCTTCCCGAACCGCCGCGCCACCCGAACGGCTACCGCGAGTACGGCACCGAGCACCTGGCGCGCGTGTTGCGCATCAAGCAGCTGGCATCGCTCGGGTTCCCGCTCGACCGCATCAGCGGCATGCTGGACGACCTGGATGCCGACCCACCGGCAGAAACGGGCGCTTCCCATGCGCTCGACGAGTTGGATGCGGCATTGCGCGCCGAGATCGAACGGCTCGAGGAGCAACGGCGCACCATCGCGCGCATCAAAAAGGGATCCATCGCCATCGACATGCCTGCGCGCAGCATCCCCATGATGGAGGCGATGCGCCGCGTGATGAGCGAAGCGGGCTACGACGAGAACCTCGGCACTATGGACAGAATCGATCGGACGAGCTTGCTGCTGCTCTCCCACCTGTACGAAGACAAGGAGCTGGCTGAAGCCGAGCGGCTCTTCGACGCCATCTCCAAGCTCGGATTCTCCAAGCGGATGGCCGCCGTCGGCGAGCACTGTGACGCGCTTTCGGCCGATGCGTCCGAAGAGGATCGCGCAGCGGTCGCCGACGAAGGGATCGGCCTCATTGGGGAGCTGGTCGATTGCCTGGATCCCGACAACTGGCTGCGAGACTACACCAGCTACGAATTGCTCATTGACGCCTACGCGCGAGAATCGCTCAACCCCGCTCAAACCGACGTCATGGACCGCATCGAACGCGGCGTCGAGGATCTCGTTCGCCAGAACGTCAAGGGCGGCCAACCTGCGGGAACGTAGACCCGCGCACGCGCGTCGATGGATTGGACGCGCGCCATGGACGCCGCGAAGAGCAGCGCGCTTGCGAAGCTCCCGCATGGCCGAATGCGATCGTTTCGAAAAACCCCTTGACCCCGACGCAACGTCGGGGTTTTTACTTCCTTTCTGCAGATACAACTTTCTCAGAAAGGACCGTCGGCCATGCACCGCACCCGCATCGCCCCTCGATTCCTCGCATCAAGCGCCCTCTCGCTTTTAGGCAACTCCATAGCCGGCGTCGCCCTGCCCCTCATCCTGCTCGCCACCACCGGCGACGTGATGGCGGCAGGCTCGCTTGCGCTCATCTGCGCCATCCCCCAGATGGTCATCGGCGTGCTGGGCGGCGCGGCACTCGACCGTTTCAACCGCCGCAACATCTCCATCGTCTCCGACATCGTGTCAGCGCTGAGCGTCGCGCTCATCCCCCTGGTCGACATGCTGTGGGGACTCAACTTCTGGTGGTTCGTCGCGCTCGGCCTGCTGGGCGCCGTCGGGGACGTTCCCGGTATGACCGCCCGCGACGCGCTGCTGCCGGCCGTCACGAAGCGTGACGGCTCCGACCTGCAGCGGTTCATGGGGCTGTCGCAATCCCTCGATTCGCTCACCACCATCGCAGGTCCCGCCCTTGCGGCGCTCTTCATCAGCGCGGTAGGCGGCGTTCCGTCGCTGTGGCTCACCGCGGCGCTCTCGTTTTCGGCAGCGCTCGTCACGGTCACCGTGCCCCGAGCCGTCGGCGCGACGGGCGCGAAGGATGCGAAGGCAGGCGCGGCCCCCGTGCGCTCCGTAGCGGGATCGGCGCTCGACGCGCTGCGCACCGGCACGCGCGTGCTCTTCCGCTCGGACGGCGTCCTGCGGGTCTCCGTGCTGCTCGTGCTCGGCATCGCCATGATCATGGGATCGTTCCAGGGCCTCGTGCTGCCCGTGCATTTCACCGCGCTGGGCCGACCGGAACTGCTCGGCTACGTGCTGTCGGCCATGTCGGCGGGCCTTTTGATCAGCTCGCTCGGCTACGCTGCGCTGGCCCCGCGCCTTGCGCGCCGCACCTGGTACGTCATCTCGCTGGCGGGCATGGCGGCCGGCCTGGGCGTTCTGGGCGCGCTGCCTGCGTACCCTGTCATGCTGCTCGGCGCGTTCGTCTTCGGCGCGAGCGCCGGACCCGCCTCGGCGCTGCTCGGATTCTTCGCGCTCGACCGCATACCCGAACAGGCGCGCGGCAGCGCCCTTGGCACCGAGAACTCGCTCTTGCTCGCGGCCGCGCCCGCAGCCGTGTTCGCCACCGCCGCCGCGGTGGACGCGCTCGGCGTCCAGACGGCCGCCTTCGCGCTCGTGGTCTGCTGGCTCGTCGTCACGGCGCTCGCCTTGGGAGCGAAGAGCATGCGCTCGCTCGACGATGCCCTCGACCATGCGCCCGCGCCGGCGAAGCCCGCCGCGGCGAGCCGCACGAGCGACGTTTCACCGCAGTAGCGCGCCCGTTGCGACTCTTCAACGGGCGCGGCGCAACCGGCAACCGTGCCGTCGGGCGCACCGTATCATGCGAGGGAGCCAGCGGGCGGGCGCGCTTCTCCTTGCGCCCGCCCTCGCATGAAAGGAGCGCCATCATGGCAGAAACCGCATTGGTCACCGGAGCGACGAGCGGCATCGGCGAATCGCTGTGCCTGCTGTTCGCCAGCGACGGATACGATCTTGTCATAACAGCCCGCGACCAGGAAGCGCTCGACAAGCAGGCCGAGCAACTGCGCCTGTTGGACGTTCGCGTCGAGCCCATCGCCTGCGACCTGTCGAAGGAGGGCGCGGCCCGCACGCTGTTCGAATGCGTGCGCAAGCGCGGCCTGGACATCGACATCCTGGTGAATGACGCCGGGTACAGCCCGGCGGGACGGTTCTCAGATCTGGGCGTCCCCGACATACGCGCCATGCTGCAGCTTTCGGTCGTCAATCTGGCGGAGTTGACGAGCGTGTTTTTGCACCCCATGATCGAACGCGGCCGCGGACGCATCCTCAACATGAGCTCCATGATGGCGAAGGCGCCCTGCCCCTTCAACGCGCTCTACGGCGCCTCCAAGGTGTTCGTGCTTTCGTTCACCACCGCGCTCGCGCGCGAACTCGAAGGCACCGGCGTGACCGCGACCACGGTGTGTCCCGGCGCGACCCGGACCAATTTCCCCAAGAACGCCGGCATCGAGGGCGCTCCCGCCTGGAAGTACTTCTCCATGGATTCCGACGAGACCGCCATCCGCGTGTACCGCGCGCTCATGCGCGGCGACCGCTGCGCCGTAACCGGTTGGTACAACAAGGTGGGGGCCGTCACGGCGCGCCTCATGCCGCTCGGCGCCCAGATGGCGGCCAGCGCATGGCTCATGGGAACCCGCAAGCGGCCCCTCGACCAGGAGCGGGGCAAGCCCTGCCCGGAGAACGGCGCGCAGGACGGCGCCCAGCCGCAGGCAAGCGACAAGAAGCGCACCGGCGATCGCCGTGAAGGAGACGGCCGAGCAGGCCGCAACGAAACCTGGCGCAGCCGCGTCGATTGGGAGCAGAGCGGGCGCCGCTTCGTGATCGATCCGGGCGACTGGGGATGGTTCGGCTGGTAAGCCCTCCCGCAGCGCCGGCTTCGGCCGGGGCTGCGGGCCCTCGCGCCTGGCACGCGCACGACAGGCCGGGCGCGAGCCCTCTTCCCTACGGACGCAGGTACGCGGTGGATCCCACCTCGCCGAGCGAGAACCGCTCGCCATCGAAGTCCAGCTTGGTGACGCTGGCGTTGAGGATCTTGAGCGGATCGTTCACGCGCGCAGGCTCGAGCAGGTAGACGATCGTGCGCACGACGAACGAGTGCGTGACCACCAGCACGTTGCCGCCGCCGGCTTCGAATGCACGGCGGCCCGCATCCGCGAAGAAGCCGCGCAGACGGCGCTCGACGTCGCCGAACCGCTCGGCACGCCCCGACCGGTCCGCCTCCGCAATGACGTCCGCCACCTCGGGCAGCCTGCTGTTGAGCTCCGCGAACGACAGCTCCCTCCCGAAGCCCTGGGCGAACACCCGATGGAGCTCTTCGCCCGGCTCGCCTTCCAAATCGCCGTAGCACCATTCGCGCAAGCGGGCGTCACGCGCCACGGGAAGCGGCGCGGCGGCATCGCGTTCGAATTCGGATCCGAGGCCCAACGCGCCATGCCCGCCTGCGGGGTCGAAGGCGTCTGCTCCTTCGCGGAAGACGAGGCCTCCGTCAAAACGCAGCTCTCCTCTCTCGGCCGCGCGCGCTTCCAAGAGCGTCTCGAGCGTCTGCACCGCGCGCCCGCTGTCGCTTGCATACGCGGCCGCGAAATCCACGTCGGCGAGCCCCCGGCCAAGCGCACGCGCGCCCCGCACGCCCTCTTCCGTCAGCGGCGTGTCGCACCATCCCTGCACCTTGCCCATAACGTTGAACAGGGTCTGCCCGTGCCGCACGACGAAGAAGGTGACCGGACGGCCCTGGCGATCCGACGCGGCCATGGCGCTACGCTCCCTCGTACTTCGCCAAGAACGCGCGGGTGCGGTCGTGCTGCGGGTCGTTGATCAGGCTGGAAGCGTCGCCTTCCTCCACGATGACGCCGCCGTCCATGAACACGATATGGTCGGCCACGTCGCGCGCGAAGTTCATCT
>CAUEBO010000098.1 GCA_958454405.1 uncultured Eggerthellaceae bacterium | reverse complement strand
CACCGTCAGGCCCTGCCTCGCTATTTTCTCAGCTGACATGACTCCTCCTTATCGTAGCGATGCTTTCCGGAAAATTCGCCCCCAGCCGACCCCCCTTCCTCGCATGCCGCAGCGGGCCCCCGAAGCGTTCGCCGAAGCTCTCCCCCGGCGATTCGCCGTTTCTGTGGATCATAGGAAAAACCGATGGCGACCACCGTCTTTCACCCAGTGTACGGGTAGGTTCGGGAACGTGTACAGATGCAAATTCCCGATACTTTACAGACGATATTCGATGTAAGCATTTTCGCGAATCAAAGCGGGACCCGCCGGTTCCCGACAGAAGAGGAAGCGCGCGAAACGCTCCGAAAAAACAAAAAGCGGGCCGGTCGGGACCCGCTCTCGAAACCAAGCTTCTTCGTCCGGCCCGACCCGGGCCGCCCGCTTACTTCCCCCCGAAAAACGTCCGCTGGGCGAACGAGGGCAGCGCCGACATGTCGGCCTCCACGATGACGTCGACCGGGGTGCTGGAAGCGGCCTTGATCCATTCTGCCGTCATGCGGACCGCTCCGTGGCAGTAGAGCATGAGCGCATAGCGCTCCTGCTCGTTGAGCACTTTGCCGGTCAACCGCTTCAGATTGGACTCGTAGTAGTTGAACACCAGCTTGGGCTCGTGCTCGAGCAGGCTGTCGCGATCGCTGACCTGGTACACCTTGGCGAAGAACCAGTCTTTCGACCGCATGATCTCCAGCTTGGTGCGAACGGCCCGCTCCCAGGTCATGTCGATGCCGATGCGGCCCGTGGTGCCGACGACGAGCTGGCGGTACATCCAATTGACCAAGTCGTACTTGTCAAGGAAGTGGTTGTAGAACGTCTGGCGGGATATGCCGCATTTCCGGGCGATCTCGATCACCGTGATCTTCTCGAACGACTGCGCCTCGAGCACCTCTTCGAACGCCTGGGCGATGCGCCGCTTCTGGCGATCGGCCGCGCTGGGCTTCGCGGGATGCAAGCCGCGCATCCCTGCGGCCCGCGTCCAAGGAATCTCTTGTTTGAGGTGCATCGTATCCGGCATCGCAGTCCCTCCGCACGCATCAAGCCGCATCCCGGCAAGCCATGGAGACCTCCTGTTGCAGGAGTCGAACCTTTGCGGCGCTCCGATGCAGCGATGGAAACGGGGGCGCCGCCTGGAGCCCGTTGAAGACGTCTTTAGTATAGCGCACGGACAAGGCTAAATCGAGCCCGCGGGCCCCGGGCGCCGATAGGAAAAAACGATCGTCGGCCGTTTTACGCCTCACACCATCATGAGCAGCGCATAGGCCGCCACCCCGGAAAGCGCGCACCATAGAAGGGACTTCGTCTTCCATGCCACGGCCGCCACGACCGCCGCAGCGGCGAGCGGCGCCGCGGCAGGCCACAGGCCGGCGTCGAACATGCCAGGCGTCAGCAGGTCGTTGGCCACGAGCGCGGCGAACGCGGCGGGAGGGATGAACCCGAGGGCGCGCTCCACGTTCTCGGGAAGCTCCTTGCCCTTGAGCGCGAACAGCGGCAGCACCCGGCACGCGAGCATCGTGAGCGCGCAGCACGAGAACACAATCAGGAAATCGCCCCACCCCAGGGACTCCATCAGCCGCGCTCCTTCGCCCAGGAGAACAGCAGCGCGCCCATGACGCCCACGAGCGCGCCGATGAGGATGGCGGGACCGGAAAGCCCCACGGTCTTGCAGGTGAACACGCCGAGCACGGCGCATGCGGCCGCAATGGCGTTGGCGGCGGTGGCCTTCTGCGTGACGAGCAGGCATATGAAGATGGACGTCATGGCGAAGGAGGCGATGGCCAGCGGCACCCCCACCGCATTGCCCACGAGCACCCCCACGACGTTGGAGAGCGCCCACGATCCCTGGGACATGAGGTTCACCGCCGTCGCCCGTCCCACCGACCAGCCGCCCTCTTCGAACCGCGCGGTGTTCACCCCGTAGCTCTCATCGGTCACCGTGGCCGCGAACAAAAACGCCAGGCGCTTCCTTGCGCCTTCGCACCGCGGCGCGAACGAAGCGGCGTACAGCATCTGGCGGGTGTTCACGAGCGAGACGCTGGCGACGATGGAGGCGACCGGCGAGCCGGCCAGCCACATGTTCGGGATCATGAACTGCCCCGCCCCTGAATAGAACAGCATGGACAAAAGAAACACCTGCAGCGCGTCCAGCCCGATGGAAGCGCTGAGGATGCCGCAGGGCACGCCGATGGCCACGTAGCCCAGCATGATGGGCAGCGCGGCGGAAAACGATTGTCGTATACGGTCCCCGGAAAGCATAGCCATCCGATTATACAAGTTTCGTGCACATGCGCAACGTCGAATGGAACGCGCGCCGTTTCGCGCGCAAGCGCGAAAACACCCGCGCAGGTTGGCGCGGCACGCGAGCGAAGCGATGCTTGCCATGCGGCCGGAGGCCGCATGATGGGCCCGCAGGTTGGCCGCGCGGGAGCGAAGCGACCCGCGCTTCGCGCGCAAGCGCGAAAACTGCCGTCCAGGTTGGCGCAGTGAGTCAGCGAGGCCCGCCCTCGTGCCCGAGATCGAGGGGATGGCGGGGGCGAAGCGTACAACGGGTACGCGAGCCTCCGGCATCGCCGCGAGATCGGGTGCGAGGGCGGGCCGCAGCGTCGGCGGGTTCCGCTGGCCGTCAGGCCGGCGGAACGTAAGCCGGCGGAACCTAATAGTGCAGCGAATGCGGCACGAAAAGCTGCTGGTAGAGGTTTTTGGCGTAACGGTCGGTCATGCCCGCGATGTAGTCGGCCACGGCGCGCAGGTCGTCTCCTCCGGAGATGAGGTGGTACTCCTGCGGAACCTCGCCCGGATGCTCGACGTAGTAATCGAACAGGTCGCCGACCAAGTGCGTCGCCTTCGCCACTTCAGCCATCACCACGTCGGAAGTGTACACGCGCTCGAACAGGAAGGCGCGCAGCTCCATCATGGCGTCCCATACGTGCTCGCTCATGAGGATGTCGTCGGAGGCCGCGGAGGTTTCCACCATGTCGAGCACGAGCGTCTGGATGCGCGAGGAGTGGTCGGGGCCGAGCACCGCGTGCGTGGAATCGGGCAGGTCGTCCTCGGAGAGGATGCCCGCGCGGATGGCGTCGTCGATGTCGTGGTTCACGTAGGCGATGCGGTCGGCCGTGGCCACGATGCGGCCTTCCAGCGTCTCGGCCCGAAGATCGCCGGTGTGGCAGACGATGCCGTCGCGCACCTCCGCCGTGAGATTGAGGCCTTTGCCGCCGTTCTCGATGCGCTCCACCACGCGCAGGCTCTGCTCGTTGTGGCGGTACAGCCCCGCAGCCTCGCGCGAGGAGGGATCGATGCCCTTGTGCCGGGCCAGGCAGCTGGCCAGCGCCTCCTCGCCGGTGTGGCCGAACGGCGTGTGCCCGAGATCGTGGCCGAGCGAGATGGCCTCCGTCAGGTCCTCGTTCAACGCGAGCGCGCGGGCGATGGTGCGCGCGATCTGCGCCACTTCGAGGGTGTGCGTGAGCCGCGTGCGGAAATGGTCGCCTTCAGCCGCCAGGAACACCTGAGTCTTGTGCGACAGCCTCCTGAACGACTTCGTATGGAGTATCTTGTCGCGGTCGCGCTGGTAGTCGGTGCGCAGGATGTCGGGCTCGGCCGAGCGCGCGCGCCCTTCGCTCTCGTCGGCGAACGAGGCGTCGGAAGCGAGCGCCTCGTGTTCGCGCTGCTCTTGGTCTTCGCGGTGGACGATCTGCATGGGCCCTCCTTACGACGAGGAAGCGGCCGCGACGCCGAAGCGGTGCCTGCCGTCGCGTCCATACCGACATTGTAGCAGAAGGCCTTGGCTGTCGAAGCGGCCTAGGCCAGCTCGCGGGGATCGAACGCGCCGCGCTCGGTGACGACGCGGGATACGAGGCAGGCGGGCGTCACGTCGAAAGCCGGATTCCACACGTCCACGCCCGCGATGGGAGCGTCGACCACTTCCGAAGGATCGCGCTCTTCGATGGGGATGCCGGCTCCGCTCGCAAGGGAACCGTCCACGGTGGACAGGGGCGCTGCCACGTAGAACGGGATGCCATGATGGCGGGCGAGCACGGCCACGCCGTAGGTGCCGATCTTGTTCGCCACGTCGCCGTTGGCGGCGATGCGGTCGGCGCCCACCACCACGGCGTCAACCTCCCCGCGCGCCATGAGGCTGGCGGCCATGCCGTCGCAGATGAGCGTGCAGGGCACGCCGGCGCGCGCCAGCTCCCACGCCGTCAAGCGGGCGCCCTGGCCCACCGGGCGCGTCTCGTCGGCGTACACGCGCTCCACCTTGCCCTGCGCGGCCGCGGCGTACACGACGCCGAGCGCCGTTCCGTAGAACACGGTGGCCAGGCTTCCCGCGTTGCAATGCGTGAGGATGCGCGCGCCTTCCGGCAGCAACGCGGCCCCGTGCGCGCCGATGGCGCGGTTGGCGGCCTCGTCTTCCGCTTCGAGCTCCTTCACGCGGTCGAAGAGCGCGTCAGCCATGCGCCGCGGGCCCGCGCCCGCAGCATGCAGCGCGTGCGCGAGGCGCGTCATCTCGCGCACGCCCCAGGCGAGGTTCACGGCCGTGGGACGCGCGAGGGACACCTCGGCGGCCACCGAGTCGAGGCCGGCGAGGAAGGCGCGGCCATCCGCAGCGCCCGAAAGCCGATGCGCTTCGGAACGGTCGCGTGAACCCCGCTCGGCAACGCCCGGCAGCGGTTCGGACGGCGCCTCGTTGCAGGCCCACAGGGCCACGGCGGCGGCTCCGGCGACGCCGATGGCCGGTGCGCCGCGCACGGCGAGCGCCTTGATGGCCTCCACCACGGCGCGCCACGAGCCCGTGCGCGAGAAGACGAGCCGGACCGGGAGCCTGCGCTGGTCGACGTAGACGAGCTCGGCCCGTCCGTCTCCACCGCGCACGAGCTCGACGGTGCGCGGCAAGGCGTCAAGATGGGGTTCGCGCAGCATGGGCATCCTTTCTTCGTCAAAGGCATTCTAGCGCGCCCCGGAGCGCAGGGCAAAGCGCCTCCGTCGAGTCGATCCCGGCGGCTTTCAAGAAGAAGGGGCTCATGGCGGTGCCGGCCTGGGGCGAGGCCGTTGGAAGCGGGGCAGGATTCCGCTTCGCAGCGGAAGGGCCCGACGATGGCGAAAGAAGCGCCCCGCTCAAGCGGGGCGCTTCGCCATGCATGCGGTTCTCTTGAAAGGCCTACTTGTCGCGGGCGCCGTCCATCTTCTCCGCAAGGGCGGCCTGGCCGGCAGCAAGGCGCGCCAGCGGGACGCGGTACGGGGAGCAGCTGACGTAGTCGAGCCCGATCGCATGGAACGTCTTCACGGAATCGGGGTCGCCGCCGTGCTCGCCGCACACGCCGCACACGAGGTCGGGATTGCCCTCATGCCCCAGCTCCACGCCCATCTTCACGAGCTTGGCCACGCCCGGATCGATGGTGGCGAAGGGGTTGAACGGCAGCAGGCGCTGCTCGAGGTACTGCGGGACGAACTCGGCCTCCACGTCGTCGCGGCTGAAGCCGAACGTCGTCTGAGTGAGGTCGTTCGTGCCGAAGCTGAAGAAGTCGGCTTGGGAGGCAATCTCGTCGGCGGTGACGGCCGCGCGCGGCAGCTCGATCATCGTGCCCACGGGGATGTCCAGCTCAACGCCCTGCTCGGCGGCCACTTCGGCGATGGTCTCCATGGCCACGGCGCGCAGCTTCTCCAGCTCGGCCACCACCGACACGAGCGGGATCATGACCTCGGGCCGCGGATCGAGGCCCTGCTTCTTGAGCTCGGCAGCGGCGGTGGCGATGGCGCGCACCTGCATGATGGGAAGGATGGGGTACACGATGCCCAGGCGGCAGCCGCGCAGGCCCAGCATCGGGTTCGCCTCGGCGAAGCCGTCGATCTGCTCCATGAGCTTGCGCTTCTCGGCGATGGTCGCCTTGTCGCCGCCCGCGGCCTCCAGCTTCGCTATCTCCACGTCAAGCGCGCGGGGGCTCTCCAAAAACTCGTGCAGCGGCGGATCGAGCAGGCGCACGATGACCGGCAAGCCGTCCATGGCCTTGAACATGCCCAGGAAATCGCCCGTCTGTGCGGCCAAGAGCTCGTCGACGGCCTTTTCGCGCACCGCGGGGTCCTCGTTCAGGATGAACGTCTGGATGATCTGCTTGCGGTCGCCCAGGAACATGTGCTCGGTGCGGCAGAGCCCGATGCCCTCGGCGCCGAAGCTGCGGGACAGCTGGGCGTCGTCGGGGTTGTCGGCGTTGGCGCGCACGCCGAGCGTGCGGAACTCGTCGGCCCACTCGAGGATGGTGTCCAAATCGCCCGTGAGCTCGGGAAGCACCAGCTCCACCGCGCCCAGCACCACGGAGCCCGTCGTGCCGTCGATGGAGACCATGTCGCCCTCTTTGATGACGACGTCGGTGCCGGAGACGCTCGCCTGCTTCTGCTCGGCGTCGATCTTCAGGGCCTCCACACCGCAGACGCAGGGGGCGCCCATGCCGCGCGCGATGACGGCCGCGTGCGAGGTCTTGCCGCCGTGCGAGGTCAGGATGCCCTCGGCGGCGATCATGCCGGCCAGGTCGTCGGGGTTCGTCTCCCAGCGCACGAGCACGCACTTGCGGCCAGCCTCGGCCACGGCCACGGCGTCGGCGGCCGAGAACACGGCCTCGCCCACGGCGGCGCCGGGGCTCGCGTTCAGGCCCTTGGCGATCACGTCGTACTTCGCGTTCTTATCGAACTGCGGGTGCAGCAGCTGGTCGAGCTGCTCGGGATCGACGCGCATGACGGCCTCCTCCTTGGAGATGAGGCCCTCCTTCTCCATCTCGATGGCGATGTGCAGCGCGGCGGCGGCGGT
>CAUEBO010000097.1 GCA_958454405.1 uncultured Eggerthellaceae bacterium | reverse complement strand
GACGTCGCGGGCGTCCTGTCGCTCGGCTGTGCGGGCTCGCACTACGGCCCCGCTGGGGCCTTCGGCTCGTGCGGAACTCGCTTGGTGGACGCCGTCGACGTCGCTCGCTCCAAGGCCGCGGCGTTGCCGCCCCTTCTGCACGTTCCCCGCGCAACTCGGGTGGGGAACAGGAAGCTGACGCTGGCGGCGTTCGCGTTCGCGCTGGTGGCGCTGGCTGCCATCGTCGCGGGCGGCATCGCCGTGGGCGGACAGGCCACGGCGACCGACTTCGCGATGAAGAACCTCGCGCCCAGCCTGTCGCACCCCTTCGGCACGGACTGGATGGGCCGCGACATGCTGCTGCGCACCTTGTCGGGGCTGTCCACCAGCGTGCTCGTGGGCTTGCTTGCGGCAGGCGTGTCGTCCGTCATCGCGCTCGTCCTGGGCACGGTCGCCGCGCTCGGCGGCAAGAAGGCGGATGCGGTCATCACCTGGCTCATCGACCTCATGATGGGCGTTCCGCACATCGTGCTGCTCATCCTCATATCGTTCGCCATCGGCAAGGGGTTCTGGGGCGTCGCCATCGGCGTGGCCGTGACCCATTGGCCCAGTCTCGCGCGCGTCGTGCGCGCGGAGATACTGCAGTGCAGGGAGTCCACGTTCGTGGCCGCGGCGCGCAAGCTGGGGCAGGGTCCGGTGCGCATAGCCGCGAAGCACATGCTGCCCTACGTGCTGCCGCAGTTCCTGGTGGGCCTGATCCTGCTGTTCCCGCATGCCATCCTGCACGAGGCCGCCATCACGTTTCTGGGGTTCGGGCTGCCGCCCGAGCAGCCGGCCATCGGCGTGATCCTGAGCGAATCGATGGGCTACCTGTCGGCCGGCATGTGGTGGCTGGCGGTGTTCCCCGGCCTTGCGCTCATCGCGACGGTCCTGCTGTTCGACATGGCCGGATCGAGCCTGCGCAAGCTGGTCGATCCGCACAGCTCGCAGGAATAGGGGAGGCGAGCATGGACGAAAAGAGATCCGCGGGCGCGAACCCGTTGCCCGAAGCGCTGGCCGCGCGCGAGCGGGCGCTGCTTGAGCGCGCGGCTGAACTGGAAGCGCTGGCCGAGGAGCTGTTTCCCGAAGACGGGGAGCGCACGTGCCCCCTTGACGAGCACGAGCGCATGAGCCACGAGGATGCGCAGGTGCACCATCACCATGCGCACGCTCCCGTCTCGCATCACGAGGGGGGGCATCATCTGCTGCAGGTGGAGGACCTGAGCGTGGGCTTCCGCATGTACGAGGAGGACGAGCCCTTCTTCCGTGCGAAGCAGCGAGAGGTCGAGGTGATCAGCCGGTTGAGCATCGCGGTGCACGTCGGCGAGATCGTGGCGGTGGTGGGCGCTTCGGGGTCGGGCAAGACGCTTCTCGCGGATGCGATCCTGGGCCTGTTCGAGCCGAACGCGACGGTGCGCGGCCGCGTGTGGTTCGACGGCCGGCTGCAGGACGCCGCGTCGCTGCAGAAACTGCGCGGCCATGGCATCTCGCTCGTGCCGCAGAGCGTGAACCATCTTGATCCGCTCATGAAGGTGGGGCGCCAGGTGGAGGGCTTCGCGCGCGCGGACGTGCCGCGTGCCGCGCGCCGCCGCCGGCGCGAGGAGCTGTTCGCCCGCTACGACCTGCCCGAGAAGACGGCGGGGCTGTACCCGTTCGAGCTGTCGGGAGGCATGGCGCGCCGGGTGCTGCTGTGCTGCGCGCTCATGGACGACCCGCGCGTCATCGTGGCCGACGAGCCCACGCCGGGCCTCGACCTGGACCTGGCGGTGCGCGCGCTCGACGACTTCCGCGCGTTCGCGGACGAGGGCGGCGGCGTCATGCTCATCACCCACGACATCGAGCTGGCCCTGCACGTGGCGGACCGCGTGGCGGTGTTCCGAGACGGGACGGTGATCGAGGAGACGCCGGTTTCCAGCTTCGCCTCGCCGGACGGGCTCGCCCATCCGTTCACGCGCGCGCTGTGGCACGCGCTGCCGGAGCACGACTTCGCCGTTCCGGCGAAAGGAGGCGCTGATGCTTGAGGCGCGCGGGATATCCTTCGGATACGGCAGCCGCCTGCTGTACGAGGGGCTGGACCTGAGCGTCGGTTCCGACGAGCGGGTCGCTCTGAGCGCCCCGTCCGGATTCGGCAAGACCACGCTGTGCCGGTTGCTGGCGGGATACGAGGAGCCGCGGAAGGGCCGGGTGCTCGTCGACGGCGAGCCCCTGCCGAGGCGGGGGGCGTGCCCGGTGCAGATGATCTGGCAGCATCCCGAAACGGCGGTCGACCCGCGCATGCGCATGTCCGGCACGCTTGCGGAAGCGGGGGACGTGCCGGAGAAGCTGCTCGACGATCTGGGCATCCAGCGGCGCTGGCTTGCGCGCTATCCCCATGAGCTGTCGGGCGGCGAACTGCAGCGCTTCTGCATCGCCCGGGCGCTGGCGGCGAATCCCCGCTACCTGATCGCCGACGAGGTGTCCACCATGCTCGACGCGGTCACCCAGGCGCAGATCTGGAGCGTGCTGCTCGCCCAGGTGTCCGAACGCAGGATCGGCCTCGTGTTCGTCTCCCATTCCCCGGCGCTCACCGAGCGCATCGCCACGCGCGTCGTCGACCTAGCGGCGACGCGCTGAAGCCGCCCGCCCCGCTTCCGCGCTGCCTCATACCTGCCTTGAGCAGATGAGATGCCCTCCGCCGCCCGGGGGCAGCCCGCCGTGTCCGCCGTCCCGCGTCGGCCGGCGGCCCCGATCGGCCGTTTTCTCCCGCCGGCGCGGCGTCGTCGGCGCTCGACAGAGGGGAGCGGCTGCCCATGGACGCGGGCCGTCCCCTTTCCTAGAATGAGGGGTGGGCCGGGTTCGCCTGCGTCTGCCTGCGAAGGGGCCATCCGCCACGCAGGAAGCCGGCCGATCGGGCATCCCGCGCGCCGCGCGGGGAAGACGAAAGGGGCCGCAATGCAGTACGAAACGATACGGGTCGAGGATCGCGAAAGCGTGCGCATCATCACGCTTGATCGGCCGGAAGCGCGCAATGCCCTGAACTCGAAGATGTGGGAGGAGCTGTGCGAGGCGCTTGACGAGCTCGATCGGGACGACGCCCTGCGCGTCGCCGTGATCGCCAACACGGGGCCGTGCTTCTGCGCCGGCGCCGACCTGAAGGAGCTTGCGGCCGGCACCTGGCATGCTCCGGAGGGCAAGGAGGACTGGGGGTTCGCCGGCATGACGAAGCGCGCCTTCGACAAGCCCCTCATCGCCGCGGTGAACGGCAAAGCCTTGGGCGGGGGCACCGAGATCGTGCTGGCGTGCGATCTGACGGTGGCTTCCGAAGATGCGGTGTTCGGCCTGCCCGAGCCGTTGCGCGGCCTCACGGCGGCGGGCGGCGGCGCTCTCGTGCGCATCGGCCAGCAGATGCCCTTCAAGTTCGCCATGGAGCTCGTGCTCACGGCGGAGCCCATCGATGCCGCAAAGGCCCTGTCCTGGGGCCTCGTCAACTACGTCGTGCCTTCCGACCAGGTGTTGGAGAAAGCGCTCGATCTGGCCCGCAGCATCGCCCGGTGCGCCCCGCTCGCCATCACGTACTCGAAGCGCACCATCGTGGAGAGCATGGGCGAGCCGCTTGCCTACCCCTCCGAAGGTTGGAGGAAGCTTGAGGAGTACGAGCGGATCACCCGCGGCAGCGAGGACGCCCACGAAGGCGCGACCGCGTTCGCCGAGAAGCGCGATCCGGTGTGGAAGGGCCGGTAATCTATGCTCGGTTCCGAATATATGTAATTGACTATATACTATTAAAAGAATAATATACGAGGAGCGTTTGCGATGCAGGCCTGCGCGCTGCCGGCCTGCATCGCGGTTTTGGGTAACCAACCGGGGAAGGGATGTGCGTATGAAGAAGCGTTTCCGCATTGTGCTCGCGGCCGCCTGCGCGTTCGCCATGGTGGGCGCGTTCGCGCTGTTCGGCTGCTCGTCGAACGAGAGCGAGCAGCCTGCCGAGGAGCCGCAGCAGACCGACGAGCAGCACGAGGCCGTCGAGCTGCAGATCTTCGCGGCGAACTCGCTGTCGAAGGCGATGGACGAGGTTCAGAGCCTCTACATGCAGGACCACGACTGGGTGAGCTTCGCCGACACCCAGTACGAGGCGTCCGGCACGCTGAACGAGATGCTCGGCGCCGGATCGTACTCCGACATCCTGGTCACGGCCTCGAAGGCCACCATGGACACGGCCGTGGACGAAGGCTACGTGGATGCCGCCACGCGCTTCGACATGTTCACCAACGAGCTGGTGATCGTGGCCGGCGAGGGCAACGACGCCATCGCCGACATCGCGCTCGAGGATCTTGCCTCGGGCGACTACACCGTGGCCGTGGGAGATGCGAACGTTCCGGCCGGCAACTACGCCAAGCAGTCGCTGACCACCACCGACCCGCAGTGCTGGATCAGCGCCGACGGCACCGTGGGCAAGGACTGCTCCGGCAAGGAGGGCACCTTCGAGGGCACGCCGCTCGAGGGCAAGGTCACCGAAGGCTCCAGCGTGGGCAACGTGTGCTCCTACGCCAACTCCGGCGACGTCGACGTCGCGATGGTGTACAGCTCCGACGTGTACCGCTTCGGCGGCGTGAAGATCGTCAGCACGGTTCCGGCCGACACGCACAAGAACATCGTGTACCCAGCCGCCATCTGCGCCGACTCCACGAATGCCGAGGCTGCCCAGGAGTTCTTGGATTGGGCGTTCACGAACGAGGACGCCATCAAGATCTGGCAGGAATGGGGCTTCGAGCTGGCTGCGTAGGCCTGCGTAGCGCGAAGGGGCGCCCGATGCGCGAGAAGGATGGGAAGGCCCGGCCTTTCCATCCTTCTTTCTTGTGTATGATGGCAGGCGGCGGTGCGAAGGGGGTCCGCCGTCCGGGCCGGGAGGCGCGGCGGCGGCAGCAAGGATCGAGAGTGGGATACGGTATGGGAAAACGCATGGGCGCTCTGCTGCTGGCTTTGTCGTTGGCCCTCGCTGCGTCGTGTCCGGGCGCCGCGCTCGCCGCCCAGCCGGACGGCGGCGCTTCGGCGAATGCGGCCGTCGGGGCGGACGGGGCCGCCTCCGCCGGCGACGTCGTCGTTTCGGCCGAGGGAGAGGCCGCGCTCATCGACGGCGCCACGTTCGCGGTCGACGATTTCAGCCGCGCGCAGAAGGGGTCGAACCGAGAGCTCGACGGGCGCTACGTCGGGTACAGCTACTACCAGGGAAGCTCCGCCGATTACGCGGTGGCCGTCGCCACCGACGAGTACGTGCTGGTCTACGTTCCGCCTTCGGCGCACGGCCTGTGCGACGTGGACGATCCGACGTCGCGGGACGATCTCAAGCGGTACTTCCTCGCGCTCGACGCGGTGTCGCTCACCGGCGGCATCGTCATGGACGAGGCCGTTCCCTGGCATTTCACCAGCGAATCCAGCTGCACCGTGGAAGGCATCGTCTACCGCTTCGCCGTGGAGGTGGGCGAGGGCAGGTTCTACGTCACCGCCATCGGGGAGGACGGCAGCGACGTGGTGTCCACCGCCGCAGAAGGCCTCACGCGCCCGACGCACGTCGACTTCCTCAAGATAGCGGATCCTGGCGCTGTGGACATCGTGCTGCCGGCCGAGGGCGTCGCCGCGTTCGGCGAGTTCCTGCAGGGCATCGACCTGTCCCCGCTGTGGGTGACCCTGCGCACCACCGGCACCGCCATCGTGTTCATCTTCGTGCTGGGCCTGGCGGCCGCCTACTTCACCCTGCGCATCCCGAAGCGGACGCAGGACATCGCCGACACCGTCTTCACCATCCCCATGGTGCTGCCGCCGACGGTCTGCGGCTTTTTGCTGCTGCTGGGCCTGGGGAACAACTCGCCGGTGGGGCGGTGGTTCATCGACATCGGGTTCCCGCTCATATTCAGCTGGCCGGCCACGGTCATCGCGGCCGTGGTGGTGGCGTTCCCGCTCATGTACCGCAGCGCCCGCGGCGCGTTCGAGAACCTGGACCCGAACATGCTCGACGCCGCGCGCACGCTGGGATGGTCGAACCCCAAGATCTTCTTCAAGCTCATGCTGCCGCTTTCGTGGTCGTCCATCGCCGCCGGCACGGTGCTCTCCTTCGCCCGTGCGCTCGGCGAGTTCGGCGCCACGCTGTTCTTGGCCGGCAACTACGTGGGCATCACGCGCACCGTGCCCATCGCCATCTACTTCGAATGGATGAGCGGCAACATGGACGTGGCGCTGTTCTGGACGGTCGTCATCCTGATCTTCAGCTTCATCGTCATCCTGTTCATCAACCTTTGGAGCAGGCGCACGACGAAGTACCGAAGGGGAGTTGATGCGTGATGAGCCTTGAAGTGGACATCAAGAAGTCATTCCCGTCGTTCACCTTGGACGTGGCGTTCTCGGCGGAAGACGAGACGCTGGGATTCCTGGGCGCGTCGGGGTGCGGCAAGAGCCTGACCATGCGCTGCATCGCCGGCATCGAGACGCCGGACGAGGGCCGCATCGTGGTGAACGGGACGGTGTTCTTCGACTCCGAGCGCAAGATCAACCTGAAGCCGCAGGAGCGCAAGACGGCGCTGCTGTTCCAGAACTACATGCTGTTCCCCAACCTGACGGTGGCGGAGAACGTGGGCGCCGGCATTGGCAGGGACGTGTCGAAGGCCGACCGCGCCGCCCTCGTGGCCGCGGAACTCAAGCGCTTCGGCCTGGAGGCCTTCGACAGGCGCTATCCGGCGCAGCTGTCGGGCGGCCAACAGCAGCGCGTGGCGCTCGCGCGCATGCTGGCCGCGCGCCCCGGCATCCTCATGCTGGACGAGCCGTTCTCGGCGCTCGATTCGCATTTGAAAAGCGTGCTCGAGCAGAACCTGGTCAGCCTGTTCGACGCGTTCCACGGCACGGTGCTGTACGTGA
>CAUEBO010000096.1 GCA_958454405.1 uncultured Eggerthellaceae bacterium | reverse complement strand
CACCGTCAGGCCCTGCCTCGCTATTTTCTCAGCTGACATGACTCCTCCTTATCGTGTTTCCCTTGCGGCGGCTGCGCGCTTCCCTGCACGGTGGCACCCCTTGTTCGAGGATGCGCGCAGCCGGTGGAACCTGCGGTTACCGCTCCTTTCGGGAGCGGGGGCCGAAACTCGGCTTGAGGGCCGATTCGGGCAGATCAGGCCCGTCGTAGCAAACCACGGCGCTTCCGTCGAGGCGCGCTATGTCCTCGTCGGCGTAGCCGTATTCGCGCATGATGCGCGCCGTGTCGTAGCCGATGGGCCTGCTTTTGTACAGAACGGGATCGCCCATGCTGTCGAAGCGGATGGGGGAGGTGGGCAGCACCTTCGTGCCGAACGCATCGTATTCCAGAGGCCGCAGGATGTCGTTGGCGTACGCCTCCTCGTCCTTCAGCACGTCCTCGGGCCGGAACAGGCGCTGGTAGGGGATCTCCTTCTCCTGGAATATCGGCTCCCAGTAGCTCCAGTCCTGCGTGAGGAACTGCTTCTCCATGATCTTCACCACTTCGGCGTTGCGTCCGCTGCCGTCGTTGATGGCCTCGGCGGTGTCGTAGCGCGCATCGCCCACCATCCAGTCGAGGCCCATGGCGCGCATCGTGTGCTCGTAGAACAGGTCGTAGCTTCCGAAGCAGATGAGGAACCAGATGCCGTCTTTCGAGCAGTACGTGTTGTTCGTCGGGCAGGTGGCATCGTAGCGCGATTTCGGCCATATATCGCCGAACTGCGTGCCGCCGAGCATCATCTGAAGCGACCAGAGCGCGCAGTGGTACAGGTTGACCGTCACTTTGTCGCCCTCGCCGGTGCGGTCCTTGCGCGCGAGGGCGCCTAGCAGGCCGGCCGTGATGGCGAGCGAGGTGTTCCAGTCGCCCATGGCGGCCGGCCAGTTGATGGGCTGGTCTCCCGCCTGCGACAGGCTTGCCAGGTAGCCCCCGCGCGCACCGTAGGCCGTGGCGTCGAAGCCCTTGGTGTCCTTCTCGGGCCCGTATTCCCCGTAGCCGCGCACCTGTCCCCAGACGAGGTGGGGATGCCGTTCGTGGACGGTTTCCCAATCGAGCCCGAGTTTCTTGAGGGCTTTGTCGCGGAAGCTCGTCACCATGATGTCCGCATCGGCCAGGAGCTTGTGGAGGAACTCCATGCCCGCTTCCGTTTTCAGGTTGACGCTCAGGAAGTTCTTGTTCAGGGAGGCGAAATCGAACGCCGGGTCGTCGATATCGGTCTTCTGCATGCCGAATGCAGGGCCGTTCGTCCGGTACTCGTCGCCCGAGGCCGGCTCGATCTTGTAGATGGTCGCTCCCATCTCGCCCAGTATCCTCGGGCACGCCGGCGCCGCGACGTAGCCGGTGAGCTCGACCACCTTGATTCCTTCCAATCCTCGCATGTGCTCCTCCTTGTCCGAAGATCGTCTCAAGCGTTCCCTGCGCGTTTCAGCGGCCCTTCCATACGGGCGGGCGCTTTTCCATGAACGCGGTGGTTCCCTCCATCGCGTCCTCGGAATTCTTCGCCTGCTCGTTCAGCGTCTCCATCATGCGCCATCCGTCCGATTCGGAGATGAAGCTCTTGTCCATGCAGTCGTAGATGGCCAGCTTGGTCATGCACACCGCCAAGGGCCCGTTCTCCATGATGGCGCGGGCGAGGTCCATGGCTTCGTCCATCAGCGACTCTTCCGGCACGGCGCGGTTCGCAAGGCCCCACTGCACCGCGGTCGGCGCATCGATGGGGCGCCCCGTCAGCAGAAGCTCGACGGCGTGCTTGAGGTGGATCGACCGGCCTATCCTCAAAGGCGCCCCGCCTCCTCCGGGGAAGAGGGCGTTTTTGACTTCGGGAAACGAGACCGTGGCGTCTTCGGTGATGACGGCCAGGTCGCTTGCGAGCAGCATTTCCGCGCCGCCGCCCACGATCTTGCCGTTCGCGGCGATGATGATCGGCTTGCTCCAGTAGCGCCGGGTCATGCCGCCGGTGCCCCACGTTTCGCGCCCTTCAGGCGGGGCGAGCGTCTTGGCGTTGTACTCCTTCAGGTCCGCGCCCGCGCAGAACACCTTCCCCGTGTTCGTGAGGATGGCGACTGCCAGGTGCGATGAGCGGTCGAAGTAGGCGAACGCATCGCAGAGCTCCGCCCACATGGCGGAGTTGATGGCGTTGCGCGCCTCGGGCCGGTCGAGGGTGATGACGTATATCCCGTCGCGCTCGTTCGTCTTTATTTGACAATACCCGGAATCTGTCATAGGTTCTCCTTCGGTTGTCTCGGGATGCGCACAGCCCGTTGCCAGGCGGTGGTATAGTGCGTCGTACGAATAAGGAGGCGTTATGAACCTCGATCACCTCTATTACTTCAAGGCCCTTGTCGAAACCGGCAGCCGCAACGACACGGCGCGCATCATGTCGATCACCCAGCCAACGCTCTCGCTCGCCATCAGCAAGCTCGAAAAGGAGCTCGGCGTTTCCCTCGTGGAGAAGAAGAAGGGCGCAGTCGAGCTGACCAAGGACGGGCGGGCCTTCTACGAGTACGTGGCCACGTCTTTGCACTTCCTCGACAACGGCGTGGCGCTTCTGCGCGAGAAGCAGGGCGCGTTCAACCGGACGGAGATCAACAACGGCGCCATCTATTCGGTGCAGGACGAGAACTGGTCGAAGGTCATCTACGAGTTCCGCCAGCAGACGCACGGCACGATACGGATCAACGTGAAGCAGTCGACGACGCCCGCGTTGCTCAAGAACCTCAAGAACGGCGTGGTGGACGTCGCCTTCGCGGGCACGATGGGCCCCGATCCCGAGATCCGGTTCGATCCCTGCTGGACCCAGGAGGCCGTGCTCGCCGTCAATCGGCACCATCCGTTCAGCAGGAGGAGCGAGATATCGCTCAAGGAGCTGTGCGGCCACTATCTGATCTCGTACAACCTCAAAGGCCCGATCGGCCCCGAGCTCATCAGGCTCGTCGAGGGCTACGATCTCTCGATCGACCATCTGTACGCCGACGAGATAACGCTGGCGTCCATCGTGGCGGGAAACCCCGACATCATGGCCATCGCGTGCCGTTCGTGGCTCCTCGATTCGTACTCGAACGAGATCAGCCTCGTCAAGATAGCCGAGGCGCCGAAGTCGTTCAGGCAGCTCTACATCTGCTCGAAGGCGAACATCACGCGCCCGCCCATCGTCGACACGTTCATCGATCTGGCAATAGCTTATTGTGCGGATTGCAATCAGTGAGCGGCTGCGCGGCTTGCGCCGGCGGCCGCCTTCATTGCCTGTTCGTTTGCTCGTATAGGGCTTTCAAGGTGCCTGTCGGGCTTGCCGCCCCGTCGGTGCGAGCGGCCTCCGATCAACGTCACCGCCAGTATTAACCAATTCAATCGGGAAATATATCTATTTCTTTTTACAATGGAACGCCTAGTTTGAAATCGGTAAATAATAGCTCCGCGTTCCGGGAAAAAATACCCAATATGCATGGTTTGATGGTGTTCGGATGCGCGGAGGCTTTGTCCGCCTCCGCCCGGTTCGGCCCTGTTCGGACGCTGTCTGCCGCGCCGGTTCCGCGCGTGCGGCCGGCCGGCGGCAGCACCTGGGCGAAACGTGGACGACGAGCGCGTTTCCATGCCGTATAATCTGCCGGTGGACTCAACGAACCATCGAGAAGAGGGGAAAGGGACCGCTCATGGTTTCCAATGATTTCTGGGTCGTATTCGCGATGCTCATCTACTTCATCGTGGTGGTGGTCATCGGATTCATCTACGCCAAGCGATCGAACTCGTCGAGCGAGGAGTACTTCCTCGGCGGCCGCGGCTTGGGCCCGTGGCTCACGGCGCTTTCGGCGGAGGCTTCGGACATGTCGGGATGGCTGCTCATGGGCCTGCCGGGCGTCGCCTACTTCACCGGCGCGTCGGACGCCATGTGGACCGCCATCGGCCTGGCCATCGGCACGTACCTGAACTGGAAGTTCGTGGCGAAGCGTTTGCGCAAGTACTCCGAGAAGGCGAACAACTCCATCACGGTGCCCGATTTCTTCTCGAACCGCTTCCATGACGACAAGCACATCCTCATGACCATCGCCGCCATCGTCATCCTGCTGTTCTTCAGCATCTACACGGGGTCGTGCTTCGTCACGTGCGGCAAGCTGTTCTCGACGCTGTTCGGCTGGGATTACGCCACCATGATGGTCATCGGCGCCCTCATCGTGTTCCTGTACACGTTCGTGGGCGGCTACCTGTCGGTCTGCACGACCGACCTCATCCAGGGCACGCTCATGTTCTTCGCCTTGGCCACGGTGTTCGTCGGCTCGGTCGCCGCTGCGGGCGGCGTCGACAACACGGTGGCGTTCTTGCAGGCCATCCCCGGCTTCCTTTCGGGCACCGAGATAGCCACGCCCCTGTTGGATGATGCAGGCAACCAGATCGTGCAGGACGGCGCCCCGCTGTTCGGCGACGCCGGCACCTACGGGGTCATCACCATCGTGTCGGGGCTCGCGTGGGGCCTGGGCTACTTCGGCATGCCGCAGGTGCTCGTGCGCTTCATGAGCGTCCGCCATTCCGACGAGATCAAGAAGTCGCGCATGATCGCCATGATCTGGCTCGTGGTGTCCCTCACGTGCGCCGTGTGCATCGGGCTCATCGGCCGGGCGGTCATCCCCGCGGAGTTCCTCACGCAGTCGGCTGCAGAAAGCGTGTTCATCGTGCTGTCCCACATGCTGCTGCCGTCGTTCTTCTGCGGGCTCGTGGTGTCGGGCATCTTCGCAGCGGCCATGAGCTCTTCCTCGTCGTATTTGCTCATCTCGGGATCCGCCGTGGCCACGAACATCTTCAAAGGGCTTCTCAAACGCGACGCCACCGATCGCCAGGTGATGATCGTCGCGCGTTTGACGCTGGTGGCCGTGCTTCTGTTCGGCATCTTCATATCGCTCGACCAGAACTCGTCCATCTTCACCATCGTCTCGTACGCGTGGGCCGGGTTCGGCGCGTCGTTCGGACCGCTCATGCTGCTGTCGCTGTACTGGCGCCGCACGACGCTTCCGGGCGCGATCGCCGGCATGGTGTCCGGAGCCGCCACGGTGATCGTCTGGAACAACTTCATAAGCCCCCTCGGCGGTTGGTTCGGCGTGTACGAACTGCTCCCGGGCTTTTTGGTCGCCCTCGTCGTCATCGTAGTGGTGTCGCTGCTCACGAAGGAGCCGTCCAAGGAGGTCGTCGAGGAGTTCGACACCTATATGGAGCTTGACGTGTAAACGGGGCCCCCGCCCGCCGGGCGGGGCATCGGGTGCATGCGCGCCGGCGCGCTCCGCTCTATGGGCGGAGCGCGTTTTTTATGGGCTGGTACGCTTCGACCAGGTCGGGAAGGCGCATCCGGGCGTTCGCGGGGCTCGTGGAGGGCAGCGCGACGTGTGGCAGCCGATTCGCTGAATCGGCGTTGAACCTCCGGTAGAGCGCTGCCGCCTTCGCGCCGGTGGTGAACACGGCTTCGACAGGCGCGGCGCCGAGGACGGCCGAAAGGTCGTTGGGGACGGGGTCGGCGATGCTCGCATCGGAGGCCCGCTCTATCGTGCACGAGGCGAGCACGTCCCAGAGGGCTATGCGGTGCGCGAGGGCGAATGCCGCACGCTCCTCGCTCGAGCGAGGTTCCGGCTCGTCGAAGAGCGCGGCCAGCACGCTCCAGAACCGGTTTCGCGGGTGCCCGTAGTAGAAGCCCGCCGCGCGCGAGGCGGGGGAGGGCATCGTCCCCAGGACGAGCACGCGCGACCGCTCGTCGAAGACGGGGTCCAATGGATGCGCGATGCGGTGCGGCTCGCCCATGCGCGCCTCCTGTCTCTCGGCCGTTCGCCTGCATGCCCGCCGTCGAAGCGCATGCGAGCGCGGGCGCCCCTTATGGTAGCCGGGCCGCGCGCCGCAGGCAAGGGTGACGGGCGCCGCCTCCGCCGCGCCGCCGGCTTCGTTTCGTCCCCAGGCCGTCGTCTGCGCCGCGCGGCAGCACGCGGGAAAGCGGGCTTTTCCGCAGGCGCCCGGAAAATGCGGCGGTGCGATGGAGAGCCGGCCCCGGGGCCCGGTTTTCCTCTACTATATATAAAGAAGCAACGGCGACGGGGGACCCGGGCGCAGCGCGCCGCACGGTCCCTGCTTGGAAGGAGACCGGCCATGCGCATTTCCGTGGAACTGGAAAACGGGCTGCTGCCCGACCGCTTCGGCAAGCACGCCCCGGAGGAGTGCCAGTTGGAGGGCCACCCTGTCCGCTCGTTTCCCATCGCGATCGAAGACGTGCCCCCCGCGGCGAAGTCCCTCGCGCTCGCGTTCCTCGACTGGGACGCCATCCCGGTGGGGGGCTTCTGCTGGATCCACTGGATCGCCTGCAATTTCCCGCCCGAGACCCGCAGCATTCCCGAGAACGCCAGCGCCACGGGCGCGGTTCCCTGCGTGCAAGGCTCGAACAGCGATTTCTCCCCGTTCGGAGGCGGGCACGTCAACCCCGACGTCATCCACCGCTACGTGGGGCCGCAGCCGCCCGACAAGACGCACGAGTACACGCTCACGGTCTACGCGCTCGATTGCGAGCTCGATTTCGCGGAAGGGTACTACCTGAACGAGTTCCGCCGCGCCATCCGCGGCCACGTGCTGGCGGAGACGTCCCTCGAGCTTCCCAGCCGGGCGTGAGCGGAGCTCCTTGCGCCGCCTGCGCGTGCCGGTCTCGGCGCGGCGGATCGAATCGCTGGGCCGCAGGGTCGGGAAAAGGAGGAATGATGGAGACACGCCCGGGGGCGTGTAGGCGGTTGACACGCCGAAGATCGTAGCGTATCATTCTCCTGCTCGCGCGTTCGGATCGCTTTCGAAGCGCGGGCAGGCAGCTTGAAAATACACATGAATTGAAGCAGCAACAGGGGAGTGTGCCCGAGTGGCTAAAGGGGACGGGCTGTAAACCCGTTGGCTATGCCTACCTAGGTTCGAATCCTAGCGCTCCCACCACCTAATCGCCTGTGTAGCTCAGTCGGTAGAGCACTTCCTTGGTAAGGAAGAGGTCGTCGG
>CAUEBO010000095.1 GCA_958454405.1 uncultured Eggerthellaceae bacterium | reverse complement strand
CCCGAGATGGTGCAGGAGGTGCTCGACGTCATCAAGTCGCTGGCCGAGACGAACATGACCATCGTCATGGTCACCCACGAGATGGGCCTGGCCCGCGAGGCGGCCGACAAGGTCGTGTTCATGGAGAACGGCCTGGTGGTTGAGCAGGGAACGCCGCATTTCATCTTCGACGAAACGGACAACGAGCGCATCAAGAGCTTCCTGTCCAAGATCCTGTGAGGCGTGCCATGCTGACCAGGAGAGGCTTCATACGCGCTTCGGCGCTCGCGGCGGCAGGGCTCGCGCTTGGCGGGTCCCTCGCCCTCACGGGCTGTGCGGCGAACCCGAACGTGCTGCGCGTGGGCACGAAGATCGACGTGCCCGGCTTCGGCTTCCAGAACCCCGAGACGGGCAACATCGAGGGCATGGAGGTGGACATCGCGCGCGAGCTGGCCAAGCGCATCAAGGGCAGCCCCGACGCGCTCGAGGTCACGGGCGTGAACGTGACCACGCGCGGGGCCATGCTGGACAACGGCACGCTCGACGCCACGCTGGCCACATTCACCATCACCGAGGAGCGCAAGAAGAGCTACAACTTCTCGCGCCCGTACTACACCGACCACATCGGCGTGCTGGTGAAGAAGTCTTCGGGCATTGCCGATCTTGCGGACTTGAACGGCAGGACCGTGGGCGTGGCGCTGTCGGCCACGACGCGCGACAAGCTCACGGCCGCCGGCGACAAGATCGGCATCCACATGAACTTCGCCGAGTACTCCACGTACCCCGAGATCAAGATCGCGCTCGTCACCGGGCGCGTGGACGCCTTCTCGGTGGACCGCTCCATCCTCGCCGGCTACGTGGACGACTCCACCATGCTGTTGGACGCGCAGTTCGCGCCCCAGGAGTACGGCGTGGCCACGAAGAAGTCCAACACGGATCTGGCCGGCCAGGTGGACGCCGCCATCGCCGGCATGCAGGAGGACGGCACGCTGCGGGCGCTGCAGGAGCGCTGGGGCCTGGTGGACGAAACGCCGGCTTCGGCGGAAGGAGGCGCCGACCGTGCTTGACATCTTCGCTCCGTACAAGTGGGAGGCGCTGCTCGAGCGCTGGCCCGACGTCCTGGCCGCGTTCGGCACCACGGTGGGCATCTCGGTGCTGGCCCTGGCCATCGCGCTGGTCCTGGGCATCGTGTTCGGCGTGCTGTCCGTGTCGCGCGTGGCGCCGCTGCGCTGGGTCACGCGCGTGTACGTGGAAGTGGTGCAGAACGTGCCGCTGCTTCTGCAGGTGTTCGTGTTCTACGCCATCTTCCCGCTGCTGGGCCTGTCGATCGCAGCGTTCTGGATCGGGGTTTTGGCCATCGGCATCTACCATGGCGGCTACATCTCCGAAGTCGTGCGAAGCGGCATCGGCTCCATCCACCGCGGCCAGTTCGAGGCGGCGAAGAGTCAAGGCTTCACGTACTGGCAGGCCATGTTCACGATCATCCTGCCGCAGGCCGTGCGCATCATCATGCCGCCCTTGGCCGTGCAGGCGGCCAACCTCGTGAAGAACACCTCGGTGCTCGCGCTCATCGCGGGCGGCGAGCTCATGTACTTCTCCAACTCGTTCGCCGGCGCCACGAGCTACTACGGGCCGGTGTACGTGGTGGCCGCCATCCTCTACTTCGCCATCTGTTTCCCCCTGTCGCGCCTGGCGCTGTACCTGGAGAGGCGCACCCGCTCGCACCGCCATCTGGCCACGGGCGACGCCACCGAGGAGCTGGGCGACGACACGCTGGAAGTCACGCCGGGCACGCACGACATCACCGGCCGCGCCGCGGCCGATGCGCTGGCGGGCGGCATCCAGACGATGCACGGCACCGTGGACATCGCGCCGGCGCGGCAGGCTCCTTCGCCGCGCCATCCGCTGCATGCGCTGGGCGAGGGCGAAGGGGGGCCGGGCGCGGCGCCTGCGGATCCCTATGACCAAACGTTCACCGGTAGCCAGGCTGCCGAGATCGCCGACGACATAGGGCGCGAGATAGCCCAGGAGATCGCCGAGGCGTGCGGCGGCGACGAGGCGTGCGCCGCCCGCGCCATGCGCACGAAGACCGGGCGCATGAAGGCGCTGCGGCGCCTCGAGCGGCGCGCGGCGACGAAGGCTGAAGCCGATCTGGGCGAGGAGGCGTTCCTCGACAACGATTTCGTGCCCGGAGAGCTGGACGCCCCTGCCGAGCGCATCGTGCACGAGCGCGCGTCGCATGATGAAGCCGATTTCGACGCTGAGGCCGAGGACGCGGTGGAGCGCGCCGATCTGCGCCAGAAGCTGCAGGCCGATCGGATCGAGGATGCGAGCGGGCCCGATCCAGCGCCCAGCGAGGAGTCCGTCCTCGAAGCCGAGGCCGACCAAGCCGTGCAGGCTGCGAAGGACGCCGCGAGCCTCGATGGGAAGGAGGAGGGACGATGAGCGAAATACTGGAGCTTTTCACCTGGGTGAACGTCCGCTTCCTTTTGCAGGGCCTGGGGATGACGCTGTTCATCTCGGCGCTGGCCATCGTCTGCTCGGTGGTGCTCGGCACGGTGATCTCCATCATGCGCACGTCGGGCAACCGCGTGCTGGGCGCCATCGCGACGGTCTACATCGAGATATTCAAGAACACGCCGCTGCTTCTGTGGATCATGTTCACGTTCTTCGTGGCGCAGCTGCCGCCCATCGGCGCAGCCGTGCTGGCGTTCACGCTGTTCACGAGCGCGAGCGTGGCCGAGATCGTGCGCGGCGGCCTGGCCGGCGTGCCGCACGGCCAGTACGAGGCGGCACGGAGCCAGGGATTCTCCACCGTGCAGACCTACCTCTTGATCATCCTGCCGCAGGCGCTGCGCAACATGGTACCCGCGCTGCTCTCCCAGTTCGTCACCACCATCAAGGACACGAGCTACCTGTGGGGCGCCATGGCGCTGCAGGAGCTCATGGGCCGCGGCATGATCCTCATGAACAGCTACAACTCCACGGTGCAGATTTTCGCCATCTTCGGCATCATGGCGCTCATCTACTTCGCGGTGTGCTTCACGCTCTCGCAGATCGTGCGCGCTTACCAGCGCAGGCTGAAAGGGGCGAAGTCGGGATAGGGCGCGTCGAGCGCGACCTGGCTGCCGCCGGGCCGCCGGGGCGCTTCTCCCGGCTCCCCGGGCCGCTTCCGCCTAGCCCAGAAGGCTGAGGTACGACAGATAGGACTGCGCGCTTCCCGGCACTTCGAGCGTGACGTTCTGGCCGTAGGCGTTGACGGTCACGTAGCCGGGGTCCTCGTACAGGGTTATGGTTCCGTCCACGCCCAGGCTGCCGCCGTCGATGGAACCCGTCTTCACGGCGTCGGCGGGAAGGGCGATCGCGGTCCAGTCGTCGATCGCCAGGCCGTCGATGGCGGCGTCTACTTCGGAGGATGAGAGCCCGGTGGCCGCCGCAATCGCATCGCGATGGGATTCGAGCGCGCTTTTCACCCGGTCCTTGACGCCGCTCGCGTCGATGGCCGCGTTCGCGGCGGCGGCTTTGGCCTCGGAGGCGGCGCCGTTCAAGGGGTTCGTCTCGTCTTCCGACACGATGGCCACGCCGATGGCGCCGATGATGATGACGGCGATCAGGCCGAGGAACACGCCGAGCACTTTCTTCATGCGGTCTCTCCTCTTGATTCGATCCGTTGGCGGATGCCGCCGCTGCTTCGTTTCCTGATGCGGTGCTGCGCGCGATGGTGGGGCGGTTCGGCGGCCTCCCCCTTGCATCAGCCTACCCGAGAAACGCGCGCTTCACGAAACGTCCGCGCCATCTTCAAAGGTCGAGGACGAAATCCGGACGAAATCCCCATGCGCTGCGCGAATGTGCAGGTCGCGGGCTCCCTGCTTCAATGTCGTGCGACAATGCGCCGTTCCATGGCCGTTTCATGGCCGTTCTGCAGATGCCAACCCCTGTTCCGGGCGCCCCGTGCTCTGAGCGGCATCCCGGCATTCCACGATTGCTTGGCCGATGCGTTAATTTCGGCCGCTTCCAAGAAAAATCGTGTATGCTAGCACCTGCTCGCCTCGAAGGCGCAGCAGGCGCGCTTCGTCGCGCCCATCCCCGCACACGTTAATAAATAGGTGGGGCAACCGTGTGAATGAAGCATGGCCGCGGGAGGCGGCCGAGAAGAACAGGAGGAACCGCGTGAAGCTGGTGGTAACCGAGAAGAACGACGCGGCTCAGAAGATCGCCGATTTGCTCGGCGTGAAGAAACCCAAAGCGGACAAAGTGTATTCGACGCCGGTGTACCGTTTCGACGTGGACGGCGAGGAATGGGTGACCATCGGCCTGCGAGGCCACATCCTCGAACCCGATTTCGCCCCGACGATGGTGTACAAGAAGCGCGGCGGCTGGCAGGGCGTCACCGACGAGGGCGAGACGCTCCCGGCCGAGGTGCCGAGCACCCTGCCCAAGCCCCCGTTCAAAAAGAAGAAGCCCTTCACCGAGGACGGCGTGGAGCTGAAGACGTGGAAGATGGACGCGCTGCCGTATTTGGTGTACGCGCCCATCGAGAAGCTGCCCAAGGAGAAGGAGATCATCCGCTCCTTGAAGAACTTGGCGAAGAAGGCCGACTCGGTCATCATCGCCACCGACTTTGACCGCGAAGGCGAGCTCATCGGCAGCGATGCGCTCAGCTGCATCCAGGAAGTGAACCCCACGGCGCCCGTGTCCCGCGCGCGCTACTCGGCGTTCACCAAGGAGGAGATCACGCACGCGTTCTCGAACCTCGTGGACGTGGACGACGATCTGGCATCCGCCGGCGCCTCACGCCAGGACATCGACCTCATCTGGGGCGCGGTGCTCACACGCTACCTCACGCTCGTGAAGTTCGCCGGCTACGGCAACGTGCGCTCGTCGGGCCGCGTGCAGACGCCCACGCTGGCGCTCATCGTGGCGAAGGAACGCGAGCGCTTGGCCTTCGTGCCGGAGGACTACTGGGTGATCCGCGGCGCGTTCGGCGCCGATCCGGACGCTTTCGAGGCCCCGCATGCCACCGCGCGCTTCAAGGTGGAGGCTGAAGCCGCCGCCGTCATGGCTCACGTGGAGGGCGCGACTGCCGCCACGGTGTCGGCCGTGGAGAAGAAGAAGCGCACCGTGCAGCCGCCCGCGCCGTTCAACACCACCTCGCTCATGGCGGCGGCTTCGGCCGAGGGCCTCAGCCCCGCGCGCACCATGCGCATCGCCGAGAGCCTGTACATGGATGGCTACATCTCGTACCCCCGCGTGGACAACACGGTGTACCCCAGCTCGCTCGACCTGGCCGAGACGGTGCGCGCCATCTCCGGCAACCCCGCCTACGCGCCGTACTGCAAGGAACTGCTGGCGAAGGGCGAGCTCAAGGCCACGCGCGGCAAGAAGGAGACGACGGACCACCCGCCCATCTACCCCACGGCCAAGGCCACGCCCGACGATCTGGCGCCGGCCGACTACAAGCTGTACAACCTCATCGCGCGCCGCTTCTTGGCGACGCTCTCGGAGGCGGCGGTCATCGAGGGCACGAAGGTGACGCTCGACGTGAACGCCGAGCCGTTCGTGGCCAAGGGCGACGTGCTGGTGAAGCCGGGCTACCGCGCCATCTACCCCTACGGCTTGAAGAAGGACGAGCAGCTGCCCGCGCTTTCGGAAGGCGAGACCATCGCGTTCGGCGGCGCCACGTGCACGAAGAAGCAGACCGAGCCGCCCGCGCGCTACAGCCAGGGCAAGCTCATCCAGGAGATGGAGAAGCTGGGCCTGGGCACGAAGTCCACGCGCCACTCCATCATCGAGCGCCTGTACACGGTGAAGTACATCCAGAATGACCCCATCGAGCCCAGCCAGTTGGGCATGGCCGTGTGCGACGCGCTCGACAAGTTCGCGCCGCACATCACGCACCCCGAGATGACGGCCGAGCTGGAAGAGGAGATGGACAACATCGCCGAGGGCCGCACCACGAAGACCGACGTGGTCACCACGTCGCGCAACCTTCTGGCCGACCAGCTTGCCAGTCTGCTGCCCCATTCGGAGGAGGTGAAGGAGGCCCTGGCCGACGCCGTGGCCGCCGACGCCTACGTGGGGCCGTGTCCGAAGTGCGGCAAGGACCTGCAGCTGCGCGCCTCGCAGAAAACGCGCTCGATGTTCATCGGCTGTGCGGGCTGGCCCGACTGCGACGTCACCTACCCGCTTCCGAAGGGCAAGGTGGAGGCCGTGCCCGAGCCGTGCCCCACGTGCGGCATGCCCCAAGTGAAGGTGACGGCGTTCCGCAGCAAGCCGCGCACCATCTGCATCGATCCTCATTGCGCGACGAACCAGGAGCCGTCCATCGTGGTGGGCGAGTGCCCGGCATGCAAGGAGCAGGGCAAGGCCGCGAACCTCATCGCGCAGAAGAACCCGCGCACCTTGAAGCGCTTCATCCGTTGCGAGAACTACGACGAATGCGGTACGGGATACCCGCTGCCGCAGTACGGGGCGCTGGCGGCCACGGGCGAGGTGTGCGAGCACTGCGGCGCGCCCCTGGTCATCGTGACAACGAACCGCGGGCCGTGGAAGCTCTGCCCGAACTTCGACTGCCCCGGCAAGGAGAAGGACGGGGAGAAGGATTCCAAAGGCGCGGCGAAGAAGGCGCCTGCCAAGAAACCGGCCGCCAAGAAGGCGCCCGCCAAGCGCAAGGCGCCCACCAAGAAAGCCTAGCGCCCGCGCATCCGTTTCGCCCTTCGACGGCGCAGCCCAGCGGCTGCGCCGTTTTTCGCGTCTGGTGCCGCCGTGAGATCGGCTTTGGCCCTGAACGCACGGTTTTCGTCGCAATGTTGCATTTCCGGAAGGTTTTGGGAGCCGCAATGTCGTGCAAGCTGTCACCGACGTGCGTTTCCCCAGATGACGCTGCTTCACGGCGAAAGCTCTCGGACCGATGCGCAACATTGCGACGAAAACCGTGCGTTCGAGGTCCGTGAAGCATGCTTCGACGTGCCGTTTCGCTGGAGATGCGCGGCTTTCGGCCGTCGACGACGGTGTGGGGCGCTACAATGCGGGTCGCTGAACCTGAATTCGAAGGAGCCATCACATGCCTAAAGTAACCATCGTCGGCGCCGGCAACGTCGGGGCCACCGCTGCCCACATCATCGCGTCCAAGAACCTGGCCGAAGTCGTGCTCATCGACGTGGCCGAGGGCCTGCCGCAGGGCAAGGCGCTCGACATGA
>CAUEBO010000094.1 GCA_958454405.1 uncultured Eggerthellaceae bacterium | reverse complement strand
CGCGTGAGCAGCTCCTCGCCGCGAGCGCGCATGGCGCCCACGTTGCGGTTGCCGGAGGCTATCATCTGCTCGGCGATGTTCGACAGGCTGGAGAAGTCCATGCGCAGGCCCAGATAGGGATTCTGGTACACCATGCCGAACACCGTGTTGCGGATGGCGCGCCGCTGCTGCTGCGACAGCTCGAAGAGGTTGGACGCGCCGCCGTCGAAAGGGCGGGCGCGCACATCGCCCTCGGTGGCCTGCTCGTCGAAGAACAGGCACTTCATGAACGTGGACTTGCCGCTGCCGGATTCGCCCACGATGCCCACGATCTCGGCCGGGAACACGTCCAAACTCACGTCGCGCACCGCGTGCACCGTCCCGCAGCGCGGGCACACGTTGCGCTCCAGCTGCGCTCCGGGGCCCAGGCAGTGCGGGCAACCGGAGCCGAAGCGCTTCGACAGGTGCCGCACCGACAGGCAGGGGGCCTCGTCCGCGCCGAATCGTTGCGCATCAAGCATGGGGCGCTCCTTTCTGGTCGAAGAATGGGTCGCCGGTCGTTCGTAGAGTCAGCGAGGGGGCTTCTGGTGCCGAAGATTGCGGTGAAAGGCCGACGAAGCGTGCTTCTGCACGTGAGGAGGCCTTGGAGCCGCAAGATTCGGTGTCAGAAGCCGCCGCAGCGTCGACCGGTTTCGTCGGCTGACAAGCCGACGAAACACAGAACGCCGCGTCGTTGCACTGGTAGTAGGTTTCCCCGGTCGCTTCGTCCACCAGCTCGTCCAGGTAGACGCCCGTCGCGCCGCACCGGCGGCAGCGCTTGCCTTCGAAGGTTTCCACCGCGAAGGGATAGTCCTCGAAATCGAGGGGAACCACGTCGGTGTAGGGCGGCACGGCGTAGATCTTCTTCTCGCGGCCCGCGCCCAAGAGCGTGAGATGCTCGGCCTGGTTGAGCTTCAGGTTGTCGAAGCGCGGAATGGGCGACGGGGCCATGACGTAGCGGCCGAACACCTGCACGGGGTGGTCGGCGCCGGTGGTGGTCATGTCGTAGCGCACGATCTGGTCGAACAGCTCCAGCCAGGCGCCCGTGTAGTCGGCCTCGGCATGCAGGCGCTTCGTGGCGGCCTCGCTGGGCTCGAAGCTGCGCAGCGGCTCGGGCGTGGGAACCTGCAGCACGAGGATCTGGTCGGCGCGCAACGGCCGTTCGGGGATGCGGTGGCGCGACTGGATGAGGGTGGCCTTTTCCGTGGCGCCGGTCACCTCCACGTCGGTGGTGTCGGCCACGAGCTTCTTGATGTTCACGGCGTTCACGCTGTCGTCCGACCCCTGGTCGATGACCTTCAGCACATCGCCGCGTCCGATGAGGGACAGCGTGATCTGCAGGCCGCCCGTGCCCCAGCCGCGGCCGATGGGCATTTCGCGCGAAGCGAACGGCACCTGGTAGCCGGGGATGGACACGCCTTTGATGAGCGCGCGGCGGATCTCGCGCTTCGACGCCTCGTCGAAGAAGGCATAGTTATAGCGCTGCTGCATCGGGCGACTCCTTCCCTTCCTCGCGCGTGCCGCGCACGCTGGAGAGCTTCGACTGGAACGTCACGTAATGCGGGAGCTTGAGGTGCGAGATGAAGCCCGTGGCCTCCACGCCGTCCACGTGGTAGAGCACGAACTCCTCGTCCTCGGTGGGATAGCGCTTGTCGCCTAACTCCAAGCACCGGTCGAGCACGCTCATGGCGATGGCCTTCGTCTCGGCGCGGCCGAGCACCAGGCCGTAGCCCACCGCCAGCGACAGCCCGTCCGCATCGGGAGCCCCGCTCGGCGCGCCGTCCGCGCCCTCGCCGCGCTCGGCCATGAACACGCTCTCAACTTCCGTCACCGGGATCGAGCCCAGGTAGTACGCGTCCTCGGGCCCTCCTGCCTCGAGCGGGTGGTCCACCGCCACGTCCACGCGGCCGGCTCTCAGCTCGCCCACCGTGGGATGCGCGGGACCGAAGCCGCGGATGGCGGCGTAGCCCAGCGCCTCCACGGCCTGCGTCATGCCGCGGGCGAGCGTCTGCAGGCGCACGGAGCGCGGCGCGGGAAACGTGAGCGGCGCCATGGTGGCGTCGACAGGCGGGGCGTCGTCGTTTGCAACCTTCGCGATCAGACCCTGCCCGCGCAGGTAGTCGAGGACGCGCGGCAGGATTGCGGAATGCGCCGGCGCGGCGGCGTCGTCAAAGTGCGCGGCCAGTTCGGCGCGCTTCTCGGTCAGCTCCTCCTCGCCCTCCGTCTCCAGGTCGAACGCGAGCAGGCGGTGGCTGTAGTCGCGCGTGGAGCCGAGCATCTGCCCGCCGGGTACGTCCTTGAACGCCGCCGAAACGCGGCGCGCGACGCGCATCCGCCCCGTGTCCACCGTGCGCGAGACGTAGGGCCGCTCCAACGTGGATCGGAACGCGCGCAGCAGGAACACCGCCTCGTCGGGCGATCCTTGCGCCTGCTTGAGCGCCAACGCCGCCAAGCGCGGCGCATAGAGCGAGGCCTCCCCCATCACCTGGTCGACAAGCTCGGGGAACGTGCCCTCGATCTCGTCGGTGCCCCAGGCGGACGACGCGCTGACGCGCTCGTATTCCAGCAGCTTGAGGCTCTCCTCGATGGCCCGGCCGCCGCCGCGAACCGCTACGTAGCCCATCTAGCGCACCTCCCCGGCCAGCGCCGCCGCGTCCCTCGGGGCTTCTTCGCGCTCCGCCGGCTTCGCCGCGACGCCCTGCCCGGCCATCGCATCCTCCGAGCGCGCGCCATCGTTTACGCACGCCACCTGGGAGCTGCGGGGGATGGCCACGATGCGCCCGTCGGCGTCCACGAGCAGGATCTCGATGCCGCAGGGGAACTCGTCGTTGCGCGCGGCGCGGGCGCGCGCCCATTCAATGCGGTCGACGGCGAAGCGGTTGATGTCCCGCACGCCCGGCCCGCGAACCTCAATCGCGAACATCGCCGGGCCATCGCCCTTCCCTTCGCAGGAACCGCATCCCGCTTCCGCCAGCCGCGTGCAGCCCATGAGCAGCGTGGCCCCCTTCTCCGGCGCGACGAGCGTGCCGCGGCACGCTTCCGCCACCGCCCGATGCGCCGTGCATGCGTCGGCGCGCGCGGGAACGACCACGTACTCGGCATCGGGGACGGACGCGCGCGAGGAATGCGTCTCGCCGGAAACGTACGCCGCCAGGACGTCCGATTCCCCATCGGCCACGCCGAACGTCACGGCATGGTCGACGAACAGGCGCACCGCCGATTCGAGCGCAGCATCCAACGCCGCAGGCCGCAGCGGATTGTCCGGAGCCAGTTCGATGTTCTGGACAGTGCCGGGATGCGCGAACGCGTCCAGCACGCTGCGGAACGTCCGCTGCATGCGGTGCAGGTCCGCGTTTTCCACGATCATCATGCTTCAACCTCCATAGTTGAGAAGTCGACCCGGGTCGAGGCCGCGCGGCGCGCCTCGGCGGCTTCGCGCGCATCGATGCGCGCGAGCTCGTACGCCAGCCGCGCGTCCCAGCGCGCGGCGCGCTCGGCGCCGGCGTCGCTGGAAAACGCCGCATCGATCACGGCCAGCTCGTACGCCCGGCACCGGTCGCTGCCCAGCACCAGGCCCAAACCCATCGCGGCGCCCACGCGCACGCGGCACGACGTTGCAAGCGCCTCTCCCAGATAGAAGAGGGAGCCCTGCGCCGTCTCGCGCACGCGCACCATCACCAGCTCCTCGCGCGGCTCGTCGAGCACCACCGGCACCTCGGCGCCCAGCTCGCCCTCGATCTCCCGCACGATGGCGCGGGCCAGCGTAGGATCGCCCTCCACCAAAGCCCGCGTCCGCTCATACCGTTTCAACAAAATCCGATCTCCTATCCGTCAAAAAACTCCCAAGCACAACAAAGGGCCACGCAAAAAAGGTGCGGCCTCGAATCTGCGCAAGCGCCCCGCGCAGGACGATTGTTTCAACATGCAAGAGGCCTGGGGGCTGCGGGGCCCGGGGTGGTGCCCACCAAGCGAGTTTCGCAGCGAAGCGAGGACTGTTTGAGCGACTGGGCATCGCCCCGGGCCCCGCAGCCCCCAGGCCGTCCCGCTCGCAGGCCAAATCAGTGCTGCACGATGTAGCGCTTGCGCAGCTTCGTGGCCGCTGCTTCCAACACCACCGCCACCGCCAGGCACAAGTACACGATCAGCCCCACCTCGTGGATGTTGTAGTAGAAGCTTCCCGCCAAGAACAGCTGGTAGCCGATGCCGCCCGCGCCCGCCACGGCGCCCACGGCCACGGCGTTCACGAAGTTGATCTCGAAGCGGATGAACGTCCACGACAGCATCTCGTTCACCTTCTCGGGCACCACGCCCTGGAACACCACCTGCCACCACGACGCGCCGCTCGCCCGCAGCGCTTCCAACACGCCGGCGTCCACTTCCTCGAAGCTTTCCGAATACGCCTTCACCAGGTAGGCCACGCTGTGGAACAGAAGGCCCGTCACCGCCGCCTCGGGGCCCAGCCCGATGGCCACCGAGAACACGAGCACCCACAGGATGGTGGGAACCGCGCGCGCCACGCTCATGAACACCTTGATGGCGTTGCTCATGCCCTTGCTGGACAGGTTGCAGGACGCCAGCAGACCCAGCACGAACGCGATGACCGCGCCGATGAACGTGGTCAGAAGCGCTAGCGCCAGCGACACGAACAGGCCTTCCATCACATCAGGCAGCGTGAAGTGCCCGCCCAGCCCGGGCTGCGTCATCATGGTGACGAAGTCGTCCACGGCCGCGGCCATCGCCATAGGAAACGCCACCTTGCCGTAGTCCATCACCACAAGCGCGAACACGGTGATGGCTGCCAGCACGCCCAACACGGCGTACAGCGCCACGTTCGACTTGCTGGCCACATGCACCTTGATCTTCCCCGAGCGCGACCTGCGCGCGCCAGCGAGCGCGACCGCACGCAGGTCGTTCGTACCGCCAGCGAGGGTTTCCGCAGTACCCGAGGTCGTGGGGATGGCGGGGGCGAAGCGTACTTCGGTACGCGAGCTTCCGGCATCTCCGCGAGATCGGGTGATGCGGGAAGCCGCAGCGTCGACTCGTCTGCCGTTCGGCAGAACGGCAGGCTCGACGATCTTCCTCCTCACGAAGTTCGAGGTCAGCTCGCAGGCGATGACCACGAGGATGATGGACATGATGACCAGCCCGGCGATGTCATAGCGGAAGCTTTTGTAGTACACGTCGAACACGAAGCCGATGCCGGTGCCGGTGAGCAGGCCGATGAGCGTGGCGTCGCGGATGTTCGTCTCGATCATGTACATGACCCAGCTGATCACCGACGTGATGCTCATGGGAATGACCGCCTGCGCCACGATCTGGCCGTACGTCGCCCCAGAGGCGCGCAGGGCCTCCACGGGTCCCGCGCTCATCTCGTCGATGCTCTCCAGAAAGCAGCGCGTCAGATAGCCGAAGCTGGTAAGGAACAGGGCGAAGAACCCGGTGAACTCGCTCTGCTTGAACGAGAACAGCAGGATGAACGCCCAGGCCACCACCGGGATGTTGCGGAACAGCGACGCGACGGCCCGCACGATGAGGGGGAATGGTCCGCCCACCCCCACCGATCGCGAGCCCAGCACCGCGCAGATATACGCGCACGCCGCCGCCGTGCAACTGGAGGCGATCGAGGCGAGAATCGTCGAACCCAGGGCGGGAAGGATGGTATCCAGCTTCTGGAGGGAGGTGAGGGAGGGGACGAATTGCGTCGCCATCCACACGAGCCCGCCCGGGACGTCGAGGATCGCCTGCATGAAATCGAAGCCGACGTAGGTGCCCGACAGCGCGCCCAGCGCCACGAACACGAGCGCCATGCCGACGACGGCCGCCGTGCGTCGCAGGAAGAACGACGGGTCGTAGACGCCGCGCGGCACCGCGCGCTTGCCGCGCAGGCCGGTGCCGCCAGTCGGCTCCAGGGTGCGCTCGATCATGCCGCCTCCCCCGAGAGATCCTTCGACTCCGCGCTACGCGCTCCGCTCGGGATGACAGAGGAGGAGTCGCGTTCGCTCGGGATGACAGCGGGATCGCCGGACTCATCGGCAGCGCCCACATGCCCCGGTGCGTCGCTTCCGGCTTCGGCTTCCTCGTCCGTGCCGTAGATGTCGGCGATAGCGGCCTCGTCCAGCAGGTGCGGCGCGCCGTCGAATACGAGGCGGCCCTTCTTCAGCGCCACGATGCGGTCGGAAAATTCCAGGGCGAAGTCCACCTGATGCAGGTTGACCAGGCACGCCACGCCCAGCTCGTCCGCCGCCCAGCGCAGCTGCTCCATGACCGTGCGCGACGACTTCGGATCGAGGCTGGCAATGGGCTCGTCGGCCAGCATGAGCAGCGGGTCCTGCACGAGCGCCCGGGCGATGCCCACGCGCTGCTTCTGCCCGCCCGACAGCTGGTCGGTGCGCGTGTAGGCGTACTCGGCCAGGCCCACCTGCTCAAGCGCCTCGAACGCGCGGCGCTTCTCGCTTTCGGAGAACAAGCCCAACGCGCCGGCCACCGTGGACTTGTAGCCCAGACGGCCCTGCAGCACGTTCTCGATGGAGGTGGCGCGGTACACCAGGTTGTAATGCTGGAACACCATGCTGATGCGCCGCCGCACCAGCCGCAGATCGCGGCTCTTGACGTGCGTGACGTCGCGCCCGTCGAACGTCACGCAGCCCTGCGTGGGATCGATGAGCCGGTTCACGCAGCGCAATAGCGTCGACTTGCCGGCTCCCGAACAGCCGATGATGGACACGAATTCGCCCCGGGCGACGCTCATCGACACGCGGTCGAGCGCCTTCGACCAGCCGTCGTAGCTTTTCGTCAGATCGCGCAAGTCCAGCAGCACCTCGCTCATTACGCGGCTCCGCCCAGCTTGCGGATGGGCTCGTACCAATCGTCGGTCACCTTGACGAAGCAGGTCTTCTCGGAATCCTTCTCGAAGATGCCCTGGGCGTTCTCGTCCTCGGGATCGGTGAATATCTCTTTGTCGTTCGCCACTTCGTCTGAGCAGAAGTAGTCGACGATCTTCTGACGGTCGTCGTCCGCGATGGCCCCCTCGTTGAAGCAGACGGGCGAGTTCAGCACCGGCGTGATGGCGATGATGGTGAACTCCTTGCCGCGCACGGTGTCCACGGGGGCTTCGGCGTCGTCTTTCGCCTTGTACACCGCACCGACGCTGTTGGCCTCGCCGGACACGAGATCCAGGTACATATCCACGTCCACATCGTCGAACGCGGCCACGTCGGCATCGCCCGACAGCAGGTTCACGAGCGATCCCACATGCGAGTTGCCGAACAGCACCTCGCTGAAGAACTGCCCGCCTTCCAGCAGCTCGTCGGAGCTGTCCAAGCCGAACTCGCCGACGATGCCGCTCGACGGCACCTTGAAACCCGAGGTGGACGTGGCCGACACGAACGAGAACGACGTGCCCTCGATGTTGTCGATGGAGTAGCCGCTGCCGCTCTTGTACTGGTCGGCGTCCTCCTTGCGCACGCAGATGCGGCTGTAGTAG
>CAUEBO010000093.1 GCA_958454405.1 uncultured Eggerthellaceae bacterium | reverse complement strand
CCATGAAGGGCTGCGGCGTGCCCACCGTGCCCGGCTCCGACGGCTGCATCGACACGGCGGCCGAGGCCAAGGCCTTCGCCGAGACCGTGGGCTATCCCGTGCTCATCAAGGCTACGGCGGGCGGCGGCGGCAAGGGCATGCGCGAGGTGCATGATCCAGCCGACCTCGAATCGCAGTACCAGGCGGCCCGCACCGAGGCGGGCGCCGCCTTCGGCAACGACGGCGTGTACCTGGAGAAGCTCGTGCTGCGCCCGCGCCATGTGGAGGTGCAGGTGCTGGCCGACGATTTCGGCAACAGCATCGCGCTGTGCGAGCGCGACTGCTCCGTGCAGCGGCGCCATCAGAAGCTCATCGAGGAGGCGCCCTCTCCGGCGCTCGACGAGGAGCTGCGCCGCGCCATGGGCGTGGCCGCCATCAAGGCCGTGCGCGCGGTGGATTACAAGAACGCCGGCACCATCGAGTTTTTGCTCGACGAGCGCGGGCACTTCTACTTCATGGAGATGAACACGCGCGTGCAGGTGGAGCATCCGGTAACCGAGCAGATCACCGGCACCGACATCATCAAGGAGCAGCTGCGCATCGCTTCGGGCGAGCCGATGAGCTGCGCCTCCCGCGCGCCGTTCACGCCGTTCGGCCATGCGATGGAGTTCCGCATCAACGCGGAAGATCCGGCGCACGCCTTCCGTCCGTGCCCTGGCACCATCACGAAGTTCCAACCGCCCGCCGGCCCCGGCGTGCGCGTGGAGAGCTACGTGCGCACGGGCTCGCGCATCTCGCCGTACTACGATTCGCTCGTGGCGAAGCTCGTCGTGTACGGCCAGGACCGCGAAGAGGCCCTGGCGCGCGGCCGCCGCGCGCTCGACGAGTTCGTCATCGAGGGCATCGAGACGACGATACCGTTCCATCGGAGCGTGCTCGACAACGCGGTGTTCTGCGCGGGCGAGGCCACGACCGATTTCATTGAAACCCAGATGGGAGATGTGCTATGACAGATCTGAACGTCGACGGCATGGCCCTTGCGCCCGGCGTCGTCGAGACCATCGTGTCCATCGCCGCCAACGAGGTTGAGGGCGTCGCCTCCGTCGGCCCTTCGACCGCCAGCGGCTTGCGCTCGGTGTTCGCGAGCAAGCCCTCCACGCAGGGGATCGACATCGCCGTGGACGACGAGGACAAGCTGCATGTCGCGGTGCGCGTGGACGTGTACTACGGCTATGCCCTTCCCGACATCGCCGCCAACCTGCGCCAGGCCATCGTCGACGCGGTGACCAGCCAGGTGGGCGTCCAGGTGAGCTCCGTGGACGTGTATATCGACGGCATGCAGTTCGCCCGCTAGGCGAGAGCGGAGATCCGGAAACGTCTATGGCAGCAAAACGACATGAACGAACGCGAGCGCGCCGCGCCGCGCTCCAGATCCTGTACACCAGCGAGATCACCGAGCAGTCCCCGACAGGCATAGCCGAAGGCGGTGACGGCCGCCTCATCGAGGACGGCCCTCTGCCCGAATACGCCCTGGCGCTCGTGCGCGGCGTCGAGTCGCACCGATGCGCCATCGACGACCAGCTGGTGGCGACGTCCGAGAACTGGTCGCTCGTCCGCATGCCCATCGTCGACCGCTCCATCCTGCGTTTGGCGGCCTACGAGATGATGTTCGTCGACGACGTGCCCGTGTCCGTGGCGATCAACGAGGCCGTCGAGCTGGCGAAGGACTTCGGCGGCGAGGACGAATCTCCCCGTTTCGTGAACGGCGTGCTGGGCCGCATCGCGAAGCGCTTGGAAGGCGAATCGTGCGCAAAGCCGGCAGCGGAAGCATCGGCGGAGGACGGCCCGGCATCCGAAGACGCTTCGGCGCACGGCGGCGCCCAGGCGCACCCTGCGTCCGAAACGCCCCTTGAGGAGCGCTCCCTCGCGGGCGCCGAAGGGGAGGGGCCGCATGGCGCTTGATTCCTACGATACGTTCGAGGCCGTGAAGGGCCGGCTCGACGAGATCGTCGATGCAGTGAGCAGCGACGATCTGTCGCTTGACGACGCGCTCGCCCTGTACGAGGAAGCGGTGGGGCTGGGCCTGCGCGCGAGCGATTTGCTCGAGGAGGACATCGAGGCCCAGCGGGCCGAAGAGGAAGAGGGCGCAGCCGAGGGCGCTAAAGCCGCGGAGCGCGGCGAAGCTCTCGACGGGGACGAGGCCGCCGGTTCCGCGGCGGGTTCTCACGACGTTTCGAGCGTCGGACGTCCCGCCGAAGCCGGCTTCGATGCCTCACAACAGGTGGACGGGCCGGCTTCGGCCCAGCCCTGGTAAGGACGTCTCATGAACGATTCTCGCATTCTGGACATCGTGTCCTCGCCGGCCGACCTCAAACTGCTCGACAACGACGAGCTGGCCATCCTCGCGCAGGAGATCCGCGAGGAGATCATCTCGGTGACTTCCCAGACGGGCGGGCATGTGGCTTCGTCGCTCGGCGCGGTGGAGATCATCCTGGCCGCGCACTGCACGCTGGACTGCCCGCACGACAAGCTCGTGTTCGACGTGGGGCACCAGGCGTACGCCCACAAGCTGGTCACCGGCCGGCTGGACGAATTCAGGACGCTGAGGACCTACGGGGGCCTGTCGGGGTTCCCGAAGCCGGGGGAGAGCCCCTACGACGTGCACCCGTCCGGCCATGCCTCGGATTCGCTTTCCGTGGCGCTCGGCCTTGCGAAGGCGCGCGATCTGGCGGGCGGCGACGAGCGGGTGGTGGCCCTCATCGGCGACGCGGCGCTGTCGGGCGGCATGGCCTTCGAGGCGCTCAACCATATCGGCCAGGCGCAGACGCCCCTGGTCATCATTCTCAACGACAACGAGATGTCCATCTCGCGCAACGTCGGCGCGCTCATGAAGCATCTCGGCTACATGCGCACGTCCACGCAGTATCGCCAGACGCGCGACTCCGTGCAGGAGGCGCTGGAAAGCGGCGGCGCCGTGGGCAACGCGCTCGCGAACTTCGGGCGCAACGTGAAGGAATCGATGAAGCAGTTCATCATCCCGCGCTCGATGATCTTCGAGCAGCTGGGCATCCTGTGCACGGCGCCCATCGACGGGCATGACATCGGGCTTCTGCGGGAGACGCTGGCCGCTGTGCTGGAAACCGACGTTCCCGTGCTCATGCACGTGGTCACGCGCAAGGGCGCCGGGTACGGCCCGGCCGTCCGCAACCCCGAGAAGTTCCACGGCATCGCGCCGTTCGACATCGCAACGGGCGAGGTGAAGAAGAAGCCCTGCAAGGCGCCTTCGTACACCGACGTGTTCGGGCGCGCGCTCGTGGAGGAGGCCCGCCGCGACGACCGCATCGTGGCCATCACGGCCGCCATGAAGGACGGCACGGGACTCGGGCCCTTCGCTGAAGAGTTCCCGGACCGGTTCATCGACGCGGGCATCGCCGAGGAGCATGCGGTGGGCATGGCTTCGGGCTTGGCCACGGGCGGCAGGAAGCCGGTCATGGCCATCTACTCGACGTTCTTGCAGCGGGCCGTCGACCAGATGATCATCAACAACGCCCTTGCCGATCTGGACGTGGTGTTCGCCATCGACCGCGCCGGCGTGGTGGGCGAGGACGGCCCCACGCATCACGGCATGTTCGATCTCGTGTACACGCGCATGGTGCCGAACATGCGCGTGCTCGCCCCGTCGGACGAGGCGGAGCTCGTGCATGCGCTGCACACGGCGCTGGCGCTGGGGGGGCCGTTCGCCATCCGCTACCCGCGCGGCGCCGCCGAAGGCGTGCCGTATCCCGAAGAGCCGCAGGTGCTCGAGGAGGGCAAGGCGCGCGTGGTGCGCGAGGGAGGCGACGCGGCCATCCTCGCGTTCGGGCGCATGGTGCCGCGCGCGCTCGGGGCCGCCGAGCTCCTGTCCGAGCGCGGCATCGAGGCGCGCGTCGTGGACATGCGCTGGGTCAAGCCGCTCGATGTCGGCGAGATAGCGCGGGCCGCGCAGACCGGCCTCGTCGCCACCGTCGAAGGCGGCGTGATCGAGGGAGGCGCCGGGGAGGGCGTGCTCGCCGAGCTGGCGCGCCAGGGAAGCGTGACGCCGGCGCTCGTGCTGGGCATCCCCGACCGCTTCATTCCCCAGGGCAAGTCGGACGACCTGCTGCGCGACCTGGGCCTCGACGCCGAAGGCATCGCCGCGTCGGTGGAGGGGCGCCTGGCGCCTCGCAGCTGATGCGACGGCCCGCCTTCGCCGGAAGCGGGCGCGCCGGCGGGCTGGGGCGAAGGAACGCCGATCGAGTAAGGGCCTCTGGAAGGCGTCCAGAGGCCCTTGTTGTGTGCTTGGAAGGCGCGGGTCGACCTGGTTTCAATCGAAGAGCGCGCTCGCCTCAGGCCTTCGGCATGGGGCCGTCCGTGCGCTTCTCCATGATGTAGTCGTCCATGACGAACCCGTTTCCGATGTCGGTTTCCACGGCGTCCGTGATTTCGAAGCCGGTGCCCAGGTAGGCGCGCACGCCCAGGTCGTTGCGCTTGTTCACCGTGAGATACATCGCCTGCAGGCTGCGGGCCAGGCAGAGCTCCTCGTAGAATTCGATGGTGCGCCGCGCAAAGCCCTTGCCGCGCTCGTCGGCCAGCAGGTAGATCTTCGAGATGAAGAACCGGCTCGTCTCGGGTTCTTCGCAGCCGCCCGTGTAGCCTGCGATGCGCCCGTCGTCGGCGCGCAGCAGCCAGTACTCGTAGCCGTGCTCGCGCATGTCGCGCTCGATGGCCTCAAGGCTCTGGAAGCGCTCGACCATGTAGTCGGTCTGGGCCTGGCCGATGAGCGCGGGCCAGTACTCGTGCCATATTTCGTCGGCCAACCGGGCCAGGCGCAGCCGGTCCTCTTCCGATGCCACCGGTTCGAACGTGATGCTCACGGGCGTTCCTTCCTTCTGGGTGCCGCAGCTCGTATTTCCATATTGTAACGCGAACGCTTCATGCGTGTTAAAAGGCGTTTGTGAGCGCGTTAACAACGCGGGATCAGGCCTGTGGCCTCGACGGACCATGCGATTATCGAATGCGTCAACAGGTTCGGCAATCGAGTTCGAGGAGGTAGAAACATGTTTGACACAGGCTCGACGGGCTTCATGATCGTGTGCGCGATGCTCGTCCTTCTGATGACGCCCGGGTTGGCGTTCTTCTACGGGGGCTTGAGCCGGCGCAAGAACGTGGTGAACACCATGATCATGGTGTTCGCGGTTCTCGGCATCGTCGGCATCACCTGGACCGTGTGCGGATGGTCGTTCGCGTACGGCGGTGACGGTTCGATCCCCTTCTTCGGGGGCTTTGACCAGCTTGGCCTCTTCGGCACGGTGCAGAGCATGCTGGCCGAAGCGGAAGCGGTTCCCGAAGACGCGGTTTATCCCGGCGTCGTCGACGTGGTGTTCCAGATGGCGTTCTGCATGATCACCACGGCCATCATCACCGGCGCGGTGGCGGGCCGCATGAAGTTCGGCGCCATCTGCGCGTTCGTGGCCGTGTGGACCGTCGTGGTGTACCCGCCGCTCGCCCACATGGTGTGGGGCGGTGAGGGCAGCCTCGTGGGCGACATGATCGGCGCGCTGGACTTCGCGGGCGGCGACGTCGTGCACATCAGCTCCGGCTTGACGGGCCTGGTCCTCTGCCTCATCGCGGGCAAGCGCAAGGGCTTCGGCATGATGAGCTACCGGCCGCACAACGTCCCCTTCGTGGCGCTGGGCGCGACGCTGCTGTGGTTCGGATGGTTCGGGTTCAACGCGGGATCCGAGTTCGCCGCCGACGGCATCGCGGCGCTGGCCCTGGTGAACACCGTGGTCGCCTCCGGCGCGGCGCTCGTGTCCTGGATGATCGTGGAGCGCGTGAAGGTGGGCAAGCCCACGCTGGTCGGCGCGGCGACCGGCCTGGTGGCCGGCCTGGTGGTCATCACGCCGGCAGCCGGCTTCGTGGAGCCCTGGGCTGCCATCGTGATGGGACTCGTCGTGTCCCCGGTCTGCTATTTCGCCATCTCCTTCTGCAAGAAGAAGTTCGGCTACGACGATGCGCTCGACGCGTTCGGGTGCCACTGCGTCGGCGGCGTGGTGGGCGGCCTGTTCACCGGCCTGCTCTGCGTGCCCGAGCTCTCGTGGACCGATTTCGGCGGCCTCATCTACACGGGCGATCCTTCGCTGCTGGTCAGCCAGGCGCTGGGCATCCTGGTCACGATCGCGTTCGTGGGCGCAGCCGACGTGATCATCGGGTTCATACTCAAGGCCTGCTTCAAGGGCAGCCTGCGCGTGAGCCCCGAGGAAGAGGCGCAGGGCCTCGACGTGGCCGCGCACGGCGAGAGCGCGTACCCGGCGTACGTGGGCCTGGACTAGCGGCCGCGCGTTCGAGAAAGGAGCAAGACTATGAAGAAGATCACCGCGATCGTCCGTCCCGAGAAGCTGGAGTCGCTCAAAGACGCGCTGTTCGCAGCGAAGGTGTCGGGCATGACGATCTCGCAGGTGCAGGGCTGCGGGAACCAGCACGGGTGGAAGGAGTACTACCGCGGCACCGAAGTGATGCTCAACATGATCCCGAAGGTGAAGTTCGAGCTCATCGTGGATGACGAGCAGGTTGAATCGCTTGTCGAGCTCATCCGCTCCACGGCCCGCACGGGAGAGGTGGGCGACGGCAAGATATTCATCTTCCCGGTGGAGGGCGTCGTGCGCATCCGCACGGGCGAGACGGGGGACGACGCCGTGTAGGCGCTCCCCGACGCCTGCGAGCCAGCGCCCGTCCGGCATGCGCCGGGCGGGCGTTGCGCCGTCTTCGGGCCTTTCGATCCGCCGCCGTCTTCGGTGGGCCAAGCCGAATCGGGCGCGCCGCCGCCCGCTCGCAAGCCCTTTCCACTGCGGGGTTCCCCCTTTGCTGCTAATGAGATATAATCCTATTTAAATACCGCTATGGATAGCAATCCGAGGAGCATGCCATGACTACGGCGATGGACGACAAGGCGCGCACGGCCGCCCCGACGCGCAACACGATACAGCGGGCGCTCGTCCTGGAGGCGGTCCGTTCGCTTCACGATCATCCCACGTCGTCCGACGTGTACGACGTGGTGCGCGAGAAGTACCCGAACATCTCGCGGGCGACGGTGTACCGCAACCTCGGCGTCCTGGCGAAGAAGGGCGAGGTGCTGCGGGTCGAGGTGCCCAACGGGGCCGACCGCTACGATTTCCGCAGCAAGCCCCACTACCATGCCCGCTGCCGCGTATGCGGCGGCGTCTTCGACATCGAGGCGCCGTACCTTGACGACCTCGTTTCGCGGGTGACCGATGCGCACGGCTTCGTCATTGAGGGACACGAGACCATCTTCGACGGCGTATGCGCCTCCTGCCACGCCGCCTCCTAGTTCCATCCCCTGTGCGCGCGTTCTGATTCGCGCTGAATCGTGAACGAAAGTCGAGGCTGGCCCGCCTCAACTCGAAAATATCGTGGGCGTTGGGGAAAATGAGCCGGGCCGCACTTTTCGCTGTGCTATACTAATGCGGCTTATAAGGGATATCCCGAAAAGCGAATGGTAATGTAGGCCCCCGAGACATGTTTGTTACGCCGTTGCACGGGCAAGTTTCTTGCACAAGCGAACATGGTGAAGTAGCAAGTAATCATGA
>CAUEBO010000092.1 GCA_958454405.1 uncultured Eggerthellaceae bacterium | reverse complement strand
TCGGACGGGCACACGTTCACGCACACGCCGCAGCCCATGCAGTCGAGCGGCGAGATGGCCAGCGTGTACTGCAGGCCGGCAGCGGCCTTGCCCTTCGCCGGCACCATGACAGTGGCGGCGGGAGCGGCTGCGGCCTCCGCCTCGGTCAATGCGAACGGGCGGATGGTGGCATGCGGGCACGCGAAGGCGCACTGGTTGCACTGGATGCACGTCGCGGCATCCCACACGGGGACGCTCACGGCGACGCCGCGCTTCTCGTAGGCGGCGGCGCCCTGCTCGAACTGGCCGTCCACGTGGTCGACGAACGCCGACACCGGCAAGCGGTCGCCGTCCATGCGGCCGACCGGCTCCATGATGCCGACAACCTGCTTCACCAGCTCGGAGCGTCCCTCCAGGACCGGAGCTTCGGCCTGGTCCACCGCATCGGCCCAGCTGGCCGGAACGTCCACGCGCACGAACGCCGTGGCGCCCGCGTCGATGGCGCGATGGTTCATGTCGACGACGTCCTGGCCCTTCTTCAGGTAGGACTTCGTGGCGGCGTCCTTCATGTACTGGATGGCCTCTTCCTGCGGCATCACGTTCGCCAGAGCGAAGAACGCCGACTGCAGGATGGTGTTGGTGCGCTTGCCCATGCCGATCTCGCGGGCGAGGTCGATGGCGTTGATGGTGTAGAGCTTGATGTCGTTGGCGGCGATGTAGCGCTTCGCTTCGGCGTTCAGGTGCTGCTCGAGCTCTTCAGGGCTCCACTGGCAGTTGATCATGAACGCACCGCCCGGCTTCACGTCGTTGACCATGCGGAAGCCCTTGATGATGTAGGAGGGATTGTGGCAGGCCACGAAGTCGGCCTTGTTCACGTAGTAGGGGCTGCGGATGGGCGAATCGCCGAAGCGCAGGTGGCTGATGGTCACGCCGCCGGTCTTCTTCGAGTCGTACTGGAAGTAGGCCTGCACGTACTTGTCGGTGTTGTCGCCGATGATCTTGATGGAGTTCTTGTTGGCGCCCACCGTGCCGTCGCCGCCGAGGCCCCAGAACTTGCATTCGATGGTGCCCTCGGCCGCCGTGTTCGGGCTGCTCGGATCCTCGGGAAGCGACAGGTTCGTCACGTCGTCCACGATGCCCACGGTGAACTCGCGGCGCGGCTCGTCCTTCGCAAGCTCCTGGTACACGGCGAACACCGACGAGGGCGGCGTGTCCTTCGAGGCCAGGCCGTAGCGGCCGCCCACCACGGTGAGGTCGCCTCGGCCCTCGTGCGCGAGCGCGTTGACCACGTCCATGTACAAAGGCTCGCCGAGCGCGCCCGGCTCCTTCGTGCGGTCCATGACCGCGATCTTCTGCACGGTGGCCGGCAGCGCCGCCATGAACTTCTCGCTCACGAACGGGCGGTACAGGCGCACCTTCACGAGGCCCACCTTCTCGCCGTGGGCGTTCAAGTAGTCGATGACCTCTTCCACCACGTCGCAGAACGAGCCCATGGCCACGATCACGCGGTCGGCGTCCGGAGCGCCGTAGTAGTTGAACAGCTCGTAGTTCGTGCCCAGCTTCGCGTTCACCTGGTGCATGTAGTCCTCCACCACGGCGGGCAGCGCGTCGTAGGCGCCGTTGCACGCCTCGCGGTGCTGGAAGAACACGTCGCCGTTCTCATGGGAGCCGCGCATGGCGGGGCGCTCGGGATTGAGCGCATGCTCGCGGAACTCGCGCACCGCGTCCATGTCGCACATCTCGGCGAGGTCCTCGTAATCCCACACGGCGATCTTCTGCACCTCGTGCGACGTGCGGAAGCCGTCGAAGAAGTTGATGAAGGGTATGCGGCCCTTGATGGCGGACAGGTGCGCCACGGCGGCCAGGTCCATGACCTCTTGCACGTTGCCCTCGGCAAGCATGGCGAAGCCCGTCTGGCGGCAGGCCATGACGTCGGAATGGTCGCCGAAGATGCTGAGCGCTTGCGTGGCCACCGTGCGCGCGCTCACGTGGAACACGCTCGGCAGTTGCTCGGCGGCGATCTTGTACATGTTGGGGATCATGAGGAGCAGACCCTGGGAAGCGGTGTAGGTGGTGGTCAGCGCACCGGCTGCAAGGGAGCCGTGCACGGCGCCCGCGGCGCCGCCCTCGGACTGCATCTCGCACACCTTCACCTCGGTTCCGAAGATGTTCTTCTTCCCCGCGGCGGACCACTGGTCGACCAAGTCGGCCATCGGGCTCGACGGGGTGATAGGATAGATGCCAGCCACCTCGGTGAACGCATACGAGACGTACGCCGCGGCGTTGTTGCCATCCATCGATTTGAATTCTCTCGTCATATTCCTCTCCTTTGAAGGGGATCCCGCTCTGGCCGGGAGTCCGCGCAAGGGCACGCATCGCGCGGCGCGCAGCAGCACTCGGGCGAGGGCGCGCCGGCGAACCTCGGCCTCTCCTCTTGCTCAGAACTCTTCGTCTGGTCGGACATGACGTCCATCATACCAGCACGAGCGCCGGCGCCGCACGGGCAGAACGGCAGGCGGACATACGGGGTGACGGCAAATCGGCAAGCGGCTGGAATTGTGATGAGCTGATGGAGGGAGCTGCAGGCGGGGCGGAGGCCTTCCGGCCGACTTCGGCAAGCCCGCGGCCGCCAGCTTGCAGCAAGCCGCCGCGCCGCGCGGCCGACGTGGTATCATCGGCCCCATGCGCGCGGCCAAGAACACCGATGACGGGAACCGCGCCGCCGGTGCGGGCATCCCGGCGGCCGTGGACGCGCGCCCTCCCGAGCCGAGCCCGCCGCCCGTCTCCGACAGGCTGGAGGCGCCCCCGGCGTCGAGCGACGCCGTGCGGAAGTCGATGAAGGGCAACCGCCGCTGCGACACGAAACCCGAGCTGGCCATGCGCCGCCGCCTGCGTGAGGCGGGCCTGACCGGCTACCGTCTGCAATGGAAGGCGCCGGGGCGCCCCGACATCGCCTGGCCGGGCAAGAAGGTGGCGCTGTTCGTCAACGGGTGCTTCTGGCACCGCTGCCCTCGATGCAGCCCGCCGACGCCGAAGAGCCACGTCGAGTACTGGGTGGTGAAGTTCGAGCGCAACGTCGAGCGCGACGAGCGCAACCGCCTGGCGCTTGAGGAGCAAGGCTGGACCGTGCACGTGGTATGGGAGTGCCAGCTGAAGAAGAAGGCGATCGACGGCACGCTGGCCGAGCTGTTTCCCGTCCTTGCCGACGAGCTGGGAAAAGAGCTGAAGCACGGCGGCACCCGCCCGTCCGAGACGCCTCCGCCCCACGGGTCGTCGGACGAGCGGCCCTGAGCGCCCGGCCTTCCCCGCCGGCGCGCGGGCCCTTGCGCGGCGTCCGTTTCCCAAGCCGCGCTCCTCGCGCCCGCAACCAGGCCCTCGATGGCCTGCAGATTCGCGGTTTGCTTCAAAAAACGTTTCAAAATGAAAATAGTCAGCATAGAGACTTTACGAGTTCTTTATTTTCGCGTCGTTTTCCATGATAATAGGGAGCGCTGTTGTGCACATGCTCAAGCATGCGCACATGTACGATCGGGGCCACGGGCCCCGGTACCGAAATGGAGGGAAACCAATGGAACAGCATCTGAAAGCATCGTTGAGCCGCCGCACGTTCTTGGCGGGAAGCGCCGTGGCCGCGGCGACGGCCGGCCTCGCGCTCAGCGGATGCGGCAGCAACGGCGACAGCGGCAGCACGGGCTCGACCGACTCGGGCGCTGCGGCCGAAGGCGGCGCGCTCACCGTCGCCAGCATGAACACGACGGACAGCTACCTGCCGTTCAACTGCTCGAAGGCACTGGCGCTCGGCGCGAACTGGCATGTCATGGAGGGTCTGTACGAGCTCGACATGGCCACCTACGAGCCCTACGCCGCCCTTGCGGCGGGCGACCCGGTCGAGATCTCCGAAACCGAGTACGAGGTGACGCTGCGCGACGGCGCCAAGTTCTCCGACGGCTCCGCGGTGACCGCCGCCGACGTGGCGAAGTCCTACGAGCGGACGGTCGGTGCGGAAGGCGCGCTATACCTGTCCATGCTCAACTTCATCGACAGCGTCGAGGCGAAGGACGACGCCACGGTCACCATCAAGCTGGCCTACCCGTTCAGCCTGCTGAAGGAGCGCCTGCCGCTCATCAAGGTGGCCCCGTCGGCCGCAACCGACGACGAGCTGACCTCCCAGCCGGTCGGCACCGGTCCCTGGATGTACGCCTCCGCCCCCACGGAGCAGACCATCGAGTTCGCGCCGAACCCGAACTACAACGGCTCGCACCCGGCGAAGGCCGACACCATGCACTGGGACATCATCGCCGACGACACCGCGCGCACCACGGCTTTGCAGGAGGGCACCGTCCAGGTCATGGAGAGCGTGCCGGCCGACGTGGCCGACCAGCTGAACGCCTCCGGCATCACCGTTGAGGACGTGCAGTCCTTCGGCCTGGCCTTCATGATGTTCAACACGAAGAAGAAGCCGTTCGACGACTACCGCGTGCGCCAGGCGTTCCTGTACGCCATCGACATGGAGAAGCTCATCGGCAACGCGCTGTCCGGCAAGGCCACGCCGCTCAAGAGCTTCCTGCCCGAGAACCATGCGAACTTCCACGAGGCCTCCACGGTGTACACGTACGACCCCGAGAAGGCGAAGTCGCTGCTCGCCGAGGCCGGCGTGAGCGATCTGTCCATCGTGCTGAACACCACCGACACCGGGTTCATCGTGGCGCTCGCCCCGCAGATCCAGAACGACCTGAAAGAGATCGGCGTGACGGTGACCGAGATCAAGTCCGAGCCGTCCAAGACGATGTACCCGAACTACACCGACACCGACGATCCGCAGTTCGACGTGGTTCTGGCCCCGGGCGACCCCAGCTGCTTCGGCCTCGACCCCGACCTGCTGATGAACTGGTGGTACGGCGACAACACCTGGACGCAGAAGCGCACCCAGTGGAAGGGATCGGCGGAGTTCGAGCAGCTGCAGGAGCTGCTTTCCCAGGCCGCGCAGGCAGCCGACGCCGCCGAGCAGCAGGAGCTCTGGAACCAGTGCTTCGACCTCATCGCCGAGCAGGTGCCGCTGTACCCGCTGTTCCACCGCACGGTTTCCACCGGCTACTGGGCCGATCAGCTGGACGGCTTCAAGGCCATCGGCACGACGTCCGTCAGCATGATCGACGTGGCGCCCAAGGCATAGCCTTTCACGCTCAGCGCCGCAGCACGACCGTTTGAGAGAACCGGCCCTTCGAGGGCCGGTTCTTCGTTTCAGAAGGCCTTCGGCCGCACGGATCCCCCCCCGATGCCGAACACGAGGTCGCCTGCCCGGAAAAGCACCTGGAAAACCTGGAAAAAAACTCAACATCATGGGCCCAAGCCGGTGCGCTGAAGCGCTGATTGAACCTTTTCTTGTATATAATGGAAAAGTCTGGCGCGCAGCTGCGCAGACGCCCATCAGCAGATGCGGGCATCGCCCGCCGAGACGTGAAAGGAGGATGCGGTGAACAATCTTCTGCGCCTTGTCGGCAACCGGCTGATAGCCCTGCCGATCATGATCTTCGGCGTCACCATCCTCACCTTCTTCCTCATGTCGTTTTCCCCCGTTGATCCGGCCTATTCGGCACTGGGAGAAAGCGCGTCCCCGGAGGCCATCACCGCCTACCGCGAAAGTCACGGCTTGAACGATCCGTGGATCGTTCAATACGGGAACTTCATGGTGGGCCTCGCGCAAGGAGACCTGGGCACCTACGGGGCGAGCCAAGCCTCCGTGGGCGACCGCATCGCCTCGGCGCTGCCCATCACGCTGCAGCTCACGTTCATCGGCCTTGTCATCGCCGTGGTGCTGGCCGTGGTGCTGGGCGTGGTCTCGGCCGTGTTCCGAGACAAATGGCCCGATCAGATCATCCGCGTGTTCTCCATCGCATGCATCGCCACGCCGTCGTTCTGGCTGGCGGTGCTCATGATCCTGCTGTTCTCGTCGATGCTGCACGTGCTGCCCGCCGCCGGCGCGCTGCCAAGCTTCTCAAGCGATCCGGGCGGATACTTCGCGCGCATGGCCATGCCGGCCGTCGCCTTGGCCGTGCCCGTCGCAGGCCAGCTCACGCGCGTCATCCGCACGTCGATGGTGGAAGAGCTCGACAAGGACTACGTGCGCACCGCCATCGGCGCCGGCGTCCCGCGCCACACGGTCATCGCGCGCAACGTGCTGCGCAACGCCCTCATCACCCCCGTCACCGTCATCGGCCTGAAAATCGGGTACCTGATCGGCGGCGCCGTGGTCATCGAAGTCATCTTCAACCTGCCCGGCATGGGCATGGCCATCATCGAGGGCGTGCAGGGCAACTACCCGGCGCTCGTGCAGGGCGTGACGCTCACCGTCGCCATCACCTTCATCGTCATCAACATCGTCGTTGACATGCTGTACATCCTTATCAACCCCCGAATCAGGACGGTGTAGCATGGTGAAGCTCAGAGGAAACCTCACCAAGAACCTGGAGGCCAACGCGGGCGCCGTGCGCTTCCGCCATTGGCGCGCCATGACCTTCGGGGCCCGCATATCGCTGATCGTGCTGGTGCTCATCGCGCTCACGGCCATCTTCGCCCAGTGGATCGCCCCGCACGACCCGTTGGAGATCTTTGTCGCGCGCCAGGCCCCCGACGCCCAGTTCCTGTTCGGCACCGACGACAAGGGCCGCGACGTGCTCTCGCGCATGATGTACGGCGCACGCTATTCGCTGGTCATCGGCCTGGGAGCCACGGCGTTCGCGCTCGTGTGCGGGTCGATCATCGGCTCCATCGCCGCCGTCGCGCGCAAATGGGTGTCCGAGGTCATCATGCGCTGCCTCGACGTCATCATGTCCTTCCCCGGCATCGCCCTGGCCGCCACGTTCGTCATCGTGTTCGGCAATTCGGTGCCCTCGCTCATCTTCGCCATCGGCTTTCTGTACATCCCGCAGATCGCCCGCATCGTGCGCGCGAACGTGGTGAGCGAGTACAACCAGGACTACGTGCGCGCCGTCGTCGTCGCGGGAGCGCGGGCGCCGTGGATCCTCGTGAAGCACGTGATCCGCAACTGCCTTGCCCCGGTCATGGTGTTCACCATCGTGCTGGTGGCGGATGCTATCGTGTTCGAGGCGTCGCTCGCCTTCATCTCGGCCGGCATCCCCGAGCCCACGCCCACGTGGGGCAACATCCTCGCCGATGCGCGCAACGGCGTGCTGGCGGGCCGCTGGTGGCAGGCGCTGTTCCCGGGCCTGGCCATCATGATCACGGTGCTGTGCCTGAACATCCTGTCCGAAGGCATCACCGACGCCATGGCCGCGGCCCCGAAGGCCGCCGTGAAGGCCGCCGACGACGCCTTGGCAGCCAACCGCGAGGCCGACAAGATGGTGGCCGACCCGACGCTGGCCTACGCCGCCCAGGCCGAGATGCTGGAGAAGCGCCTGGCGCAGCTGCAGGCGGTGGAGCAGACGCGCGACGACCGTTTCGAGGCGCGCACCGACGTGCCGCCCATCCTGGAAGTCAAGGACCTGTGCATCAAGTTCCCGCGCCACGGCGACGTGAACGTGGTGGACCACGTGAGCTTCGTAGTGCGCCCGCGCCAGACCATGGGCCTGGTGGGCGAATCGGGCTGCGGCAAGTCCATCACCTCGCTCACCATCATGGGCCTGCTCGACCCGAAGGCCACCGTCACGGGCGAGGTGCTCTACGACGGCCAGAACCTGCTTGACATGAGCCAGAAGCAGATGAACGCGCTGCGCGGCCGCGAGATAGCGATGATCTACCAGGACGCGCTGTCGTCGCTCAACCCGTCCATGCTCATCAAGTCGCAGATGAAGCAGCTCACCAAGCGCGGCGGCACCCGCAGCGCCGAGGAGCTGCTGGAATTGGTGGGCCTGGACCCGAAGCGCACGCTGGGGTCGTACCCCCACGAGCTTTCCGGTGGCCAGCGCCAGCGCGTGCTCATCGCCATGGCGCTCACGCGCGATCCGAAGGTCGTCATCGCCGACGAGCCCACCACGGCGCTCGACGTGACCGTGCAGAAGCAGGTCATCGACCTGCTGAACAAGCTGCAGAAAGAACTGGGCTTCGCGATGGTGTTCGTGAGCCACGACCTGGCGCTCGTGGCCGAGGTGGCCAACTCCATCACCGTCATGTACGCCGG
>CAUEBO010000091.1 GCA_958454405.1 uncultured Eggerthellaceae bacterium | reverse complement strand
GCCAAGCGCATGGAGATCGGCGCGGTGGTGGGCGCCACGCCGGCCGACCACGTGCGGCGCGAGACGCCCGCGCCGGGCGACGTGATCGTGCTGCTGGGCGGCCGCACGGGCCGCGACGGCATTGGCGGCGCCACGGGATCGTCCAAGGCGCACAACCTGGGCTCGTTGGAAAGCTGCGGCGCCGAGGTGCAGAAGGGCAACGCGCCGGTGGAGCGCAAGATCCAGCGCCTGTTCCGCCGCGGCGACGCGTGCCGCATGATCAAGCGCTGCAACGACTTCGGCGCGGGCGGCGTGTCCGTGGCCGTGGGCGAGCTGGCCGACGGCCTGTTCGTGAACCTGAACAAGGTGCCGAAGAAGTACGAGGGCCTGGACGGCACGGAGCTGGCCATCGCCGAGAGCCAGGAGCGCATGGCCGTGGCGCTGGCGGCCGAGGACGCAGACGCGTTCATCGCGCTCGCGCACGAGGAGAACCTTGAGGCCACGCCCATCGCCGAGGTCACCGAAGAAGCGCGCGTGCGCATGGAGTGGAACGGCACCACCATCGTGGACGTGAGCCGCGCGTTCCTCAACAGCAACGGCGCGCCGAAGCACCAGGACGTGCACGTGCTGCCTGGCGGCTCCTACGAGCGCACGTGGGCGGGCGACACGCTGGGCGAGCGCCTGCATGCGCTGGTCACCGACTTGAACGTGTGCTCGAACAAGGGTCTGTCGGAGCGCTTCGACTCCACCATCGGCGCGGCTACGGCGCTCATGCCGTTCGGCGGCGCGCGCCAGCTCACGCCAGCCATGGCCATGGTGGCGAAGCTCCCCGTGTTCGGTGAGACCACCACGGTGAGCGGCATGGCCTGGGGTTTCAACCCGTATCTGACCGAGGCCAACCAGTTCGACGGCTCGTACGTGGCCGTGGTGGAGAGCGTGGCGAAGCTGGCGGCCGCCGGTTTCAAGCGCGAGGACATGTACCTGACGTTCCAGGAGTACTTCGAGAAGCTGCGCGACGAACCCGAGCGCTGGGGCAAGCCCGCGGCGGCCATTCTGGGCGCGCTCAAGGCGCAGATCGACCTGGGCGTGGGCTCCATCGGCGGCAAGGACTCCATGTCGGGCAGCTTCGAGCAGCTCGACGTGCCGCCCACGCTGGTGTCGTTCGCCACGGCGGTGGGGTCGGTTGACCGCGTGACGTCTCCCGAGTTCAAGCAGGCGGGCAGCCGCGTGGTGCGCATCGCGCCCGCCGTGTACGAGGGCGTGCTGCCCGATGCCGCCGGGCTGCTGGAGGCCCTTGCGGTTGTGGAGCGGCTCATCGGCAGCGGGGATGCGCTGGCCGTGTCCACGCCGGGCTACGGGGCCGCGGCCGAGGCGCTGTTCAAGATGTGCGTGGGCAACGCCATCGGCGTGAAGCTGGCCGACCAGGTGACGGCGGACGACCTGTTCGTGCCTGCGTACGGCAGCTTCTTCGTGGAGCTGGCCGAAGGCGCGGACGCTCCTGCGACGACCGATGCCCTGTGCGTGGCCGAGGCGGGCGTCACGACGAAGGCGTACGAGTTTGTCGCGGCGGGCGAGACTGTCGACTTGACCGAACTGCAGGAGGCATGGGAAGCCCAGCTGGAGCCCGTGTTCCCGTATAGGGGCGCTGGTGAGAAGGTGGAGGCCGTCAGCTGCGCCGACGCCATCCCGCTCACGTACAACGGAACCATCGCGCGCCCGCGCGTGGTGATTCCCGTGTTCCCGGGCAACAACTGCGAGTACGACTCCGCCCGCGCCTTCGAGGCGGCGGGTGCTGTGGCCCAGACGTTCGTCATCAACAACCTCACGCCCGACGCCGTGGCCGAGAGCACGGCCGAGCTGGTGCGGCTCATCAACAACAGCCAGATCATCATGCTGCCGGGCGGCTTCTCCGGCGGCGACGAGCCCGACGGCTCCGCCAAGTTCATCACGGCGTTCTTCCGCGCCCCGGCGGTGACGGAGGCGGTGCGCGACCTGCTGCAGAACCGCGACGGCCTCATGCTGGGCATCTGCAACGGCTTCCAGGCGCTCGTGAAGCTGGGCCTGGTGCCCTACGGCGACATCCGCCCCATGGACGAGAGCTGCCCCACGCTCACGTTCAACACTATCGGCCGCCACCAGAGCCGCCTCGTGCGCACGCGCGTGGCGTCCAGCCTGTCGCCGTGGCTCAGCCGCTGCGAGGTGGGCGACGTCCACACGGTGCCCGTGAGCCACGGCGAGGGCCGCTTCGTCGCGAGCCCCGGGCTGCTGGCCGAGCTGAAGGAGAGGGGCCAGATCGCCACCCAGTACGTCGACGAGCAGGGCGTGCCGTCCCTGGATCTGGACGTAAACCCGAACGGCTCCGTGTGGGCTGTCGAGGGCATCACGAGCCCCGACGGCCGCATCTTGGGCAAGATGGGTCACAGCGAGCGCCGCGGCTCGGGCCTGTACCAAAACGTTCCAGGCGATTTGTTCCAGCCGCTGTTCGAAGGCGGCGTGGGGTACTTCACGGACTGACGCACCGCACGAGGACGCTTTTCAACGGGTTTCGCTTGCGCGCCGCTTGCATCGAGCAAGCGGCGCGCGTGCTGCTGCGCCGCGTTCTGGTTTGTAGGGCTGGTTGTTCTGCACGAGCAGCATTTCTTGTCGTGAAAACGCAGCGAAACTAACAATAAGAAGCCAGAAACTACTCTCTTATGTATCAAGATCTGCAATTTTGATACATAAGAGAGTATTCCAGCGGCTCGGCGCTGTTTCGCCGGACACGCAAAAAGAGGAGAAACCACGGTTTCTCCTCTTTCAACAGGGCATATAGTACCACAAAACCGGATGAAAGTCGAGCCGTGCATTCGGATGCGGTTCGCGGTATAACCCTGTGCGAGGTGATGCGCATGGGTTTCGATCTGGCGATTCCGCCACGGCTGCAACGGGCTGCCGTGCGGGAGGATCTGGCCGTCTGCAACGAGGCGACGGCGAAGCACGGACTGAGGCTGACCGAGCAGCAGATGATGGGCTTGGCCGAGCGGCGCGGCGAGGCGCTGCGGGCCACGGGGCGCGTGGAGTTCGGGCGCGGTGTGCTGCGCGAGCTGGTTCTGGGATTCTGCGATTCCCCCTATCTTTCGCAGGAGGGTTACGAGGAGACGATCGCGGACGTTCAGGACGTGTTCTACCGCCGCAAGGAGGATTCCGAGGCGGGCGAGGCGATGGCCGACGGCGATCTGATCGAGGCGCTGCGCTTCGCGTACGACCATGAGGCGGCCGGATCGGTCGATGCTTTGGCGGACGTGCCGCTTGCAACGCTGCGCGCGCATGCCGCGCGCCGGCGGGCCGGCGACTACGACGAGAAGACGCAGTTGGAGGCGTTCGATGAGGAGGCGGCCCATGACGGAGTCGAGGAACGGGTGCGGGACGAGTTCAGCCGTGCGCTGGACGACGAGCAGGGGGAGCGCCCGGGCAACGACTACGCCGCCGGCTTTTACGACGGGTACAACGAGCTCTACCGCATCGGATTCGATTCCAATAGCCGCATCGGAGGCTCGTCGTTCCTCTGACGGCGACGTGGACGGCGGCCTCGTCTCAAGCAGCGGGACCGACGGCGCCGTTCGGGCAGCGCAGGACGAGACGGCGTTCCAGCTGGAGCTGTGGAGCCTGCTGGCGAAGCAGGCATCGCTCTACACGTTGGGCGAGAGCAGCTCGATTTCCGAATGCGACGCGCATCGGCTGCTGGCATCGGCCTGCTACGTGCTGGGCGTCGACCCCGACGATCCCGATCCCGCATCGGTTCAAAAGGTGTCCGCCGAAGGCGCTGGCGCGGTGTTCAAGCGGAACCTGCAGCGCATCGAGGCCGACGCCGTTCGGGTCGAGAGCCTGTGGAAGGACGTGTGCCTGAACATGCCCTTGCTGGAAAGCGTCGCGCTCAAGGACACGCTGGAGAGCCTGCGGGATTTCAAAGCCCGCTACGAGCCGCGCTTCTTCGCGCACGAGATACCGGCGGACATCGACTATCCGCTCTGCCAGCCCGTAGCGGAAAAGCTGAAGGGGGTCGACTACGTCGCCGTGTATCTGGAGCGCCTGCTCGTGGAATGCCGGTTCTTGCAGTCGTTCGATCTGAGCCGATGCCGGGCGCTGCTGCGCAGCGTGCATCCCGATTACGGCGAGCTGATCCTCAACCTGTTCGAGCCGATTGCTGCGAACGCCCTGGGCTGCGCCCTGGCGGGATGCGAAGCGCGCAGCCTGCGACTGGACGACGACGCCCGTGTTCGCCTGTGCGATGAGCTGCGCGGAGTCGGTCCGGCCCGGCTGGCCCGACGGCTGCAGCAGGCGGGCGAGTTCGTCTGCGCCCAACTCGGCCAGGACGATGCCGCGGTGCACGCCTATCTGGATGCGCTCGCCCAGAGCCTTCGCCCGCGCATAGCGTGCGCTCTGCGCCGCGGCGGCATGGAGGGCGTGTTCGTGCGTTGGTGAAGGCGCGCCGGCGCTGCGGCTAGCTGCCCTTCGGCGCGAACTTGCCGACGAAGCCCTGGGCCACGTGCCGGGTGGCCAGCTCGGCAAGGGAGCCGAGAGCGCCCAGCAGGGTGTCGCGGGCGGCGCCATCGATCTTCTTGGCGGCTTCGGCAACGAGCGCGACCGTTCTGGGGCCGCCGAAGAACACCTCGGTCGCGTTCTGGGCGCCCGAGGCTTCCACGGCTTTGAACAGCGCGTCCACGATAGCGGCGGCTTCTTCGTCGGAATAGCGCGCCAGCCATTCGGTGAGCAGGGAGTCGGTGAACTTCGCGTTGTCTGCGAGGCCGTCGACGTAAGCGAAGTCGTCGCCCTCCACCTCCCAGGAGAACGGGCTGTGCTGCATGAGGCCGCGCTCGGTGCTGCGCACCACGCGCAGCGGCGCATGCGATTCCATGAGCATGCCGATGACGGATTCCTGCGGCACGGTGCGATGGATGCGTCCGTCCAGCCGCTGCCAATCGTCGGGCGAGAAGACGCCGTCCTTGAAGCCGGGCCCGTCGTGCGCATAGACGCGCTCGATGCGATCCTGCACGTCCGCCGGAGCGCGGAGCGCCGCATACAGCGCCAAGTTGGCTCCTTTCGAGTGGCCGCCCACGAGCAGGCGGCGGGGCAGGTGCGAAGCGATGGCTTCCAGGTAGCGGAGGGCCTGCTCCTGAGCCGGAACGGGTGAGGCGTAGGCCATGTTGAAGTTCTCGCGCCAACCGACGATGGAGGCGTCGGTGCCGCGGAACCCCACGTAGGCGAACTCTTTCTTGTAGACGAAGGTGACGGCGGCGAACTGCGTCTGGCGCTCCGTGTCGAACAGGCTCAGGTAATCGCGCAACGCCACGTCGCGGAACCGCGGGCTGGCCGCCAGCGCCAGCAGATTGTCCTTCACCATGCCGGGAACGAGGCCGGTGAACATGTCGGCGTAGCGCTCGGCGCGCAGCAGGTCGATGAAATGCACGGTTCCCCGCGCGGGGGAAAGCAGGTTCTGCACCACGGTTCCCCAGTCCAAAAACGACTTCCGCTCGCGCATCGCCGGCACGATGCCCTCGGCGCGCACCATGCAGAACTGCGAGAAGATGGCCGAATCGACGGGATTGAACGGCTTCTCGTCGAAAGAGGCGAATTCGGTTGCCAGATACTCGAGGATGTTCATAGCCCGCGCGCTCCGCTTCTTGTGGGTGGACGGTGGTTCCCATTGTACCCTGCTTCCAACTTCCGGCGCGATGCCGGCTCCGGGCGAAATCAAATATGACAGAAAACGCGGTCGAATGTGCAGTCCGCGAAGCCGATCCGCGCCCTTCGCACGCCTTGGTTGTGCAAAACGCCTGGTCGCGGAATTCGCGTGGCCGGTTTCGCGCTCGGCGAGTGCACATTCGACCGTGTTTTCGGTCATTTGCGGTTCGGGCCGGATTCCTTCGAAAGACCAGCCGGCGCCATGGAGGCGGATCGGCCGGGGCTGTGGCAACGGTGGTTCAACGGTGGACGGACGCATTCCGTGCGCGGTCTGAAAAAGCGAGCTGGAAAAGGAAAAAGCGAGGAGGAGCAGAAAGAAGGAGTCGTGAGCAGGGGTTGAGGGAAAGGGGCCCAGAAAGAAGGGGGCGGGCAAGGGGGAATGAAGGGCCGGATGGAGAATCGAGAAGAAGGATCGGGGAGGAGGTCCGGGGGGTCGAGGCTTGGACGGGCGGTTCCCGCATGCAAAGGCCCGCCTTGCCAGCTGGCGAGGCGGGCCTGCATGATGGTGGCGGAGCGTGGACGGGGCGCGCTCCGCGCGGCGACTCGGGGCAGCTCCCCGAAGGATTAGCGGGAGCTGTCGCTCTGCCCGTCGTCGTTGTTGGAGCCGTTCTTCTGGTTGAACTCTTCCGGCGTCATGACGTCGACGACGTTGACCGTCATTTCGACCAGGGTGAGGCCGGTCATGTCCTTCAGATCGCCACCGACAACATCCTTGATCTGATCGAACACGTCCGTTGCCGACTTTCCGTATTCGAGGATGACGTTGAGGTCGACCTTCGCGTTGTGATCGTCGACGACGTCGGCGTCCACGCCCTTGGTCTTGTCGTTGCCGCCCAGGCCCTCCTGGATGGTGGACAGCAGGTTGCCCTTCATGTCGATGATGCCGTCGATCTTCTGGGCGGCCTTGGAGGTGATCTTCTCGACGACGTTCTCGTCGATGACGAGCTTGTACACGGGCTCGGCGGGCACGTTGTCAGCGGAAGCGCGATCCTGGGACGGGCTGTCGGCGCTGTCCATGGTCGAGTAGGGATTGTAGGTGCTCGTTTCAGGCTTGGTCATGGTGCTTTGGGTCATGGTGTGTCCTTTCACGTGAATGGTGTGCTGTGCCGAGCGAGCGTCGGCGCGTCGGGCGGCGCGCCGGGGCATGCCGCCGCGCACGCCGACGCTCGCAGGTTGCTAGTTGAAGCGGTCGAGGAAGTGCCTCATCCGTTCGCGCGTCTTGCGATCGCCGTCCCGGTACTTCCCGATGACGGCGCCGACGGCTGCGAAGGCCGCCAGCAAGACGGTGGGCCAGAAGCCGACGATGAGGATGAGGGCCGCTGCAATGAAGCCTATGATGCCGTACAGCACCGCGTGGCTGTGGCGTTCGACGTAAGGCGACATCGCGCGCTTCATGCTGGCGTAGACGCCGCGGTCCTGCTTGGCCTCGGAAGCCGCGTTCGCGATGACGTCGGAAGGCGTGTCGGCCGGTTTCGACGAGGCGCTCCGCTGCCCTTGCTGGGACGAAGCCTGGCGGACGTTCGTTCTCATGTTCATGGCGGATTGGGTCATGCGCGCACCTCCCTACTTCGCGGCGTGGACGGGCACGGGCTTGACCTGCTGCATGCGCGGCGCGCTGTCGCTTTGCGCCTTCGCCTGCTGCGTGAACGCGGGCGTGACCACGTCGGCGTCGCCTGCGAACGTGATGCGCACGGAATCGACCGGATAGCCCGTGAACGCTTCGACCGTTGCGGCTATCTCATCCTGCAGCCGCGCGCCCAGCTCGCCCAGCTCGGCGTTGCGGCCCGGATCGATCTTGGCATGGATGGCCATGCGCGGATCGTGCCGGTTGGTGATGTCGACCTTGATGTTGTCCGTGACCAGCCCGTGATGGTTCTCGATCACGTGCTTCACCGTCGACTGGATGGCGTTCTGCGTGATGGCGATGCTGCCGCCGCCGCGCTCCTGCTCAAGCTGCGACTTCTTGCCCGGCGCCGTGATCGCCCGAATGAGCACCACCAGCAGGCCGAGCGCCGTGATGCCCAAGAGGACGCCTTCGACGACGTAGAACCAGGGCATGCTCATGAGCCATGCGATGGCGGGGAACAGCGGCTCCCATGCGAACCAGAGGGCAGCCAGCACGCCGATGCCCAGCACGGCAGCAACAACGAATGCGATCATGCAAAAGCGTTTGAACTTTCCCATACATGCCGCCTTTCTTTCTCGTGCGCGCTTCGCTGATCGCGGCGCGCTGTCGAATAGAGTGCGACCACTCTAGAAGAAAGGCGGAGGGGGCGTAACCGTTTGTACGGAAGTGGGACCGGGCGTTTGCCGTGTCGTTGCGGCAGGGCGGGCGGAGGGCTTTTCGCCTAGGCGTACAGCTCTTTTTCCACCACGAGGTCGTTCTTGATCTTCCCGACCAGCTTCTGCAGCGCGTCGATGCAGTTCGGGCGGATGTCGGCGCCGATGAGCACGTACATGATGGAGTCGCCCACGTT
>CAUEBO010000090.1 GCA_958454405.1 uncultured Eggerthellaceae bacterium | reverse complement strand
TGCGCTCGGGCTTTCGCAGAACGCGCTTCATCGACAAGCTGAAACCCTCTTCGGCGGCCTCGCGGGCGCGCGACCCCAGGCCCACCACCGGGTACGTGCCCTCAGTGATGACGAGATAGCCGCCGGCGGCCAAAAGCTCGATGACCTCCTTGACCTGCGCGGCCGACGCGTCCACCGTGTCGTAGCTGGCGGCCTCGTCCAAGCGCATGTCCAGCACCTTCGCGCCCTTCGATCCGCGCAACACGTCCACCACCATGCCCTTGCCGTAACGCCCGCGCAGCTCTTGCACGCAGCGCATGACGGCGCGCGCCGTGTCGGTGACGTCCATCGACTCGAACTCCCCCGCGCAGTTCGAGCAGTTCGCGCACCCTGCGCCAACGGGCCGCGCGTCAGCCGCACCCGCGTCTTCTCCGAAGTAGTTCAGGATGTAGCGGCGCAGGCAGCCGGTGGTGTGGCAGTAGCCCACCATGGCCTCCAAAAGGCGGCGGCGCGACGAGCGCACGGCGTCGGCTTCCTCGGGCGAGAGCTCCTCGTTGCCCGATTCCTGCTCGATGAAGAAGCGGCAGGTGGACACGTCGCTGTCGCTCCACAGCAGCATGCACGTGGACGGCTCGCCGTCGCGCCCGGCGCGCCCGGCCTCCTGGTAGTACGCCTCGATGCTGCCAGGCATGTTGTGGTGGATCACGTAGCGCACGTTCGACTTGTCGATTCCCATGCCGAACGCGTTCGTGGCCACCATGACGGGCGCGTCGTCAGTGATGAACGCGCGCTGGCTCTCGGCACGGTCGGCGCCGGACATGCCCGCGTGGTAGCGCGCCGCGCGCACGCCCGCGGACACGAGCGCGGCATGCACCTTGTCGGTGTCCTTGCGGGTGGAGCAGTACACGATGCCGCTGTCCGCCGGATGCGCGAGCGCGTAGTTCCCGATCCAGGCGAGCTTCCGCTTCGGCTCCATGCGCTCCACGCCGAAGTAGAGGTTCGGACGGTCGAAACCGGTGACCACCTCGTAGGGGCTGCGCAGATCGAGCAGGCGCACGATGTCGCGCCGCACGCGCTCGGTAGCCGTGGCGGTGAACGCCGCCACGACGGGACGCTGCGGCAGCTGCGCGATGAAATCGCCGATGGTCAGGTACGACGGGCGGAAGTCCTGGCCCCACTGCGACACGCAGTGCGCCTCGTCCACGGCGACGAGCGGGATGCCCGCCTCGCGCGCGAACTCCAGGAAGCGCGGGTCGGCCAAGCGCTCGGGCGCCACGTACATGATCTGGTAGGCGCCCGCGAGCGCGCGGCGCAGCACGGTGGCCTGCTGGCCCGGAGTGAGCGTGGAGTTGAGGTACGCCCCGCGCACGCCCGCGTCCAGAAGCGCGCGCACCTGGTCGCCCATGAGCGATACGAGCGGGCTCACCACGAGCGTGAGCCCCGGCAGCACGATGCCGGGCACCTGGTAGCACACGGACTTGCCGGCGCCCGTGGGCATGACGGCGAGCGCGTCGCGCCGTTCAAGGATCGCCTCCACCACGCCCTGCTGGCCAGGACGGAACGCTTCGTATCCGAAGTGCTCCTGCAACGCGCTGAGCGCCTGGTTCGTATCGGCCATGCGATGAGCCTTTCTCGAAATCCGTTCGTCTGCCCGACGACGAAGGAGATTCTACCACGCTTCCCGCAGAGGTCCCTTCCGCGCACAGGCTCCGAACGCGTCCAAAAGGCGCCATCCTCGCGAACGCGTTGAACGCGCCCGCTCGACCGCGCATCGCACTCTCGGAGGACAATCGAAGCCCATTCGATGCGATTCTGGAAGAAGACCAGATCAGCTAGGCGGTCCTCTTCGGCAAAAACCCGTCCAGCTCGGCGTCTAGCTCGGGGATGCGCTTCACGCGGGGCCGCTCGTCCAGCACGCCGCGCGCCATCACCATGCGCACGTTCCGCAGGGCCTCCAGGTTGTCGAGCGGGTTCTGGTCGCACACGATGAGGTCGGCCGCCTTGCCTTCCTCGATCGAGCCCGTCTCGTCGCCCAATCCCAGAATGCGCGCGTTGCCGAGCGTGGCGGTGTGCAGCGCGAGCGTGCGTGAAGCGCCCACGATGCGCTCGAAGTACACCACCTCGCGCCACATATCGTAGTGCGTGATGTAGGGGCACGACGAATCGGTGCCCAGCCCCACGGGAATGCCGGCGGCCAGCGCCTGCTGGGCGGCGCGCACGATGCCTTCGTACACGATGCGGCCGTTCACCTTCTGCACCTCGGTGGACTTCGTCTTCTCGGGGTCCAGCTCCACGAACGGCAGCGCGGGCGACACGGTGCAGGTGAGCGACGAGGCGCGCCCGACGCCGTTGTTCTTGAACAGCGCGATGAGCTCGTCGTCCAGCTCCGCGCCGTGCTCGATGGTGTCCACGCCGGCTTCCAGGCCCACGCGCACGCCCTCAGTGCTCTCGATGTGCGCGGCCGTGGGCATGCCCAGCTTGTGAGCTTCCTCCACCGCGGCCCGCGCGATCTCGACAGACATGCGCACGACGCCGGGCTCCCCCTCCACCTCGGCGTCGAACACCCCGCCCGTGATGAACAGCTTCACCAGGTCGCAGCCGTGAGCGAAGCAGGTGCGCACGATCTCGCGCGCCTCGTCGGGCGTTGAGGCGATATGGGCGAACAGGCCGGCGCCATGGCCGCCCGGCACTGTCACGCCCACGCCCGACGTGAGCAACCGCGGGCCGGGATGCTTCCCCGCGTTCACGGCGTCGCGCACGTCCACGTCAGCGAAACCGGGGTCGCCCACCGAGCGCACGGTGGTCGCGCCGCTGGCCAGCTGGGCCTGCGCGTGGCCGCGGATCATGCGGCGCAACGCCCACATGCCCACCGGGTTACCCACCACCTTGTCGATGAGGTCGCCCGCTCCCCCGGCGCTCATCGGCTTGCCGGAGCCGCACAGGTGCACGTGCGCGTTGATCAGGCCGGGCATGAGGTACGCTCCGGCCAGGTCGACCTCGCGCGCGCCGAACGGTCCCACGGTGGACGCGGCGGGCCCCACCTTGTCGATGCGCCCGGCGTCGTCCACCACCACCGTCATGTTGCGCTGGGGCTCCATCTGCTCGCTGCCGTCGAGCACCGTCGCATGCGTGAGCACGTACGCCATATCGCTTCCCGCTTTCCGCAGCGCTCCTGCCCGATGGCATCCGCGCTTTCTCCTCGCCCGTTTCGATAGCCGCCAGTATACGCCGGAATCGAACGGCGAGAAAGCAGGCGGCTATGCCGAAAAGGCTCCGCGCATGAACCGTCGTGCGCACCCCGAAGGAGCTCTGGCATGATTTTGGCGACCGCCGAGATTCGCCCCTTGACCCTGACATCGTGGCAAGGATTACCCTGGTACGGCACGCCGGCGGCACGACGAAGGAGGAGCGATGTTCAAGATAGGCGAATTCTCGAAGCTGGTTCGAGTATCGCCCCGCATGCTGCGCCATTACGAGAAATGCGGGCTCGTCAACCCAGCTCGAACCGACGGGAACACCGGGTACCGGTACTACAGCGCAGACCAGATCCCGTTGCTTGCCCGAATCGCCGAACTGCGGGACGTGGGATGCTCCATCGAGGAGATCGGCGATATCCTGCCGCGGTACGACGACGCGAAAAGCTTGGATGCCTTCTTGCGCGCGAAAGCTGCATCGGTGCAGTCGGCCATCGATGCCGAGAACGAGAAGCTGCGGAAGCTCGAATGTTTGAGCAACCTTATGAAGAAGGAGCGTGCCATCATGCTATACGAAGTTGAATTGAAGAGCGTCGACGCCGTCACGGTGCTGGCGCTGAGGGGAACCGTCCCCCGCTACCGTGACGAGCACCTGCTGTGGACAAGGCTCGGAGCGTACCTTGAGGAACAGGGGGTGCCGTGCCGGGACGGCGGCTACTCCACCTACCTCGACGACGAATACCAGGACGAGAACCCCGAGATCGAAATAGCCGTCCCCGTGGAAGCAGTGGGCGTCGCCGAGCCGCCCTTCACCTACCGGCACTACCCGTCCATCCCGCTGGCCGCCACGCTGCGGTTCTCGGGCCCTTTCGACGGCGGCTACGACGCCGCATGCGAGAAGCTGGCCTGCTGGATGGAGGCCAACGGCTACGAGTTCGCAGGCAAGCTGCGCGGCCGCACCCTGACGGCACCCGATGAAGAGCCCGACCCCGAGCGATGGCTCGTGGAACTGCAAGCCCCCGTCCGCAAGGTGGAGGCCTAGCTTCGGCCGCCTGCTCGCCGGCGATCGCGCATGATGGAAGCCGCCCCGGACGATTCCGCGGCGGCTTCCAGCGCCGCCGCCGTGATGAGCTCCTTTTCGGGCACGTGCACGGCCAGGCAGGAGAAGCTGGGCTTATCGGCCGTGAACAGGCCGAGCTCGCGCGACAAGGCGCGCACCGCGTCCTTCGACAGGCCGGCGCGCCGCAGCGGCGAGACCACGCCCAGCTCCGCAAGCGCGCGGAAGCCGGGGCGGTTCGTCGGATCGTCGGTGGCATTCGTGCCGTCGGCCAGCACGTCGAAGCCGTCCTGCGCCATATGCGCGAGGATGGTGGAGAAGATGAACGTTTTGCAGAGGTAGCAGCGATCGGGCGGGTTCGCGCAGATGTCGGCACGCGCGAGCACGTCGGCGTCGATGAGCTCGAAATCCGCGCCCAGCTGGCCCGCCAGGCGCAGCGCATCCTCGATCTCGAACGTCGGCTGGAACGCCGTGCGCACGCCGTACGCCTTCACCGCGCACCCGGCGTGCAAGGCCGCAGCCAGAAGATACGACGAGTCGCTTCCGCCGGAGAACGCCACCGCCAACTGCGGGGTGCGCGCGAAGAACGCGTCGAGCGATTCGACGCCCACGTCCTGGCCGTTCTTGATTTCGCCCATGACAGCAATCCTTCCCGTTTTCGGCCGACCACCGCCGGCCATCGTAAACCCTGGAGCGCGCTCCATGTCAAGCGGACGCGCGGTTGTCGCTCGAACAGCTCCGCCGCGCGCAGCTCACGCATGATGGCGATGTGCCTGCGGTACCCGCTTTCGCGCGCACCGCAGGCGATGCGGCTCAAAGCCGGCCCGTCCGAGGCGCTCCAATCGCGCTTCTCCCGCCGTCGCGCCCGTCGCTCCCCCCGCTTCGCCAGTCCGGCCTCCTTTTTCGCGCCCTTTCATTATTGCAAAAACGCCATCGATCCTCACCGGCCTGCGCGCCGCACGCGTGAAAAACACCGAGGGCGAAAGACCCCTCGTCTGCGATAATGGGCGCAGACGCCTCGGGCAGCCGCCCAGGGCCGGCCTGCAGACGCCAGACCGCGAGCGCTTCGAGAAAGAAGGGGTTCACCATGCTGCATGAAATCCGCTTTCCATCGTCGAACGACCGAGACCAGGTGACGGGGTGGATCTACGTCCCCGCCTGCGAGCCCGAGGGCATCGTGCAGCTGGTCCACGGTTTCGGAGAGCACTCCCGCCGCTACTTCCACATGATCGTGGCGCTCATGGACGCCGGCTTCATCGTGGCCGCCGACGACCACGTGGGCCACGGCGCCACCGCCATCGCAAACGACACCTGGGGCGACTGGGGCGACACGGGGCCGCACACCATGATGGATGACGAGAAGCGGTTCAAAGACCTCGTGTGCGAGAAGTACCCCGACCTGCCCTACTTCATGTTCGGGCACTCCATGGGCTCGATGATCGCGCGCGACTTCAGCGCGAAGTACGGCGACGAGCTGGCCGGCGCCGTCTACTGCGGCACCACCGGCATCTTCAAGAACACGCATGAGGTGCGCGCGAAGCTGGACGAAGCCATCGCCGCCGGCAAGGCGCACGAGAGCGACCCGGCCTTCGTGGGCGAGCTGATGGGCTGGATGTTCGCCCGCTGCGAGGAGGGCGCCCAGCTGGGCAACGAGTGGATATGCCACGACCCCGCCGTGCAGAAGGACCACGCCGAAGACCCGTTCGACGCCTTCGCGCACCCCACCCACAACGTGAGCCTGCGCGATTTCATCGACATGATGCTCTGCATCGAAGGCCCCGAATGGGCCGAGAAGGTGCCCGTCGACCTGCCCGTTTTGTGCATCGCGGGCGACCAGGACCCCGTGGGCAACTACGGCGAAGGCGTGTACGCGTGCGCGAACTGGCTCGCCGACACGGGCCACGAGGTGACGACGAAGCTCTACCCCGGCTACCGCCACGAGATCCACAACTACGACGACCTCAAGTTCGAGGTCGAAGAGGACCTCATCAGCTGGCTGCTGCTGCACCTGTAGCCAACGCGCTGGGCAACGTCCCGAAAGGGTCCGTCCCCCTTTTGGGACGTTGCCTGCCACCCCTCCGACCCGGTTCTGGTTCCGGAGGCGGCCCCGAAGCAGCGTCCCGAGACGACGCACCGGAAACCTGACAATGACGACGAGCACCGGAAACCGGAGTTCGTGGCAGAAAACGGCGTTGGTTGATCATCGGCGCGCCGCCTGTTTTGGAACCGGCTGGAGGCGAGGCAAGGTGATCAGGCCTTACGCTCATGCTCCGCGAAGACAGGGAGTCGAAGAGGCGCCTCAGCCCCTCCAGGACGATCGACTAACGGCAAAAACTGCCGCGGAAGCGGCTTTCTCGCGCGCGGCTGGATGGAAGCCGCCAACCTGAACACGGAACTGCGCCGGAAGCCATCGAAGCGCGCTCACTTCAGGTGCGCCTTGGCAGCTTTTTGGCACAGCCTTGTAGCCGAGGGCCCCACGTCCGCGCGCTTCGATCCGAACGGGCGATGCCCTGCTTGGGTACCATCCCCAAGCAGGGCATCGACTCCGCTATGCGCGCTCAGCGTAGATGTCCGCGTTCACGTGCCACGCGCCATCGTCTTGCACGGTGACGTTCTGCCAATGGAAGCGGTCGTCTTCGATGGAGACGAACACCCACTTCCTGCTGGCATCCTCGAGGTCGGTGAGAACGACCATGTCGCCTTGTTTCCTCGCCTCGAGCCGGAACGTCTTGCCCGTGTAGCCGTAGACGACGTCCCATGCTCGCGTTTCAGGATTGAAGATGCGCAGGGACGTGCCGTACTCCGTCAAGGGATGTGGCGTTTCGGTTCGCACGGCGCGCGAGGGCAGGATGATGACGTCCTGAATGGCCATGCCCTCGAGGACCCGCGCGAAATGCCACTCCCCCTCAACCGAGCAGGAAAGGTTGCGGTCGACGTAATCGAGCTTCCAGCTGCCAACGAGCTTCCCGAAGCAATCGCACTCCTCGGGCAGCTCCGGGCTTCTGCCGTTGCTCGCCAACGCCTCGATGAAACCATCCATGCGCGAACCCTTCCTGCCGGGCGCCTCTTACACGTTGAACTTGAAATGCATGACGTCGCCGTCCTGCACCACGTACTCCTTGCCCTCCTGGCGCAGTTTTCCGGCGTCGCGGCAGCCCTTCTCGCCGTTCAGCTCGGAGTAGTCGGCAAACGAGGCGGTCTCAGCCTTGATGAAGCCGCGCTCGAAGTCAGTGTGGATGACGCCGGCAGCCTGCGGGGCCTTCGCGCCGATGGGGATGGTCCAGGCGCGCGTCTCGGTCTCGCCGCTCGTGAAGTAGCTTTGCAGCCCCAACAGGCGGTACGCCTCCCGCACCAAGCGTGCGAGACCGCTCTCCTCAAGGCCCATGGCTTCCAGGTACTCCTTCGCCTCGGCCGGATCGAGCTCGGCCAAATCGGCTTCCACTTTCGCGGAGATGGGCACCGGGGCGCATCCGTCGATCTCGGGCAGCTCGGCGTCCAGCTGGTCCTCGTCCACGTTGGCGATGTAGAGCATGGGCTTCATGGTGAGCAGGTGCAGGTCGTGGAGCGCGGCGCGCTCGTCTTCGTCGAGGTCGAGCGTGCGGGCGCGATGGCCCTCGTTCAGCCCCTCGAAGACCTTCTTGGCAGCGGCCACTTTCGCCGCGCCGGCCTTGTCGCGCTTGGCCTCTTTTTCAAGGCGCGGCAGCGCCTTTTGCAGCGTGGCAAGATCGGCCAGGATCAGCTCGGTCTTGATGGTTTCCACGTCGCTTTGCGGGTCCACTTTGCCGGAGACGTGCACCACGTCCGGATCGCCGAAGAAGCGCACGACCTCGCAGATGGCGTCCGTCTCGCGGATGTTCGCGAGGAACTGGTTGCCCAGGCCCTCGCCCTGGCTGGCTCCAGCCACAAGGCCCGCGATGTCCACGAACTCGACGGTTGCCGGCACGATGCGCGCCGGATGGTCGATCTCGGCCAGGCGGTCCAGGCGCACGTCGGGCACGGGCACCACGCCCACGTTGGGCTCGATGGTGGCGAACGGGTAGTTGGCCGCGAGGCCGCCCTTGTTCGTGAGGGCCGTGAACAGCGTGGACTTGCCGACGTTCGGCAG
>CAUEBO010000089.1 GCA_958454405.1 uncultured Eggerthellaceae bacterium | reverse complement strand
GACGTGGAGTACCAGCGCATGCGCGCCGCGTCGCTCGCCATCCTGGAGAAGATCGGCGTGGAGACCGGCGGCTCCAACGTGCAGTTCGCCGTCAACCCCGACAACGGCCGCATGATCGTCATCGAGATGAACCCGCGCGTGTCGCGCTCCTCGGCGCTGGCGTCGAAGGCCACGGGCTTCCCCATCGCGAAGGCGGCGGCGAAGCTGGCCGTGGGCTACACGCTCGACGAGATCGTGAACGACATCACGAAGGCCACGCCGGCGTGCTTCGAGCCGTCCATCGACTACTGCGTGGTGAAGGTGCCGCGCTTCGCGTTCGAGAAGTTCCAGGGAACCGACGACACCCTGTCCACGCGCATGAAGGCCGTGGGCGAGATCATGGCCATCGGCCGCACGTTCGAGGAGTCGCTCGGCAAGGCCATGCGCTCGCTGGAGAACGGGCGCGCGGGGTTGGGGGCCGATGGCTTGGAAGGCGACCTGCCCGACGGCGAGGCGTTCGCCGACCTCGTGGCGCGCCCCACGGCCGATCGCGTGTTTTACCTGGCCGAGGCGCTGCGCCGCGGCTGGACGGTGGAGGAGGTGTGCGACGCCACGGGCATCGATCCGTTCTTCGTCTCCCGCATGGCCGACATCGTGCGCGTGCAGGAGAACCTGCGCGGCATGCACCTGGACGAGCTGGACGCCGACGCGTTCCGCACGCTCAAGCGCTTCGGGCTGTCCGACGCGCAGATCGCGCACCTCACGAACTCCGACGAGCTCACCGTGCGCACGTGCCGCAAAATGCTGGGCGTGAAGCCCGCCTTCAAGACCGTGGACACCTGCGCCGCCGAGTTCCCCAGCTCGACGGCCTACCATTACAAAACTTACGACGCCGCCGAAACCGAGGTGGCGCCCAAGACGCGCAAGCGCGCCATGATCCTAGGCGCGGGCCCCAACCGCATTGGGCAGGGCATCGAGTTCGACTACTGCTGCGTGCACGCGAGCTACGCGCTGGCCGAGGCGGGGTTCGAAACCATCATGGTGAACTGCAACCCCGAGACGGTGTCCACCGACTACGACACGTCCGACAAGCTGTACTTCGAGCCGCTCACGTTCGAGGACGTCATGGACATCGTGGACGTCGAACAGCCCGACGGCGTGGTGGTCACGCTCGGCGGGCAGACGCCGCTCAAGCTGGCCACGGCGCTGGCCGAGGCGGGGGTGCCCATCATGGGCACGCAGCCCGAGGCCATCGACCTGGCCGAGGACCGCGACCGCTTCGCCGCCATCCTCGACGAGATGGGCATCACCTATCCGGCCGCCGGCATGGCCTCCACGTACCAAGAAGCCTGCATAGTGGCCGATCAGATAGGGTTCCCCTTGCTCGTGCGCCCCAGCTACGTGCTGGGCGGGCGCGGCATGGGCATCGTGTACGACGGCGCCCAGCTCGAGAAGTACATGGCCGAGGCCGCCAAGATTTCCCCCGACCATCCGGTGTACCTCGACCGCTTCCTCGAAGGGGCGGTGGAGGTGGACCTCGACGCGCTCTGCGACGGGAGCCAAGTGTACGTGGGCGGCGTGCTCGAGCACATCGAGATGGCGGGCATCCACTCGGGCGACTCTGCCTGCTGCACGCCCCCGTTCGCGCTGTCCGAGGCTTTGGTGTCTCAGCTGCGAAGCGTTGCCCGCGCGCTGGCCCTTCGCCTGGGCGTGGTGGGCCTCATCAATATCCAGTTCGCCATCAAGGACCAGGTCATCTACATCATCGAGGCCAACCCGCGCGCCAGCCGCACCGTGCCGTTCGTGTCGAAGGCCACGGGCGTGCCGCTGGCGAAGATGGCCGCGCGCATCATGGCGGGGGAGCGGATAGCCGACCTCGGCCTGCCGCCCGACGACCGCCGCCTCGAGCACTACAGCGTGAAGGAGGCCGTCATGCCGTTCGGCCGCTTCCCCGGCGCCGACACGGTGCTCGGCCCCGAGATGAAGTCCACGGGAGAGGTCATGGGCATCGCCGGCAACTTCCCGGCCGCCTTCGCCAAGACGCAGCTGGCCATCAGCTACGCGCTGCCCGAGGGCGGCACGGTGTTCATCAGCGTGTGCGACCGCGACAAGCGCTCCATCGTGTCCATCGCCCGCGACATCGTGCGTCTGGGCTTCAAGGTGGTGGCCACCGCCGGCACCGCCCGCGCCCTGCGCGCCGCCGGGGTGGACTGCGAAGAGGTGAAGAAGGTGCACGAGGGCTCGCCCAACGTGCTCGACCGCATCGCGAGCGGGGAGATCGCCCTTATGATCAACACCCCGTTCGGCCACGCCACGCGCGCCGACGGCTACGAGCTGCGCCTGGAGGCCGTGAAGCACGGCGTGACCCACGTGACGAACCTGGCCGGCGCCCAAGCCATGGTGGCCGGCATGGAGATGGCCCGCGCGAACGGCCTGACCGTGGTGGCCCTGCAGGACCTGCCCCAGTGGGGGTAGGGAACCGTTTTTACGACAGGCCGAGCACTTGAACCGTGCTCGGCCTGTTTCGACAGCGATTGCGCTCATAGACGCTGCGGCGTTCTTCGCCGATCAACCGTCCAAGAATTCCGCGAGCATGCCCTCCGGGTCGTCCAGGAAGCGGTTGAGGGCGTCCCATTCCATGGTTTGGCGCAGGCCCATCTCGCGCACCTCGTCGTTGAACCGAAAGGTTACGGTTCTCCCGCAAAACGGACGATCTGCTACACTGGATGCGTTTCGTGATTCTCCATGATTCCCTGACGAGGGCAGCCGTACCAGGAACGCAAAGACGGCGCACAACCTACGGAAGGGAGCCTTCTCATGGCATGGGTCGTTCTTATCGTATCGGGCGTTTTGGAAGCGGTGTGGGCCACGGCGCTCGGGCGCGCCGAGGGGTTCACCAAGCTGGCGCCCTCGATCGTGTTCCTAATCGCGCTGGTGCTGAGCATGGTTGGCCTGTCCTATGCGGTCAAGACGCTGCCGACGGGCACCGCGTACGCCATCTGGGTGGGCATCGGCGCCTCGCTCACGGTGGCCTACGGCATGCTCTCGGGAACCGAGCCGGTTTCGGTGGCGAAGGTGCTGCTCATCGCGGGCCTCATCGCCTGCGTCGTCGGCCTCAAGCTCGTGCACGACGGCTCCTAGCAAGGCGCGGCGCGATGTGAGCGCGGTTCTTATCCGGGCGAAGCCACGAAAGGACTGGCCTTTCCGCGCCTGCCGGCGCCGCAATGGCCCATAATGGATGCGAGCCGCTGCCGGCGCATCTTTGCGTCAGGCGCGCGCTCTTGAAGGAGAGGAAGGTGCATCGCATGGACGAACCGCTGAAGTTCGCGACCAGAGACGAGTTCAGAGCATGGCTGCAGGCCAACGGCGAGTCGAGCTCCGGCGTGTGGCTGCTGTTCGGCAAGCCCGGCGGCCCGAGCACGCTCAAGGCGGGCGAGGCGCTTGAAGAGGCGCTGTGCTTCGGGTGGATCGACGGGCAGATGCGCCGCATTGACGAGGGCTCCTACCGCAAGTACTTCGCGCCGCGCCGGAAGGACAGCGCGTGGTCCGACAAGAACAAGGCGCTCGCCGAGAAGCTCGAGCGGCGCGGCTCGATGGCCGATCCCGGCAGAAGGGCGGTGGAAGTCGCCAAGGAAAACGGCTGCTGGGACGCTCCGAAGGCACCGGACGTCACCGAGGAGCACATCGCGGCCTTGGAGTCGCTGCTCGAAGGCCACGAGCCGGCTCATGCGAACTACCTGGCCATGCCCCCTTCGGTGAGGAAGACGTACGCCCGCGCGTACTTCGACGCCAAGACGGACGCCGGTCGCGCGAGCCGCCTCGCCTGGATGACGGACCGGCTCGACCGCAACCTGAAGCCCATGTAGGTGCGCGGCCGCGAAGGTGGGGCGGTCGCGCCCAGCGATCACGGGATCGACGGGCGTGCGTTACGAGCCCCGCCTCGCCGACGCCCCGCCTTGCGGTTTTGGGGATTTCGGCGGTCTTGCCGACCCGCGCTTTATTGCGATCTCCAGCGCATCGAGCGCGGCGTATGCCTCGTGCGCCGCGGCTTCGACCCGCGCCGCGTCCAAGCGGCGCTCTTCGACGACGGCGTGCACGGCGGCTGCGTAGTCGCGCCGGAAGCGCTCGTTGAGCTCGGTCCAGTCGACATGCGCGAACCGTTCGGCCACGGCGCGGTCGAGCGGAAGCCTGCCTTGCAGCATGAGCACCGCGATGACGGGATACCCCGCGTAGCCCTGCCAGTACGTGGCGTTGTCGTTCGAGGAATAGGTCGAGCCGTCCTCGCTCCATGTCACGGTGTAGGTCTTCGCATCGTTCGAGGACGCGACCGTCGCGCGCCGCTCGTCGGGGTGCAGCGCGACGCGCCCGTCGGCGACGGCGGACCACGCTTCGTAAACCTTCTCGAGAGGCGGCAGCTTCTCCACGGTGCTCCTTCGGTCGCGGTGTCGTGCTCAGAGACAGCATGATATCAGATGGTAGAATGATCGCCGTGAATGCCGATGAACCGTCGAAGAAGGGGCGCCCATGACGCTTTACGACGACCTGCACGACCTGATGAAACCTCCTGCGCTGTACGAGCGGACCGATGCGGCGTTCTGGGACGACGAGCACATATCGCGCGGCATGTTGACGGCGCATCTCGACCCTGAATTCGAAGGGGCCAGCCGCAGCTTCGCGTTCATGGACCGCTCCGTCGCGTGGATCCGGCGCGTCGCGCCACCTGCGGCGCACCCGCGCCTACTCGATCTGGGCTGCGGCCCGGGATTGTACGCCGAGCGCTTCGCGCGTGCAGGCTACGAGGTGACGGGCGTCGACCTCTCGCTGCGCTCGCTCGACTACGCGCGCCGCACGGCGGGCGAGCAGGGGCTCGCCATCGACTATCGGTGCCAGAACTACCTCGAGCTCGACCTGGACGGCGCCTTCGACGTCGCCGTCATGATCTACTGCGACTTCGGCGCGCTGTCGACCGACGAGCGCCGCATAGTGCTGCGCCGCGTCCGCGATCGCTTGCGTCCGGGCGGTGCCCTCGTGCTCGACGTGTTCTCGCTGCGCAAGCTCGAGGCCTTCGAGGAGCGCACGGTGTGGGAAGACCATCCTGCGGGCGGGTTCTGGAACGCGGGCCCGCACTTCGAGGTGCAACGGTGCTGCCGCTTTGCGGACGCCGTGTCGCTCGAGCAGATCGCGGTGATCGCGCCCGAGGGTGCGACGTCCTACCATGTATGGAACACGTACTTCACCCCCGAGGCGCTCTCGGAAGAGCTCGAAGAAGCCGGTTTCGAGGTGGCGGAGCTGGTCGGCGACGCGGCGGGCGCGCCGCTCGACGAGACGAGCCCGACGATCGCCGTAGTCGCGCGCAAGCCTGCGACCGGCGCGGACGGTCGATGACACGAATCGTGTCTTGCCGCGACGGCGCGGGTCGGCCATCCTGAAGGCCGAAAGGAGGGCGCGTACCGTGGATTTCGGAGAGAAGCTGAAAGCGCTGCGCACCGCGCGCGGCCTGACCCAGGAGCAGCTTGCCGCCAAGCTGTACGTGTCGCGCACGGCCGTGTCGAAGTGGGAGACGGGCGGCGGCTCACCCAACCTCGACTCGCTGCAGGCCATCGCCCGCCTGTTCAGCGTGTCGGTGGACGACCTCCTGTCAACCGAGGACCTCATCGTGCTCGCCCGCGACGAGCGCCGCTCGACCGCGCGCAGCAACGGCCTTTTGGCGTTCGGACTGCTCGACGTGTTGGCTGTCTTGTTCGCGTTCCTTCCGCTGTACGGGGTGCGGGACGGATCGTTCGTGCGCATGGCGAACCTCGCAGAGTACGGGTCGTCCGTCGGGCTCGGCGTCTCGTTCGTCTGCATCGTCGCCGTCGTCGGTGCGCTCGTTGCCGTGGGCATCGTGGAGCTTGCGTGCGTTTGGCGCGATGCGCGTCGCATCGCGCGCCCGACGGCTTTCGCCGGATTCGCGATGCAGGTTGCGGCCGTCGTCATGCTCACGGCCACCATGCAACCCTACGCCACGGCGCTTCTGTTCGCGCTCCTTGTGGCGAAGGCCGTCATCGGCTATCGCATCCTGCGCTCGTAACCCCTGGTCGCCTGCTTTGCCACCCACCGTGTCGCCCGTGCGACGCATCGTGGCTTGCCGCACGCCGGCGCGGATCGTTTCATGGAGGCTCGGGCCCGCAAGGGGCTCGCAGCATCCGTGGGACGAAAGGACAGCTCGATGGAAACGACCCTGATGGCCGCGTGGTTGAACGTTGCGTTCGCCGCGTTCGATTCGACGATCTTGGGGGCGCTCCATGCGCTCGCCGAATGCGGGGGATTCGCGTTCACGCCGCTGTTCGAGGCGGTGAGCTTGGCCGGTGAGAAGGGCGCGTGCTTCTTCGCGCTGGCAATCGTGCTCATGGCGTTCAGGCGCACGCGGCGTGCGGGGGCGGTCATGTTCGTCGCCATCTGCCTGGGCGCGCTTGCCACGAACATCGTGCTCAAGGACCTCGTCGCGCGGCCGCGGCCGTTCGAGTCGTCCGCGCTCTTCCTCGATTGGTGGCGCTTCGCCGGCGCCGCGCCCGAGGACGGGTTCTCGTTCCCCTCGGGACATATGACCGCGGCCTCGGCGGCGATGGCGGCGCTCATGCTTGCGTATCGGAATTGGAAGGCGGTGCTCGGCGGCTCGCTCGTCATGCTGGCCATGGGCGCGGCGCGCTGCTATCTGGTGGCGCACTATTCCACCGACGTGCTGGCCGGCTTCCTCGTGGGTGCGCTCGCGGCCGTTGCCGCATGGCTTCTCGTGTCGAGAGCGCTTGGACCTTCGCCGTTCGCCCCGTCCGTCGTGCCTGCGTCGCATCTGCGTGCCCGGCGTGCGCATTCCTTGCATTCTGGCTTGTCAGCCGCGCGTCGCGCGCGCAGATGATACAATCATCGGCCGAGAGACGAAACGCGCGCCGCCGCTCTTGTGAGCGGTGGCGAGGAGTGAAAGGACGAACGTGGCACTCGTCAACGAGCAGGCGCGCATCCTTGCGAATGCGAAGGTCGGCCCGAACCTCTACCTCATGACGCTCAACGCGCCCGGCATCGCGGCGGCCATCGAGCCGGGGCAGTTCGTGCACATGAAGGTGCCGGGCATGGAGGCGCACATCCTGCGCCGCCCGTTCTCGGTGTACGCGCGCGACGCGGCGGCCGGCACGCTTGAGATCCTCTACCAGGCGGTGGGCTTCGGCAGCGAGCACATGACGGGCCTCGAGCCGGGGCAGTGCGGCGACGCCGAGCTTGTCGGCCCCGTCGGGCGCGCCTGGCATCCCGCCGACGCGAAACGCGCGCTGCTCGTGGGCGGCGGCGTGGGCGCGGCCCCGCTGTTCATGCTGGCCGAGTCGCTCGCAGCCGCAGGCGCGCGCACGGACGTGGTGCTGGGCGCGCAGACTGAGCAGGCGCTCGCGTGCCGGGCCCGCTACGAGGCGCTGCTCGACGCGCCGCCGCGCTGCGCCACCGACGACGGCAGCTTCGGGCGCGAGGGCTTCTGCACCTCGCTCGTCGCCGAGGCGCTGGCGGAAGCCTCCGAGGCGGGCGAGCAATACGATTACCTGGCCGTATGCGGCCCCGAGCCCCTCATGAAGATCGTGGCCGGCATGGCCGCCGAAGCGGGCGTGACCTGTGAGGTCTCGCTCGAGAAGCGCATGGCCTGCGGCATCGGCGCCTGCCTGTCGTGCGTGGTCGACACGGTGGACGGCAAGAAGCGCGCCTGTGTCGACGGGCCCGTGTTCGATGCGCGGAAGGTGGTTTGGTAAATGAATATCGACGCAATTGATCCTGCGGGTGCGGTCGGCGAGGGGAAGGCCCCAGTCGCTCGGGCAGTCCTGAGCTCGCACGAAAGCCCCGCAGGGGCTTTCGGCTCGTGCGGAACTCGCTTGGTGGGGCCTCCCCCTCGCCGACCTGTTCCCACTTCGGTAAACATGTGCGTCGATTTGGGCGGACTGAGGATGAAGAACCCCGTCACGGTGGCGTCGGGGACGTTCGCGGCGGGGCGGGAGTACGGGGACTTCGTGGATGTGGCGAGCCTCGGCGCCGTGACCACCAAGGGCGTGTCGCTGAACGGGTGGGAGGGCAACGCGAGCCCTCGCATCGCCGAAACGCCCTCGGGCATGCTGAACTCCATCGGGCTGCAGAACCCCGGCGTGGCACACCTGAAGGAATGCGACCTGCCGTGGCTGCAAGAGCGCGAAGCGACGGTCATCGTGAACGTGTCGGGGCACAGCTTCGACGAGTACGTGCAGGTGATCGAAGCGCTCGAGGACGCGCCCGTCGACGCGTACGAGGTGAACATCTCGTGTCCGAACGTGGATGCGGGCGGCATGACCATCGGCACGTGCACGGACAGCGTCGAGGCCGTGGTGGGCCGCTGCCGCGCCGCCTCGAAGCGCCCGCTCATCGTGAAGCTCACGCCGAACGTCACC
>CAUEBO010000088.1 GCA_958454405.1 uncultured Eggerthellaceae bacterium | reverse complement strand
TGGGCGAGCATCGTGTACACGTGGTCGTCCGACAGCGAGTAGATGACGTTCTTGCCGTCGCGCTGGAACTTCACGAGACGCGCCTGCTTGAGCGTGCGAAGCTGGTGCGACACGGCGCTCTGCGTGGCGCCCACGAGCTCGGCGATGTCGGCCACGCACAGCTCCTGGCCCATGAGGGCGTAGAGGATCTTGATGCGGGTGGTGTCGCCGAACGTCTTGAACAGGTCGGCCAGATCGTAAAGCAGCTCTTCGTCGGGCATGGCCTCGGGGATGCACCCCGCAGCGGCGTGCTCGGCGCATCCGCAGCCGCATCCATCGTCGTGGGCGCTCGCGTCCGGCTCGGCTGCCGACGCGACTGCTTCCGGTTCGGGCATCGGCATGCCCGCCTTCTCGGTTCCGTGTTCGTTCGTATCCATTGCAACCTCTCAACATATGAACAACTGTTCATAAGTATAGAATGTGCCGCAGCGTTGTCAAGAGGGCGGGGAAAGATTTCGCGGCGCGCCGAAGAAAGGAGCGCAAGGATGAAGCGGGAAAGGCCGGCTCGGCGCCGGCGGGCTTCGACAAAGACGCCTGGTGACGGTCGGCAGGCACGAGACCGCACGGGGCCCCATGCCTGCAGGGGAGCGTGCGGCGGTTCGCGGCGCGCTCCGGGCTCGGCGGAGCGGATCCGAGCGCTTCAGCGCTCGGGCGCAGCTTCCAGATGAACGGAGCTTCGATCGGCCAGGCCCTCGTAGCGCCCGGCCAGCCAGAGGGCCGCCTCGCCAGGCGCCAGCACGAGCGGCATGCGGCCGTGCACGCGGGAGACCGTCTCGTTGGGCGCGGTGGTGACGATGGAGAAACGACCGCGTTCGTGCACGCCCGCCATGAGCAGCGGGGATCCGTCGGCGTTGCGGAACGCGTACTGCCGCTTCATGGGGCGCCCCGTGCGCGCGCTGGGCACGGTCTCGGAGGCATGCGACTCGAAGAACGCCCGTGCGGGCACGACGCAGCGCCGGCGTCCGATCGCGTCGGCCCACATGCCCGCCGTTTCGCCGAGCGCCGTTTCGATGCGCGTGTTGAACACCGCCCCGGCTTTCCAGGGCGCATCGAATCCCCATGCCATGTCCGCCACGGCAAGCTGGGCCCCGCAGCCGGTGGGAACGATGAGCGCGACCACGGAGGAGGGGAAGGCTTCGGCCCTGCCGTGGGAACCTGTCGTCGCGCGGGTTCCGTTCGCGGCGGGGGAGGCCGCCGCCTCGCCGTCTCCTGCCGCATCTCGCGGTCCGGCCCCCTCGCCATCGGGCGGGGCTTCCGGCCGCGCAGGCCGGAAAAGGTACGGCCGATACGACTCGAGCGGGTCGAGCGTGCCCAGCTCGCCCGCATGCTCGGCCAGGTCGGCGGCGATCTCCTGTGCGACGCGGACGACCTCGGAGCGGTCGATCATGATGAAGCGATGGCACATGGCACGCTCCCTACGCTTCCGCTTCCAAGACGAGCTTGCCGCGCTCGCGATGCAGCTTGAAAGGGTAGACGATGAGCTCGATGCCGAGCAGCAGCAGGTGATGCTCGATGTTGGCGAAGGGGTTCAGGATGAGCAGCACGGCCAGCACCAGCTGGAACACGGTGAGCGCGAGCGAGAGCAGATAGGGCTCCTTCGCCTTGACGGCGTCGATGACGCCGTTGAACTCGCCGCCGGCCTTGTACAGGCCCAGCAGGCCCCAGATGATGCCGATGAACAGGGTTGATTTCGCACCGTGCACCATCGTGACCCCGCCGAGGACGCACAGCACGATGGCCGCGCCCACGCTGGTCCTGCCCGCCTCCGCGCTGCGCTCGCGCGCCACGGTCACGATGCTGCCCGCGCCGGAGAGCGCCATCGGCACGCCCAGGAGATAGGGCAGCGCCTCCTCGGCGACGGCGGGGAACAGCAGGCAGCCCACGCCCACGAGCGGCAGCAGCAGCATGGACGCCACGGCCACTTTGGCGCTGGCCCTGCTCTCCTTGAAGTCCTTCACGGAATGGACGGTGGACACGGGCGCTCCTTTCGATGGGCAGAGCATTGTACCATGCGGGGGCCGGCTGGAAACCGTTGCACGGCAAGGCCGGCCGCTCGCCTGCCCTGCGTGCTTGACAATACCCTCATGGGGTATATACTGCGCTATGGATGAAGATGCCCCCTGGGGGTATATGGCACCATGACGGAAGGATGCTCGATGGCTCGGGAAGCGAATGGAACGGCGATCGAAGCGCGCGGCGACGCGGCGGATCCGGCGCAGGGATGCCGCTGCCATCACAAGGAGACCCCTCGCGACGAAGCCCTGCAGACCGACCTGCAAAAGCGCCTCAATCGCGCGATAGGCCAGCTGAACGGCGTGAAGGCCATGCTCGACGACAACCGGTACTGCGGCGACGTGCTCGTGCAGCTCTCCGCGGCTGAAAGCGCCGTCCGCAGCGTGTCGGCCATCGTGCTGCAGAACCATTTGGAAACGTGCGTGGTCGAGCAGATCCAGCGAGGAAACGTGGAAGTGGTCGACGAGGCCATGCAACTCATCAAGAAGTTCTCGCGCTGATCGACGAAGCGGCGGCGAGTCGGCGCGCAGCGGACGTTTCCGCTCGGAAAACGCCCTCCAGCGCTTGAGGCGCGCGTCCGCCGTTGGAAAGGATACCGATGAAGCAGACGTTCGACATAACCGGCATGACGTGCGCGGCGTGCTCCGCGCGCGTGGAAAAGGCGGCGCGGAGCGTCCCTGGCGTCGACGACGTGGCAGTGAACCTGCTGAAGAACAGCATGGACGTCACGTTCGCAGGCGGCGCGGGCGCAGCGGGCGCAGCCGCCGTCGAGGCTGCCGTGGGCAAAGCGGGCTACGGGGCGGCCGCGCGCGTCCCGGCCGATGGGCAGGCCGTGTCCGGCGCCGCGAGCCGTGCGGCGCAGGCGCGCCCCGTGGCGGATGCGGCCGCCGAGGCCAAGCAGGTGCGCATGCGCCTCGTCGTGTCGGCCGCGTTCACGGTCCCGCTGTTCTACTTGTCCATGGGACGCATGTTCGGATGGCCGCTGCCGGGGCTCTTCCTGGGCGACCGCAACGTGCTCGTGTTCGCGTTCACGCAGTTCCTCCTGCTCATCCCCGTCGTGTTCGTGAACTTCAGGTTCTTCCGCGTGGGCTTCAGGACGCTCGTCCACGGTTCGCCCAACATGGACTCGCTCATCGCGCTGGGTTCCACGGCCGCCACGGTGTACGGCGTTTTCGCCATCTACAAGATCGGCATCGCGCTGGGAGCGGGCGACCTGCACGCCTCCCATGCGGCGGCCATGGACCTGTACTTCGAGTCGGCCGCCATGATCCTCACGCTCATCACGCTGGGCAAGTACTTCGAGGCGCGCGCGAAGGGCAGGACCACCGACGCCATCGCGAAGCTCGTGGACCTTGCGCCCAAGGAGGCCGTGCGGCTCGCAAACGGCGTGGAGGAGCGCGTGCCCGTCGAAGCCGTGCGCGCCGGTGACGTGCTGGTGGTGAAGGCCGGCGAGAGCGTTCCCGTGGACGGCACGCTGCTCGAGGGCTCGGGCACGCTGGACGAGTCGGTGATCACCGGCGAGAGCGTGCCGGTGGACAAGCGCCCGGGCGACCGCGTGACCGGCGCCACCCTGAACAGCACCGGATGGTTCACTATGCGCGCCGACCGCGTGGGCGACGACACTGCGCTGGCCGGCATCATCCGCCTCGTGGACGAGGCCACCTCCACGAAGGCCCCCATCGAGAAGATCGCCGACAAGATATCGGGCGTGTTCGTTCCGGTGGTCATCGTCATCGCGGTCGCGACGTTCGCCGTGTGGGCGCTCGTTGGACCGTCGCTGGAAACGGCTCTTTCGCATGCCATATCGGTGCTGGTCATCTCGTGTCCGTGCGCGCTCGGCCTGGCAACGCCCACGGCCATCATGGTGGGCACGGGGCGCGGGGCGCAAAGCGGCATCCTCATCAAGTCGGCCGAAGCGCTTGAAACCGCCCACGACGTGCGCACCGTCGTGCTGGACAAGACCGGCACGGTGACGCAGGGCGCTCCCAGCGTCACCGACGTGCTGTGCGCCGAAGGCGCGGATCGCGAGCGCCTGCTGGAGTTGGCGGTGTCCATCGAGGGCCGCTCCGAGCATCCGCTGGCGCGCGCCGTATGCGCCTACGCCCGCGAGCAGAAGGCCTATCCGCTGCTGGTGGAGGACTTCAAGCAAGTGCCCGGAGAAGGGGTCGCGGCGCTCGTGGACGACCGCCCGTCGCTTGCCGGCAACCTGCGCATGATGGAGGCGCGCGGCGTCGCGGCGGGGGCCTTCGACGAAACGGCCCGCGCGCTGGCCGACGAGGGCAAGACGCCTTTGTTCTTCGCCCAGGACGGCGAGCTTCTGGGCGTGGTGGCCGTGGCCGACACGGTGAAGCCGTCGAGCGCCGCCGCTTTCGCCGCGCTGAAGGGCATGGGCATCCGCACGGTCATGCTGACCGGCGACAATGAGCGCACGGCGGCCGCCATCCAGCGCGAGGTGGGCGCCGACGAGGTCATCGCCGGCGTGCTGCCGGACGGCAAGGAACGCGAGATCCGCCGCCTGGCCGAACAGGGCAAGGTGGCCATGGTGGGCGACGGCATCAACGACGCGCCGGCGCTCGCCCGCGCCGACGTCGGCATCGCCATCGGGGCCGGCACCGACGTGGCCATCGAGAGCGCAGACATCGTGCTGATGCGAAGCGACCTGCTTGACGTGCCCGCGGCCATCCAGCTCTCGCGCGCGACGCTGCGCAACATCAAGCAGAACCTGTTCTGGGCGCTCGTCTACAACGCCCTGTGCATCCCGCTGGCGGCCGGCGCGCTGTCGTTCGCAGGCGTGGACCTGAATCCCATGATCGCGGCTGCGGCCATGAGCCTGAGCTCGGTGTGCGTGGTGTCGAACGCGCTGAGGCTGCGGGGCTGGAAGCCGGGCTTCCCGACGGCGGGAGGAACCGGCGGCATGGACGGCGGCGCGGCATCGACGCGCCCGCCCGCCGTTTTTGCGAGCGATGCGGAAGAGGAGAACGGCGAGGGTGCGAGCGCACCCGGACGAAAGGAGATCGTCATGGAGAAAACGCTTGCGGTCGAAGGCATGATGTGCGCGCACTGCGTGGCGCATGTGAAGAAGGCGCTCGAGGGCGTCGACGGCGTGGAGGAGGCGGTCGTGGACCTCGACGCCGGCACCGCCTGCGCGAAGCTGTCGCACGACGTAGCCGACGAGGCGTTGAGCGCCGCCGTGGCGGACGCGGGCTACGAGGTCAAGGGCATCGCGTAACGGCGCGCCGCCCTGCTTTTCGGAAAGGGGCGGCGCGCTTGCCGAAGCCCGGTCGGCCGCCGGGCTTCGGCCGAGCCCTCCGCTCAGCGCTGCGGCATCTCGAATCCCTCCAGCGCCCGGTTGAGGAACGCGTTGAAGGGCTGCATGCGCTCGAACGCCTCGGCGGCCGAAGCGGGGAATCCGGGCGAGGCTACCTCCTCGTCGGCTTGCCGGCACTCGATGTACCAGCTCTTGTGCTTGAGCCAGGCGGCCTGCGGGTGGTCGGGCTCGAATCCGGGCGGCACGCGTTTGAGCGCTTCGCCCTCCACGCGGAAGCGCTCGGCGAACGCGGGATCGTCGACGATGCGCTCCCATTCGTCGCCCTGGTCGGCTATTGCGCGCCGGATGCGCGCGGTCGCGTCCTTGAACTGGGGAGAGAACAGGCCGCCGCCAAGGAACGACCGGCCGCCGGGCTGGACCATCAGGTAGTATCCCACGGGGACGGGCAGTTTGCCGGCCGGCCCGATATGCGCCCGCAGGGAGGGATTGTAGGGCGATTTGTCGCGCGAGAAGCGCGTGTCGCGGGGAAGCTTGAACGTGAGCGACTTCGGATCCTGTCCGCGCACGGACGGATCGAACGCTCCGATGCGCTCGATGAGGTCGGCCAGCAGTCCTTCGAACGCCCGCTGCGCCTCGAGGCGACGGGCCTTCGTGTCGTGGAACCAGGTGCGATCGTTGTGCCGTTCGAGGTCGGACAAGTACGCCAAGGCGCCTTCCATGTCCATGGGTGCGTCTCCTTCCAAGAGGGGTCAGTCGCCGACGGCTTGCTTGAAGTCGACGGATGCGATCAGGTCCTTGGCGAACGAAGCCGCGCGATCGGGGCAGCGGTAGCGCGGCAGCGACGCGAAGATCCCGGCCGCGTCGTCGAGGCGCTCCATCGCATCCGCCTTTCCCTCGAGGTCGGCCTCCGGGCCTGCGGCGCGAACCGCTGCGGGCCGAGGCCCGGCAGAGCCTTCCGAAGCGCCTGCGTCAGGTTCCAGGCCCTGCCAATCGAGGTGCGCGGGATCGAGGCGCCTCGTCGCCACGGCGTAGTCGACGCGCCGGGCGCACCGGCACGCTCCGCTGCCCGCGACGCCGCAGTACGTGGAGAGGAACTCCGCCATGCGGGCCCGCGCGCGCGAAAGGCGTTGGCGGTACGCCTCGGGCGTGATGCCCAGGGCATCCGCCGCCGCGCGGCTGTCGAGCTTGAACATCGTGCCCAGCACGAACGCGCTGCGCCCGTCCACGTCGAGGCATTGCAGCATGCCGTTCATGCACGAAAGCTTCAGCTCGCGCGCCAGCAGCCCTCGGTCCACGCCTGCGGAGAGGTCGGGCACGTCCTGTTCGCGCCCGCTGGCGATGTCCTCGCCGTAGATGTCGAAGCTCACCGGGAACCGCGCGAACAACCCCTTGCGGTACGTGGCCAGATGGTTGAGCGCGATACGGAACACCCAGGTGGAAAACGCGCTCTCTCTCCTGAAGCCCGCGAGCTTGGTCATGGCCTTCGCGAGCACCTCCTGCGTCGCGTCCTCGGCGTCGGGCACCGTGCCGAGCATTCGCAGCGCCAGGTTGAACACGTCGTCCTGCACGCGCGAGAGCAGCTCTCCCAAAGCCGCCTCGTCATGAGCGAGCGCGGCGTCGATCAATGCGTTTTCGTCTGTCATGATTCGCACCTCCTGCCTCCATTAGACATGCGGGCCGCCGATCGTGTGACGGGCGCATGGAAGTTTTTCAAAAATCTTCCATGCGGGTAGAATGCCGTATATGGAAGACGACGGCCTGACATACCGGGATTACGCGGCATTCGCGCGCCAGCCGCTCGAGGAGATCGAGCGCGCCTGCGACGTGCAGGCGTTCCATGCGGGCGGCCCGGGCGGCCAGTGCGTGAACACCGCGGATTCGGCCGTGCGCATGACGCACCGCCCGAGCGGCATCACGGTGACCAGTCGAGAATCGCGCAGCCAGTTCCGCAACCGTCAGCTGTGCCTGCGCAAGCTGCGCGAGGCGTTCGAGCGCCTCGCAGCGCCGCCGACGCCGCGCCGCGCGACGAAGCCGCCCCGGCGCGCTCGGGAGCGGCGCCTGGCCGACAAGCGCCGCCGCGCCCGAAGCAAGCAGCTGCGCGGGCGCGTGGACGGCCAGGACTAGGCGCCGGACGCCGGGCGCCTAGTCCTTCACGAGCACCTTCTCGATGGAGCCGATGTAGAGGGTGTGCAGGTCCTTCTCCGGATACCACTGCGCGAGCGCGTCCCCGTCCATGAAGCAGCTCTCCTCGAACGCCTGCGCGTAGGCCTTGCGGCACACGAGCACGAGCGAGGCCTCCTCGAAGTACGGCGTCCCGTCCGCGAAGGCCGTCGTGAGGCCCGCTTTCGCGATCTTGTCCTCGTCGCGCCCCGACACGCCGCCCAGGTAGGCGAGCTCCTTGCGGAACCCTTCCTGGAAGAAGCTGAGCGAGAAGGAATCCTGCGCGTCCACGAACTCCTTGGTGTAGCGCTGCGGGCGCAGGTAGACCGTCGCCGAGGGCTTCCCCCAGATGACGCCGAGGCCGCCCCAGCTTGCCGTCATGGTGTTCGAGCCCTGCTCGTCGCCGGCCGTGACCAGCATCCATTTCGAGCCGATCAGGTCGAACACGTTGCAGTCGAGATCGCTCGCGTCGATTTCCCTCATAGGACGCTCCTTCGCATCGGATTTCGTTTCCCGCATTGTACTCCAAAGGCGCGCGGGCGAAGCAGGTCGTCGCCCGCGCGCCTCGCATGCCGCCCGACGCCGCATCGGCCGGACGTGCGCCCGCGAAGCATTCCCGCGGACCTTTAACGGTTCTTTAGAATAAGGGCGCATCCTGGTGCTCGAACCGCGAAGGAAACGCCCGCCGCGAACGCGCGGCGGGCCGGATGTGAAAGGACGCGCGATGGAATACCTCTTGCAGACCGAAGGGCTCTCGAAGCGCTTCAAAGGGCAGGACGCCGTGTTGGACGCCTCGATGCATGTGCCCGAAGGATCGGTGTACGGGCTGCTCGGCCCGAATGGGGCGGGAAAATCGACGCTGCTGAAGATGATCTGCGGCATGCTGCGCCCGACGGAGGGGGCGATCGCGTTCGCCGGGCGTCCCTGGTCCCGGTCGGACCTGTACGACATCGGCTCGCTCATAG
>CAUEBO010000087.1 GCA_958454405.1 uncultured Eggerthellaceae bacterium | reverse complement strand
CTTCATGGAACCACGCTGCACCTTGCGGTGCTTGACGCGCTTAGGTACGAGCATTTACTTGCGCCCCCTCTCGTTGCGGTCGTTGCGACGGGAACGGCTCGGACGGGAGCTGCCCTCGAGCGCCGGCTGCGGCGCCTTCTGGCCGGGGAGCATCTCGCCGTGGTACACCCACACCTGCACGCCGATGGAGCCCATCGTCGTGGCGGCGGTGGTGAAGCCGTAATCGATTTTCGCGCGCAGCGTGTGCAGCGGCACGCGGCCTTCGCGGTACCACTCGCGACGGCTCATCTCCGCGCCGCCCAGGCGGCCGGAGCACTGGATGCGGATGCCCTTGGCGCCGCTCTTGCGGGCGGACTGGACGGCCTTGCGCATGGCGCGGCGGAAGGCCACGCGGCCCTCGAGCTGCTCAGCCACGGACTGCGCGATGAGCTCGGCGTCGAGCTCGGGGCGCTTGACCTCGATGACTTCGATGGACACCGGGCCGTTGGCGATCTTGTCGAGCTTCTTGCGCAGGGCGTCGATCTCGGCGCCCTTCTTGCCGATCACGACGCCCGGGCGGGCCGTCGTGATGATGATCTTGATCTTGTCGCCGGCACGCTCGATCTCAACCTTGGAGACGGCGGCGCGGGCGAGCTGCTTGTCCAAAAACTTCCTGATGGCCAAGTCGTTTTCCAGGTTCTTGGCGTAATCCTTGTCGGCGTACCAGCGGCTGCGCCAATCCTCGGTGATGCCAAGGCGGAACCCGGTGGGGCTAACCTTCTGACCCATGCGCTTATGCCTCCTCTCGCGGTGCAACGATGATCGTGATGTGGCTCGTGCGCTTGCGGATGCGCGACGCGGAGCCCTTGGCGCGCGGACGGATGCGCTTGAGCGTGGGGCCTTCGTCGGCGAAGGCCGTCTTCACGACGAGCGTGTCCGGACGCACGTGATGCAGGTGCTCGGCGTTGGCCACGGCGGAGTTGAGCGTCTTCTCGACGATCTCCGCTGCACCACGGTTCGTAAACTGCAGGATCTCGCGGGCCTGAGGCACGGACTTGCCGCGGATCAGATCGACCACGATGCGCGCCTTGCGGGGCGAAACGCGGACATAGCGTGCTACTGCTTTAGCTTCCATTGTTCACCCCTTCTTATCGCTTGCCCTTGTCGGCGGAGTGACCCTTGAACGTGCGGGTCGGGGCGAATTCGCCCAGCTTGTGGCCGACCATGGATTCCGTGATGTATACCGGCACGTGCTTGCGGCCATCGTGCACGGCGATGGTGTGGCCCACCATTTCCGGGAAGATGGTGCTGGCGCGCGACCACGTTTTGATGACGTTCTTTTCGTTCGCCGCATTCATCTTCTCGATGCGATCAAGAAGGCGCGGTTCGACGAAAGGACCTTTTTTCAAACTTCTGCTCACTATTACTCCTTAACGCTTAGCGCTACTTCTTGCGGCGACGGATGATCAGGCGGCTCGAAGCCTTCTTCGGGTTGCGAGTGCGATGGCCCTTCGTAGGCACGCCCCACGGGGTGACCGGGTGGCGACCGGCGGACTTGTTCTTGCCCTCGCCGCCGCCGTGCGGGTGGTCGACCGGGTTCATGACGGTGCCGCGGACGGTCGGGCGGATGCCCTTCCAGCGGTTGCGGCCGGCCTTGCCGATCTTGATGTTGGCATGCTCGGCGTTGCCGACCTCGCCGATGGTGGCGCGGCAGGTGATGAGCACGCGGCGCATCTCGGAGGAAGGCATGCGGAGGATGGCGTACTTGCCCTCCTTGCCCATGAGCTGGATGCTGGTGCCGGCGGAACGGGCGATGGCGGCTCCCTTGCCCGGCTGCAGCTCGACGGCGTGGATGAGCGTGCCGACGGGGATGTTCGCCAGCGGCATGGCGTTGCCCGGCTTGATGTCGGCTTCAGCGCCGCTCATGACGGTGTCGCCCACGCGCAGGCCCTTCGGATGAAGGATGTAGCGCTTCTCGCCGTCGACGTAGTGCAGAAGGGCGATGCGGGCGCTGCGGTTCGGATCGTACTCGATCGTGGCCACCTTCGCGGGCACGCCGTCCTTGTTGCGCTTGAAGTCGATGATGCGGTAGCGGCGCTTGTTGCCGCCGCCCTGATGGCGCGTCGTGATGCGGCCGTTGTTGTTGCGGCCCGCCTTGTTCGACAGCGGCGCAAGCAGGGACTTCTCCGGCTTGTCCGTCGTGATCTCGGTGAAATCCGAAACCGTCTGGAAGCGTCGGCCGGGGCTGGTCGGCTTGTACTGTTTGACTCCCATGTCTTTCCTTTCTTCGGCTCCCTGCTCGCGCGCACACTCCTTGCGCACCCCAAAGAGCCCTGATAACCTGTGTGGTCTCGCTCGCCGTTCCACGCCTTCTGGGGAGTGAGGCGTCACCGACTCCGAGTTTCCACGCCTCCGGGTGTGTCCATCCACAACCAGACGCAACCGAGAATTATACGCAGAAAGCAAGATATATTCAAGGACGAATTTCGCGGCCACAACCTGACCACAAGCCGGAACCGTCCAGGCCGCGAGCGGCGCCGAGCGCCTGCGGATCGAGGAGTGCGCACCGCACGGCCCCAGACTCGGAACGGTCGACGAAGTGCTTCAGCAGGCTGATGGCGGAGGGACAGAGCTCGGGAGCCGCAGCGGACAGGGTTCCGAAAGCGATCGAGCCCAAGATGTCGCGCACCGCGGTCTTCTGGTCCTCGGAAGGCTGCTGGCGCGGATCGAGGAGCGCGGCGAGCCCCTTCATGGCTTCGACGCCGCACTCCGCGTCGAGCCCCGGGCCCTCGTAGTCGCGCATGAAGCGCGCCACGCGCACGATATCGGACGCATCGTCCAGCGAGACCAGCTCGTAGCCGTCGGCCGTGCGCAGGGCTGGCAAAGGCTCGCCCGCCCCTCCGACGATCATGCGCGCCGTCTCGATTCCGTCCGCGCCCTCTCGGTCGCTTCCTTCCATTCGATTCCCTCCCCCGGTGCGGCCGCTCGACCCTTCGTTTCGACGTTTCGCGCAGAAGACCGCAGAGCCGCCCGCTCGCGCGCGAAACGGCGCCGGACGAAGCCGCTTGCCCGAGCGAGGCAGGCGGCGGATTCTCCGATCGTCTCCAGCGACGCCCATTATCGCCCACCGGGGCCGCTCCCCGCGGAAGTATTTGTCGTTTAACATTAATTTTCCCACGACCGGCGCGCATCGGTGCGCGGAAGCGGAGCCGGCGGAAGCCCGCCGGCCCGAGCGAAAAGGCCCTGACGCCAGGAGGGCCGGATGCGCGAGCGAGGGGCGCCTCGATGCGGCGCCCCTCGTCGATGGCGGCTTCCGATGAAGCCGCGCCAGCATGCTCCCGCGTCGGCTACCGCGGGCCGTCGGCCTTCGGGGCCTTCTCGGCGGCGTCGGCTCCCTCAGACCGTTTTTCCTCCTCGGCCCGCGTCGCGGCCGGATCTTCAGGATCCTTCACGATCACCTCGGCATGGTCGAGCAGCCACCGGTTGGCCTTCATGCGCTGCGCGAGCTCGCGCAGCGCGAAGCCGCGGCCGCTCTCCTCCAGCTCGCGCCGCGCGGCGGCGGGGTTCTGGGGGTTCATGGCCTTGGCCGGCGCATCGAGATCGGCATCGTCGAGGGTCATCTTCTCGTGGCGGAACAGCGCGTCCAGCGCGTAGCCCTGCACGAGCGTCGCGCGCGTTTGCAGCATCATCATCATGCCGAACTGCTGCTCGCCGCCCTGGCTTTGCACGAACTGCTCGAACGGAACGCCCTGCTGCGCCAGCTGCGCGCGCAGATTTCCCACGATGCTCTGCTGGGTGGCCTCGTACACCGCATCGTCGATGCGGCCCTTGAAGCGCTTGGCGAGCTCGGCGGCGGCGGTCGTGAGCTTGAGGTTCTCGTACTGGCCCCGCAGGTCGGCGGCCATGCGCTCCTCGATGCTGCTGCGAAGCGCCGCCGCATCGCGGTACATGGGGACGTTCTTCGCGACCCAGGCGTCGTCGATGGCGGGCACGACCTTCTTCTGCATCTCCTTGACCGTGACGGTGCATTCGATGTCGTCATCGGCGCCTGGCATCTGGAAGGAGAACGTTTTGGGCTCGCCCACGCCCATGCCGATGAGCTGCTCTTCGAAGCTCGGGGGCATGAGGCCCATGCCTGTGACGTAGGTGCGCCCTTCAGTCGACAGGTTCTCCATCCGCTCACCGTTCTGGAACGCCTCGAGCGCCAGCAGGAAGCTGTCGCCTGCGCGCACGGGATGCGGCTCGTCGGCCTCGAACGTCGCGTAGCTGTCGGCCAGCTGCTCGATCTGGGCATCGACTTCGGCGTCGTTCAGCTTGAAGGGCGGCACCGTGATGGTCACCGGATCGTAGGAAGTCAGCTCGTAGTCGGGCTTCGGGGCCACGCGCAGCTCGAACGAGAACGTCTGGCCGCGCTTGAGCGGAGCCGCCGCTTGCGGCTTGGGAGGATACGCCGGCATGATGTTGCGCTTGTCGATGGCGAACGGCACGAGGAACTCCACCGCCTGCTGCTGCACGAGGGCGTCGAGGTCTTTGATACCCAGCTGCTCCTCGGCCAGTTGCGCGACCGACTTTCCGGGCGCGGGTTGCAATCCCATCTGCTGGGCGAACCCGTACTGCGCCATGGTGAGCGCGTGGCCGACCTCGGCCGTGGACGCGACCGCTTCCAACAAGATGAGCCCGCCGTCGAGCTTCTTCTCCGTGACCTTCATACTCGTTCCCTTCGTCGATGCGGTTGAAGCACATTGTAGCGCACCCTGCGCGCTCGATCGGCGAGGCCGAAAACTCCCGAGCGGAACGCGCGGCCGCGCGCCGATGGAGTACAATGGGGCGATAGGCGCAGGGGCATGCGCATATCCGCTCAAAACGAGCAGTCGGCAGGGGGAAGGCGAGCGCGTGGGCACCATGGGGTGGAACGTTTCGGCGGAGGCCATCGCCTTCATCATCGTCCTTATCATATCGGTGTACTCGCGCAAAAGCCACGCCGTTCCGTCCCGGAAGAACCGCCTGTTCCGCCTGTGCCTGGCCACCACGCTGGGGGCCATCGGCACGAACCTGGCCTCCACCCTCCTGCTCGAGTACGCCCCTGCCGAACTCGCGCCTCTCACCTGGATCGTCACCATGGCCTATTTCGTGCTGACCCCGCTTCTGGGCACGGCGTACTTCTACTACGCCGTGGCCGTGGTGGGAGAAGCCCGCTCCATCAGCCGCTCCTTCGTCGCAGCCAACGGCATGCCGTGCGCCCTGTACCTGCTGTGCGTGGCGGCCAACGTGTGGACCGGCTGCTTGTTCTGGCTTGACGCCTCGGGCGGCTACCATCAGGGGCCCCTCATCCTGACCACGTACATCGTGTTCTACTTCTACTGCATCGCATGCTTCGCGGTGGTCGTGTTCACCCGGGCCGCCATCGACCCCGCCATCAAGCGCATCCTGGCCGTGTTCCCGCTCGTGGCCGTCGTCGTCATCGCCGTGCAGCAGATGTTCCCCGCCTACTTGCTGTCGGGTTCGGCGGCCGCATGCTCGCTGCTCATCATCTACCTGTACCTGCAGAACAAGCGCCTGTCGGTGGATCCGCTCACCGGCGTGCCGAACCGCGGCGAGTTCTTGTCCATGGCCTCGCTTCTGCACGGCAGCGGACAGCCGTTCACCGCCCTGCTGGTATCGCTGTCCAACTTCAAGTTCGTCAACGACAAGTTCGGACACGAGAACGGCGACCTCTTCCTGAAAGAGTTCGCGCAGCACCTGCGCACTTTCGAGGATCGGGCGCACCTGTACCGCTACAGCGGGGACCAGTTCGCCCTCGTGTTCGTCGAAGGGGATGCACGGGCCGGCGTCAGCGGGAAGCGCGCCCTCGAGCAGGTTTTGGACGACCTGCAACGGCGCATGAGAAGCCCGTGGCAGGTCGACGGCTACGCGTACACGATGACGGCGGCCATGGGCATCGCGGCCTGCCCCGCCATCGCGCACGATCCGCAGGACCTCGTGGCCGCGCTCGAGTACGCGACCGCGCAGGCGAAGCGCACCGAGCCGGCGGCCCCCTGCACGTGCACGCCCGCCATGATGGACGCCGTCCACCGGCGCAGCGCCATCGCGAACGTGGTGCGCGAGGCTGCCGAACAAGACGGGTTCGCCGTGCAATTTCAGCCCGTCTGGTCGGAGGCCGACGGGCGGTTCGTGACCGCCGAAGCGCTCTGCCGCCTGGCCGACGACGAGCTGGGGCCCATCCCGCCCGACGAGTTCATCCCCATCGCCGAGGAAACGGGGCTCATTTCCGAGGTCACGCGCATCGTGCTCGAGCGCTCCTGCGCGTTCGTGGCCGCGTACCGCGCCGCGCACCCGGACACGCGCTTCCACGGCGTGTCGGTGAATTTCTCGCCCGTCCAGTTCATGCAGGGCGATCTGGCGGAGATGGTGCTCGACGCGGTGGAGCGCCACGGCATTCCCGCATCGTGCTTGCGCATCGAGATCACCGAAGGGGCCATCGTGGCCAACCCCGACGGGGTGCGCTCGTTCATGGAGGCCATGCACGAGCACGGCGTGCGCTTCTACCTGGACGACTTCGGCACGGGGTACTCGAACCTGTCCACGCTGTTCAGCCTGCCGTTCGACGTGGTCAAACTGGACAAGAGCATCCTGTGGTCGGCCATGGAAGAACAGGGCATGCAGACGTTTCTGGGGCACCTCGCAGCCGGCTTCGCCGCCATCGGGCCGCTCCTGCTCGCCGAAGGCGTGGAAACCGAGGGGCAGCGCGCCCTGCTCAACCGGTGCGGCTGCGGCCTGATGCAGGGCTACCTGTTCTCGCGCCCCCTGCCTCCCGAAGCGGCCGCGTCCGCCATCGCCGCGAGCGAAGGCGCGCAACGAGCCTGACGGAGCCGGCCGCGCCCCGCGCGCCCGCGCATCCGGACGCAGACGCGGGATCCGTTCGGCGCCGCGGCGGCCGCCGCGGCGCGCCCGTCACTCGTTCGACTTCAGGCTCTCCACCATGTCGATGCGCGCCAGCTTGCCCCGCATGGCAAGCATGACGACCACGGTGAACAGCATGGTGAGCGCGAAGGCCACCGCGAAGCTCGCTGCGTGGATCTCGCGGCCGAACATGACCTGGTTGACCTCGGCCGTGACCACCACGAAGCTCTCCATCCATATGCCCAGCGCGAGGCCCGCCGCGCACCCGATGGCCGCGAGCAGGAACGTCTCGCGGAAGATGTAGGCGTTCATCTCGCGTGGCGTGAAGCCGAGCACTTTGAGGGTGGCTATCTCGCGCATGCGCTCCGTGATGTTGATGTTCGTGAGGTTGTACAGCACGATGAACGCGAGCGCCGCGGCCGCCACCACCAGCACGACCACGATCATGTTCACGCTCGACAGCATGTCGCGGTAGGCGTCGATGGTCTCGTCGTTGTAGGCCACGGTCTTCACGCCGTCCACGGCCCGCAGCTCCTCGCCGAACCGCACGCGCTCCTCGCCGGTCGCCGTGACGTCGGCGAGCACCGCGTCGTAAGCCGGCGCCTCTCCCGTCAGCCGTTCGTAGAGGCCCGGGCCCATGAACACGTAGTGGTAGATGTAGTTCTCCACGATCCCGTCCACGGTTGCCTCGTAGGAGGTGGACGTGGGGTTGCCGATGGCATCCTGCTCCGTGAGCGTGATGGCGTCTCCTGTCTCAAGCCCCAGTTCGCGAGCCAGCTTTTCGCTGACGAGCAGGCCGTCGTCCGAAAGCTCCACCGGATCGTGCCCGATGCGGGTGCGCAGCGCGAAGAACTCGCCGAACGAGGACGGGTCCTGGGGGACGACGAGCTCGATGCCCGTGTCGCTCGCGTCCGGCCCGCTTGCGAGCAGGCGCTCCTGCAGCGCCATCGTGTGCGCGGCCACAACACCGCCGTCATCCAGGACGGCCTCGATGGCGCGCCGCCCGTCGGAGCCGGCCTCGTCGTCGCCGGCGATGTCGTCCTCAAGCGTGATGGTGGCGTTGTACTCGACGATCTCGCCGAACTGCTTGTCGATGATGTCGTTGATGGCGTCGGAGAGCCCCAGCCCCGTGAGCAGCAGCGCCGTGCATCCTGCAATGCCGATCACGGTCATGACAAGGCGCTTCTTGTAGCGGAACAGGTTGCGGAACGTCACCTTCCACGAAAAGGAGAGCCGGCGCCACAACGGCGCGGCGCGCTCCAGCAGGATGCGCCTGCCCGCTTTCGGGGCGCGCGGCAGCATGAGGGTGGCCGGCCGCTCGCGCAGCGTGGCCCATGCCGCCGCCCAGGTGGCGAACAGCGTCACGCCCATGCCGAGCCCGAGCGCAAGGGCCGCCAACGCCCAGTCGACGGGAAGCGGCAGGGGCATGGACGGAACGAAGTAGATGATGGCGTACGCCTTCATGATGACGGCGGGCAGCACCTGCGAGAGGACGGCTATGCCCACGAAGCTGCCGGCGCCACTGGCCACGGCGGCGTAGACCAGGTACTTCGAGACGATGCGGAACCGGCGGTATCCCAGCGCCTTGAACGTGCCGATGAGCACGCGCTCCTCCTCCACCATGCGCGTCATGGTGGT
>CAUEBO010000086.1 GCA_958454405.1 uncultured Eggerthellaceae bacterium | reverse complement strand
CACGACCTTGCCAAGGTCGGGGTCGCGGGTTCGAACCCCGTCGTCCGCTCCATCGCACTTCGAAGCCGCCCTGTCGGGCGGCTTCTTCTTTTGAAATCGCCGGATTGGAATCCTGGTTGCGGGGTTGTTGGCCAATCCAGAACGCGCGGATCGGGCTTGCAGCCCGCACGCGCGCCCGAAAGCTCGGCGCGCTTCGCCTACAGCGCGCCGAGCACCTCCGTCAAGGCGCCCACGCGCTCGTAGGGGCAGTCCTGTTCGACGTCGAGGCGGTCGACGATGATCGGCCGCACGCCCGCCGCGGACGCCCCGTCTCCGTCGGCGTCGGGCCGGTCCCCGATGTGCACGGCATGGGACGGATCGACCCCCAGCTTCTCGCACGCCAGGTCGAAGATGACGGGGTCGGGCTTGCGATAGCCCACCGCCGCCGAAGACACCACTTCGTCGAAATACGGCAGCAGCCGCAGGCCCCGCAGCAGCGCTTCCAGGCCGGCATCCCAGTTCGAGACGACGCCGAGCGCAAGGCCCCGCTCCTTGAGCCCCCGAAGGCACGCGGCGACGTCGGGATAGGCCCGCCAATGGTCGGGGCGGCAGAAAGCCCGGTGCACGTCGGCCGCCATGCCTTCGGCATCGTGGGCCAGACCCGCGAGATGGCAGACGTAACGGTACTGCTCGAGCCAGATGGCGACCGATCCCTCGTGCGAGCACCAGAAGTCTCCGTCGCGCAGGTACTCGGCCTCGTAGAAGGCGTCCATGGCCGGCATGTGCTGCTCGAAGTCGCGCACCGTCGCGTCGTGTCCGCGCTCCCGCGCCACGTGCGCCATCGTCTCGGCCACCGAAGGGCACGGCCTGATGAGCGTCGATCCCACGTCGAAGAACACGGCTTCCACCATGGCCCTACTCCTCATGCCCGTCGTCGGGCTCGATGTGCACGAGCACCTCGATGACGTTCGGAAAGCGCTCCTCCACCGTGCGCTCCACGATCTCCGCCAGCTCGTGCGCCGCGATCACCGTCATGTCGGGGGACACGAGCACGTGCAGGTCGGCGTACACCTCCCCCTCCGTCCCGCGCGTGCGGATGCGGTGCGCGCCCCGGACCCCCGGAACCGCCACGACCGTCGAGCGCAGCTCGTCTTCCGGGATGCGCGCGCGGTCCGACAGCGTGGCAAGGGCGTGCCGGAACACGTCATAGGCCGTGGCCAGGATAGCCGCCGTCACGATGAGCGCCATGACGGGATCGGCCATGGGGAAACCGAGCGAGACCGCCACGAGGCCGATGATGACGCCCACGGACACGAGCGCGTCGGAGAGCGTGTGGTTGGCGTCCGCGGCCAAAACCTCGCTCTTGAGCCGCTTCGCGCAGCGGCGCTCGTACGCGGTCACTCCCAGATTCACCGCGAGCGTGCCGATCATGACGACGAAGGAAAGGGGCGTGACCTCCGCCGTGAACGTGCCGGCCACGAGCTTGCCGACGGCGCTCGAGCCGACCTCGAACGCGGCCAGCAGCAGCAGCACGCCGATGACGAGGCTCGCGTACGTCTCGAACTTGGCATGGCCGTAGGGATGCCCCTCGTCGGCCGGCCGGGCCGCGAGCGCGATCCCCACGAGGCCCACCACGTTGCCTGCGGAGTCGAACACCGAGTGGATGCCGTCCGCCTGCATGGACGCCGATCCGCTGATCGATCCGTACAGGTACTTCGCAGCCGCCACGGCAAGATTGAGCAGCAGGATGATCCAGAGCACGCGCTTGATGGAGCGCATGCGCTGCGAAAGCGGATCCTTCGTTGCCAGCGCCTTCGCCATGCAAGCGCTCCTTCCACGACCGAAGCGGGCAGCGGCGCCCGCCTGAAAGAAAAGAGAGCCGCGGGCTCTCTTGGGTTCGACACCGTATGATAACGCATGTTCCGGGCTCGTTCGGAACATGCGCAGAAGCCCCACGCGCCCGCGCAGGCGCTACTCGGCGAGGCCGGGCGCCTCGCGCCCGCGCTTGGCGAGCAGCCGCGAACGGACGCCGCTCCAGTCGACGAGCGCGGCCGCCACGCCCGCCATCACGAGCAGCGCTCCAAGGCAGTTGAGGGGCGAGAACCGCTCGCCCAGGATGAGGAACACGAAGACGGCCGAGAACAGCGCCTCCGACGACCAGATGATCCCGGCGCGCTCGGGCGTCGAATGCTTCTGGGCGACCGGCTGCATCACGAAGCAGTAGGCGCTGCACACCAGGCCCAGGCCCAACACGGCAATCCAGCCGCCGGGCGTGCTCGGCAGCGCGACGGCGTCGAAGGCGAGGGCGGCCGCGCCCGCGATGAGCGCCGTCACGCCAAGCTGCAGCGCGCCCAGCTGGAACGCGTCGACGCGGGGCGAGACCCTGCTGACGAACACGATGTACACGGCGTTCAGGAAGGCGGCGAGCAGTATCCAGAACGACCCGGCGTCCATGTCGGCCAAGCTGGCGTCCGTCAGGAAGAACACCCCCGCCACGCAGAGCAGGATGGCCATCGCGATGCTGGGCTTCGGAAGCCTTCTGGTCAGGGCGGCCTGGATGAGCGCCACGAACACGACGTTGACGGAGATGAGGAAGCCGCCCGTCGAGGCCATCGTCGTGGTGAGCCCGTGCAAAACGCTCGTGCAGACGCCGAACAGCACCGTGCCGCTGACGAGGGCGCAGGCGGCCGTCGTCCCACTGACGCCCCGCAGCCTCCGATGGAACACGGCCGCCACCGCCACGAAGGCGACCGCGAAGCGCAAGAACACGATGCCGAGCGGAGAGAGGCCCTCGAGGCCCATCTTCATGAACAGCCACGAAAGGCCCCACGCCGCCGCTATGCTGAGCAGCAAGAACTCGCTTTTCCTCCGAGACATCCGAAACTTCCCTTCTCCCATTGCGCCCGCCCCATGGTACGAAGATGCGCTATATTTGGGAAGCGCATGTTTCTAATGATTATCATGAGAAAGGCACATGCCCCATGAACAGACGCTACCGAACGCTCATCGAAGTGATGAGGCTCAAAAGCCTCACGAAGGCCGCCGAGAAGACCGGCTACACGCAATCGGGGATCACGCATCTGCTGAATTCCATCGAAGGCGAATGGGGCGTGTCCCTGGTTTCCCGGAACCACAACGGCGTGACGGCGACGTCGGACGGCGAGAAGCTGCTCCCTTACATCCAGGACGTCGTCGCTGCGGAAGAGGCGCTCCAAGAGCAGATAGGCGCCTGCAAGGGCCTGGAGGCGGGCACGGTGCGCATCGGCTCGTTCAGCAGCGTGTCCATCCATGCGCTTCCCCGGATCATCCGCTCGTTCAAAGACGACTATCCTGGCATCGACTTCGAGATACTGCACGGCACCTACTCCGACATCGAGACGTGGCTCCATGAAGGCCGGGTCGACCTCGGGTTCCTCGTCGACCCGGTCAAGGCGGAGTTCGAAAGCCGCTTCTTCTACCGCGACAGGATCGTCGCGGTCCTTCCCGAGGGCTGGGAAGGGCCGGCCGACGAGCCGTTCCCCCTCGCGGAATTCGAGAAGAGCCCCTTCATCATGCTCGAAGAAGGAGACGGGAACCGGTTCAGGTCGTACTTCCGGGCCCACGGCATCGCCCCCCGCATCGACTACAGCGTGCGCGAGGACGCCGTGGCCACGGCCATGGTGGAGAACAGGCTCGGCATCAGCCTCGATTACGAGCTGAGCCTGCGGCGCACCCCCCACCGCATCGTCGCGAGGGACCTCGAGCATCCCGCCCACCGTGACATACGGATCGCCTGCAGCCGGCACCGCAAATCATCCCTCGTCGTCCGCACGTTCCTCGACTTCGCGACGAACGGCACCGCATGGCTGTGAGCGCTTCGCGGCAGACGCGCCCCGCGCGCCGTCCGCCGCCGCACGGCGTCGATGCAGGCCGTGCATGGCCTTTCCCGTTCGCGCGCCTCCGCATGCATGCTTTTGCGGCATCCCGCATCGTATACTGGAAGGCGGTTTGAAGCGGCACCTTCGGGCCGCTTCGGACGCCCTGCGAACGTCCCAGAGGAAGGAGAGTGCCATGAACGCGCATGTCAAACTCGAGGAACGGGGCGACGTGCTCGTCGTCACGCTCGACCGGCCCGAGCGGAAGAACGCGCTGAACTCGAAGATGTGGGAGGAGCTCTGCGACGCGATCGCCTTCTTCGAAGAACACGATCGGCTCAAAGTGGCCGTCTTCACCAACACCGGCGACGTCTTCTGCGCCGGGTCGGACCTTCAGGAGCTTGACGAGGGGACCTACCACGCCCCTGCCGGCCGGGAGGAATGGGGCTTCGGGGGCATGACGCGCCACTACTGCCCGAAGCCCATCATCGCAGCCGTGAACGGCAAGGCCGTGGGAGGCGGCGCCGAGATGGTCATGGCCGCCGACCTGAGCGTGATGACCTCGGACGGTTCCATCTCTTTCCCCGAAGTGAAGCATTCCCTGCTGGCCACGGGCGGCGGCGCCCTTTTGCGGGCGGGTAGGTCCATCCCCTTCAAGCGCGCGATGGAGCTCATGTTGATCGGCGACCCCATCGACGCCCAGACCGCATACGACTGGAACCTGGTCAACCGCATAGCCGAGCCGGGCAAGGCGCTGGATACGGCTTTGGAGCTGGCCGGGAAGATAGCCCAGAACGGCCCCATCGCCATCGAGTGGACCAAGCTGCTCCTCAACGACTGCATGGACAAGAGCTTCATGTCCCAGACCGACGGATGGCGCATGATGCTCGACTTCGACAAGACCATAAAGGCCACCGAGGACGCCCGCGAAGGCGAGCGCGCGTTCGTGGAGCACCGCGCGCCCGAGTGGAAGAAGCGCTGAAGCGGGCTCCCGGGCGGGCGCGGCTACCGGCCTGGGAGCCGCGCCCGCAAGCCATCCCGAAACGCGAAAAAGGCATCTGCGAATCGCAGATGCCTTTCGTTTCTTCTGGTGTCGGAGGCGGGATTTGAACCCGCACACCCGTTGTGTGGGCACTAGCACCTCAAGCTAGCGTGTCTGCCGTTCCACCACTCCGACATGGTTGCGCAAACGCAACGGTGGTTATTCTACCCGAAGCAACCCGCCTTGTGAAGGGCTTTTTCGGCTAAATTGCCGCCTAGCTCGCCGCGATCGACCCATGGGGGTAGATGATCATGAGCACGATGAGCGAGAGCATGAAGACGATCGCGAAGATGATGGTGATGCGGTCGAGGTTCTTCTCGACGATGCTCGTCCCCGTCTGGGTGGAGTACACCGAGCTCGCGATCATGTCGGAGATGCCCGTGCCCTTGCCCGAGTGCAGCAGGATGAACACGATGAGGCCGACGCCCGAAACGACGAGCAGGATAAGCGTGATGATGAGGAGCGGATTCAAAGTTCGTCACTCTCTTTCGTACGAGAATCTTGTGTTCGCAAGTCGTCAAGTATACCGAAACCGGGCATCAAGGGCAAGAGGAGCCCTCCCCGCCCCCTGCGCGACCATAGGGAAACCACGCGGACGGCGCCCGCGAGCCCTGCGAAGGCGCGCGGGCAGGCGCCTCCTCGTCTTTCGCCGCCCGGCAGGGACGTCCCTGCCGGGCGGCTTTCCCTTCGCGCGCAGCCGCCAAGCTGCAAGGCCGCGCGGAGAGCTAAGCCAGCAGGCTTCGGCCGGTCATCTCGTCGGGCGCATCGAGGCCCACGATGTCGAGCAGCGTCGGCGCAAGGTCGCAGAGCGCGCCGCGGCGTCCGTCGAGGGCCAGGCCGCGGCCCGAGTAGTCCGCCAGCACGAGCGGCACGAGAGCCGTCGTGTGCGCCGTGTGGGGGCTTCCGTCCTCGGCGATCATCTTGTCGGCGTTGCCGTGATCGGCCGTGACGAGCACCGTGCCCCCTTTGCGCTCGATCGCGGCCAGCACCTGCCCCACGCCGGCGTCCACGGCCTCCACGGCGGCGACGGCGGCCGGGATGATGCCGGTATGCCCCACCATGTCGGGATTGGCGAAGTTCACGATGTAGACGTCGGCCTCGTCCGCCTCGATGGCGGCCGCGAGCGACGCGGCCACTTCCGGCTCGCTCATCTCGGGCTGCAAATCGTAGGTGGCCACCTTGGGGCTGGGCACGAGCGTGCGGCGCTCGTCGGGCTTCGGCTCTTCCCTGCCGCCGTTCAGGAAGAACGTCACATGGGCGTACTTCTCGGTCTCGGCGATATGGTACTGCCTGAGGCCGGCATCGGCCAGGACGTCGGCCAGCACGTGCTCGGGGAACTCCTTGGGGAACGCCACCGGCGCCGGGATGTCGGGGTCGTATTCGGTCAGGCACGCGAACGACACGTTCGGCATCCTCGATCGATCGAACCCGTCGAAAGCCGGATCGACGATGGCGCGCGTGAGCTCGCGGGCGCGATCGGGCCGGAAGTTGAAGAACACGACCGCATCGCCGTCCCGCATCCCGCGCGCGTCGAGGGCGACCGGCTCCACGAACTCGTCGGTGACGCCGGCGCCGTAGGATTCGTCCATGACCGCAGCGGCGTCCTTCTCGACGAAAGGATCGGCCTCGACGACGGCGCGCCAGGCCCGCTCGACGCGATCCCAGCGGTTGTCGCGGTCCATGGCGTAGTAGCGCCCCGAGACGCTACCGATCCGGACCGCGCACCTCTCGTCCGACAGCTCCCGCACGACTTGCTCGAGCTCGTCGAGGTAGCCCGCGCCGCTTTTCGGCGACACGTCGCGGCCGTCCATGAAGCAGTGCACTTCAATGCTTCCCACCCCGGCCGCTTTGGCGGCGCGCATGAGCGCGTAGAGGTGCTCGTTGGAGGAATGGACGCCGCCGTCGGAGACAAGGCCCATGAGATGCAGCGCGCTGCCCGGGGCGGACGCGGCGCGGAAGACGTCGTTCAGCACGGGGTTGCGGGCAAGCGACCCGTCGTCGCACGCGCGGTTGATCCGGGTGAGCTCCTGGTAGACGACGCGGCCCGCCCCGATGTTGAGGTGGCCCACCTCGGAGTTGCCCATCTGCCCCGCAGGCAGGCCCACAGCTTCGCCCGATGCCTCGAGCTCGGTCCACGGGCAGGTGGCGAACAGCTTGTCCAGACAGGGCTTCTGCGCCAGCGATATGGCGTTGCCCGGCCCCGGCTCGGCCAAGCCGAAGCCGTCCATGATGACGAGGCAGGCCGGCAGGGAAAGCGGCGCGCGCTCGGCCCGCCCAGCTGCGCTTTCGGATTCCCTCATCAGAGGCACGCCTGGACGAGCTGGGCGAACGAGGCGGCATCGAGGCTCGCGCCCCCGACCAGGCCGCCGTCGATATCGGGCTGCTCCATGAGCCCCTCGACGTTTCCGGGATTCACGGAACCGCCGTACAGCACGCGGACGCGATCCGCGGCATCCGCGCCGAACAGCTCGGCGAGCGTCGCGCGGATGGCCGAGCACACGGCCTGCGCCTGCTCCGGCGTTGCGGTGCGCCCCGTCCCGATGGCCCAGATGGGCTCGTAGGCGACGACGCTCTTGGCGGCGTCGGACGCCTCGATGCCGGCGAACGCGGCGCGCACCTGCGCGGTGACGTACTCGTCGGTGGTCCCCTCGTCGCGCACGGCCAGCGACTCGCCCACGCACACGATGGGCGTCATGCCGGCGGACAGGAGCGCCTTCGCCTTGCGGTTCACGTCCTCGTTCGTCTCGCCGAACAGCTCCCGGCGCTCCGAGTGGCCCACGATGCAGTACGTGCAGCCGATCTCCTTGATCATGGGGATGGATATCTCGCCGGTGAAGGCTCCCGAAGGCTCCCAGTACACGTTCTGCGCGCCCACGGCTATCTTGGTCTTGTCGAAATCGAGCACGGTCACGGCCGGCTTGAGGTCGACGTAGGGCGGGCAGATGACCACGTCGGCGCGGTCGGCCCAGGTCTCTCGGTAGCGGTTGGACAGCTCCTGCGTGAGCACCACGGCCTCGGCGACGGTGTTGTTCATCTTCCAGTTGCCTGCCATCATAGGTTTGCGCGCCATGTTGTCTTCCTTTCCGTCCTGCCGCTTCAGGGTCGGTGGGCAATGCCCAGTCGCTCGGCAGTCCTGCTCGCTCGAACGGCCCACTGGGCCGTTCGGCTCGCGCGGAACTCGCTTGGTGGGCACTGCCCACCGACCTTCGCTGCATCTGTTTTCAAAAGCACGCCCGCACTCGGAGCGTCGGGCACCTGCTTCTTCAGGCCCTTTTGGACCCTTTCAGGCTTTTTTGAGGGCTTCCACGCCGGGAAGCGCCTCGCCCTGCACCAGCTCCATGGAGGCGCCGCCGCCGGTGGAGATGAACGTCATCCGCTCGGCCAAGCCGAACTTGTTCACGGCGGCCACGCTGTCGCCGCCGCCGATGATGGTGTCCGCGTCGGCGTTGGCGGCCACGGCGTCGGCCACGGCCTTCGTGCCGGCCTCGAACGCCTTCATCTCGAACACGCCCATGGGGCCGTTCCAGAACACGGTCTCGGCCTCGGCTACGGCGCCGGCGTACAGCTTCGCCGTCTCGGGCCCGATGTCGAGGCCCATCATATCACCGGGAATGTCATCGACCGAAACCGTTTTGGTTTCGGCATCTTCCGCGAAGCGGTCGGCGACGACCACGTCCACCGGCAGCAGCAGCTTGACGCCGCGCTCCTCGGCCTTGGCGATCATGGCCGCGGCGCGCTCCACCCAATCCTCTTCCTTGAGCGAGGCGCCCACGGCCTTGCCTTGGGCCAGCAAAAACGTGAAGCACATGCCGCCGCCGATGATGAGCGTGTCGCACGTGTCCATGAGCGCGTCGATGACCTTGATCTTGTCCGACACCTTCGAACCGCCGAGGATGGCGGCGAAGGGGCGGCGCGGTTTCTCCAGCATGCCCGAGAGCGTGCCCACCTCGCGCTGCATGAGATAGCCCGCGTACGCCGGCAAGAGCTCGGCGACGCCGGCCGTGGACGCATGGGCGCGGTGCGCGGTGCCGAACGCGTCGTTCACGTACGCCT
>CAUEBO010000085.1 GCA_958454405.1 uncultured Eggerthellaceae bacterium | reverse complement strand
CCAGATCCTTGAACGTGTACTCCCGCACGAACGGCCCGAACTCCTTGCCCACGATTTCCGTGCTGATGGCCATGACGCCCTCCTTCTTCATCCAGGTCCCAAAAAGGGCACCCATTCACAGGTTTCCTCGTTACGTCCCACCGCCAGGATCCTCCGCCCCATCCGCTGAAGGTCGACCGCAGCCGAATGGACAGCGAGGCCGAGGGAGCCGGGCGGTGCCCACCAAGCGAGTTCCGCACGAGCCGAAACGTCCTGCGGACGTTTCGCGCGAGCAGGACTGCCGAGCGACTGGGCACCGCCCGGCGCCCTGCCGTCCCGCAGGTTACTTCAGCAGCTTCTTCTCGATCTTCATGGAGCACGTGCGCGGAAAGTCCTCGACGATCTCCACGTACGAGGGGACCTTGAACCCCGCCATGTGCTCCTCGCAGAACGCCAGCACCTCCTCTACGGTCAGGACGGCGCCGGCGCACGGCTTCACGAACGCCTTGACGGCCTGGTCGCGAATGGGGTCCGGCACGCCGATGACGGCCGCCTCGTCGATGTCGGGATGCTCCATGAGCACGCTTTCCAGCTCGCTGGCCGAGATGTTCTCGCCCGCGCGCTTGATCATGTTCGCCTTGCGGTCCACGAAGAAGAACCAGCCGTCTTCGTCCACATAGCCCTTGTCACCCGTTTTGAACCAGCCGTCGCCGGTGAACGCGCGCTCCGTCTCGTCAGGGTCGTTGAAGTACTCCTTCATGACGGTGCGGCCCCGCACGCCCTTCACCTGTATCTCGCCCATCTCGCCGGGGGCCGCCTCAAGGCCGTCCTCGTGCACGATGCGCGCCTGGTACCCCAGCCCCACGCGGCCCACGGACGGCCAGCGGCGCGGTCCTCTCGGCGGGTCGGTGAGCACCCAGCCCACCGACTCGGTGGAGCCGTAGGTGTTCATGATGGTCGCGCCGAAGCGCTCTTCGAACGCCTGCTTCTCCTCGTCGGAGACGGCGAGGAAGTACAGCACCTCGCGCAGGCAGTGATCGCGCTCCTCCGGGTCTTCTGGCTGCAGCAGCAGCGTGCGCAGCATCATGGCGACGCACTGCGCCACCGTGGCCTTGTAGTCGCGCACCTGCTTCCAGAAGCGGCTGGCGCTGTACTTCTCCACCACGATGAGCGTGGCTCCGGCGGTGAGCACCGGGGTGAGGGCGGCCAGCTGGAAGTTGGAATGGCAGGCGGGCATGGTGGAGAACACGCGGTCGTCGCGCGTGAGCGACACCTGCCAGTCGCCGTACAGGCCGCTGAACAGCATGTTGGCATGCGTCAGCACGACGCCCTTGGGACGGGAGGTGGTGCCCGAGGTGAAGATGATCTCCGCCGCGTCGTCGGCCGAGAGCGGGCGCAGCGAGCGCAGCTCGGCAGGTTGGGAGGCGCGCGCCCTGTCGAAGCAGCGCGGGCCGCGGGCATCGGTGGGCTGCACGGGAATGCCGGCCAGGTCCTCCCCCGCGCTCCCTCCGCGGGCGATGAGCATCCCTTTGGGCAGGTAGCCGCCCTGCGCGACGAGCGTGCGGTACAGCTCCGCGAACGCGGGCTCCACCACCGCGCACGAAGCGCCCGTGCGCTCCAGCACGAAGGCGGCCTCCTCGGCAAGGTACTGCTCGTTCATGGGAACCATGACGGCGCCGATCTTGGCCAACCCGAACAGGCACATCATGAACTCGGGGCAGGTGTGCATCTGCACGGCCACGCGCTCGCCATGCTCGATGCCCAGGGAGAGGAACAGGTTGGCGGTGCGGTTGATCTCCTCGTCGAAGGCGCGGTAGGTGTACTCGCACGCGCTGCCGGCGCGATCCTGGAAGATGAGGAACGTACGGTCCCCGCATGCGTTCACGAGCCCTGACCACAGGCTCCGAAGCGTCTCGTTTCCCACGATGTCGGTCACTCGTCTCACCCTTTTCGTCCATCGTCCCTGCCTGATCCCCACCCGCACGATGCCGTCTTGGGCATTCCCCTGAACACGGAAGGCGGCATCGTGCGGGTGCGCGCTCTGGCGGCGCGCACCCGCCCCTCCGCAGCCGACGATGCGCGATCGCCGGCTGCGGGTCATGCAGCTACTCGCCGATCTTCACGACGCCGGCCGCGGCCAGCTCGTCGATCTGCTCCTGCGTGTAGCCCAGCTTCGTCATGACGTCGACGGTGTCGCCGCCCTGGTGCGGCATCGGGCGCCAGATCTGCCCCGGGTTGTTCTTGAACTTCGGGAACACGCCGAGGCCGTGGAACGTCTCGCCGTCGACCGTCTCCCAGTCGACCCACGTGTTGCGCAGCTTCAGGTGCTCTTCTTCCACGAGGTCTTCCATGTCGTTGACCACCTGCGCGGCAATGCGGTGCGCGGCGAAGTCCTCTTCGATGTCGTACTTCGAGTTGGCCAGGCAGTACTCTTCGAACGCCTTCTGGATCTCGTCGGCGTGCGGGTTGGACAGCCACAGGCCGCTCGTGTCCTCGGGGATGTCCTCGGTGCCCCAGAGATGCCCCAGGCCGATGGTCTCGAGGAAGTACTTGTTCTGGTCGACGCCGTACAGGCACACGCCCAAAAAGCCGTCCTTGCACTTGAACTCGCCGATGCCGCAGAGGTTCTGGTTGCGGGCGCCCGGACGGGGCCACTTGATGCCCTCGTTGAGGAAGTCGACGAGGTAGTACTGGCCGATGGCCAGAAGCGTCTCGTACATGGCCAGGTCGATGGATTCGCCCTTGCCGGACTTCTCGGCCTTGTAGAGCGCCGCCAGCGCGGAGCTCGCGATCATGAGCGTGTTGAAGTAGTCGCCGGCGTAGGGTCCGGGAAGCATCGGCTGCTCCTCCGTGCCGTTCTGCATGATGATGCCGGAGTAGGCCATCACCGTCAGGTCGTAGGCGGCGCGCTTGACCATCTTGGGATCGCCCTCCTGGCCGAAGCCGGAGACGTGCACGATGACCATCTTGGGGTTGAGCTCCCACAGCACGTCGTCGGTGATGCCCTTGCGGGCCCACGTGCCGCCCTTGGAGGCCTCCATGAAGATGTCGGCGTCCTTCACCAGGTCGAAGAACACCTTCTTGCCCTCTTCGGAGAAGTAGTTCAGGGCCACGGAGCGCTGGTTGCGGCGCTCGGCCTGCTTCACGTAGGCGGTGTCGCGGATGGTGTCGCCCGCGCCCGTGTTCTCGAGCCAGATGACGTCGGCGCCCCAGTCGGCCATAAGGTCGGCGGCCTTCGGGCAGGCGAGCTCCACTGCCGCGTACACGACCTTGACGCCGTCGAGCGGGCCGTACGAGGGCTTTTCGGTGGGAAGTGCCATGGTTGTTTCCTCCTTGTGTTCTTGGACGGGCCGGCGGCGCGGGGCCGTCGGCATGGCCGGAGCGGACGCGGGGGCGGCCTGCGCCCCCGCGCGGTGCAGGGCTACTGCTTGTACTTGATGGAGGCGCCCTTGGACGTGGCGAGGATCATCATCTCGTCGGTGCCGCCGGAGATGCGATCCACGCGCAGGTCGCGCCAGATGCGGTTGATGCGGTGCTCGCTGGCCACCGAGATGCCGCCCATGACCTGCATGGCGTCGTCGGTCACCTCGAAGGAGGCGTTGGCGCAGTAGTACTTGCACATGGCGGCCGCGGCGGCGTTGAACTCGCCGTTGTTGTTGTCGGCGTTCCAGGCGGCCTCGTACAGCATGTTCTTCATGTTCGTCAGCTTGATGCACATCTCGGTGATCTTCAGCTGGTTGAGCTGGAAGCGGCTGATGGGCTTGCCGAAGGCGATGCGGGTGTTCGCATGCGCCATGGCGTCCTCGAACGCGCAGATGGCGGTGCCGTAGTCGCAGGCGCCCACGAGCCAGCGCTCGAAGTTGAAGTCGGACACGCCGCGGTTGAAGCCGTTGCCCTCCTGGCCGAAGATGTCCCTCTCCTCCAGCTCCACGTTGTCCAGGTACACCTCGCAGCAGCTGTCCATGCGCAGGCCCAGCTTCGTCAGCGGCCCCAGCTTCACGCCCGGCTTGGACATGTCCACGAAGAACTCGGTGAACATGGTGGGATCGTCGGCGTTCTTCGCCATGATGACGAGGTACTTCACGCCGGCCGACGAGGTGATGAAGGTCTTCGTGCCGTTGAGGTAGATCTTGCCGTTCTCGCGCTTGTAGTTCGTGGTGAGCGAGCTCACGTCGCTTCCGGCGCCCGGCTCGGTGCAGGCGGAGTTCCAGATCTGCTCGCCTGAGCCCAGCGTGGACATGACGGCCTCGATCTGCTCCTCGGTGCCCTCGCGGATGATGGTCTCGAATCCGGGGAGCTGGTAGAGGACGTAGGTGGGCCCACCGTAGCGGCCCAGCACCTCGTACACGGCCATGAGCGTCACGCAGGGCTGCTCCAGGCCCAAACCGCCGCGGTCCTCCGGCAGCATGATCTGGTCGAAGCCCAGATCGCACAGGCCCTTGACCCAGCGCAGCGGGTAGACGTGGTTCTCGTCGCACTCGTGGAAGTACCCTTCCCAGTTCTCGCTCTCCATGTACTCGCGGTAGCTATCGACGATCAGCTCCTGCTCGTCCGTCAGCTTGAAATCCATGACGATCCTCCTTTTATGTCGTCCAACGCCGGCCTTCCGACGCTGCAGTACCGAAACCTCCCGGCGCGGCGGGCCCAAGCTCGCTGCGCCGGCCATGCCCTTGGGAGCCGCGGGCTCCCAAGGAGCGGCCCCTACGCCAAGCCCAGCTGCTGACGGTAGAAGGTCGCGCCGTGCTCGAGGGCGTCGTTGGCCGCATCGAGCATCTTGGTGTAGTGCAGAAACGCGTGGATGACGCCCTCGAACACCTCGTAGCGGCACGGAACGCCGTACTGCTCGCAGATGGCCGCCAGCGTGGCGCTGTCGTCGCGCAGCGGGTCGAACTCCGCCGCGGCGATGTAGCAGGCCGGCATGTCGCGCTCCATATCGTTCAAGAACAGGTTCGCGTACGGGCTCGCCGTCAGCTCGGCGGGATCGTTCGCGTACATCTGCAGGTAGAATTGCCAATCCGCTTCGGTCAAACCGTCCCACGGACCACCGAGAAGGCGCATCGAGGAGGAATCGGTCAACCCGAACCAGCCGTAGTACAGAAGGCAGCACTTCACGAAGTCGCTTGCGCCCTGCTCCTCGCGCAGGTACAGCGTGGCCGCAAGGCCCAGGTGCGCGCCGCCCGAGTCGCCGGCGAACGACAGGCGCTCGCCGTCGATGCCGTGCCGGTCGCCGTGCTCGTGCAGATAGCTTGCGACCGCGGCGACCTCCTCCACCGCGCTCGGGAACTTGGCCTCGGGGGACAAGCGGTAGTCCACGGCCACGAGCACCGCGCCGGTCTTCTCGGCCAGGATGCGGCAGATGCGGTCGTGCGTGTCCAGGTTGCCCAGCACGAAGCCGCCGCCGTGCACGTAGACGATCGCGGGCGACGCGGTCTTCGCGGCCTTCGCTTCGGCCGCAGTCGCGGCCGGATAGTAGCAGCGCACGGGCACGTCGCCGTGGGGCCCGGGGATCGCCGCATCGACCTTCTCGGCCATGACGGGGCCGCCCTCGGTCCAGAACGCGCGGCCCGCCACGTAGTTCTCGCGCATCTGCTCGAAGCCCACGGACGTGTCGTTCGCGTCGCCAGCCAGCTCGTCTTCCTTCGCGAGCACGGCCTTCATCTGCGGATTGATCAGAGACAGCACGTCGAGCTTGTTCATGCGACTTCCCTTTCGTTCAATGCTTGTGCGGATCTGCATCGGGCCTCGGGCACGGGGACGCGGCTCTGTCGGGCGGCGCATCCCCGCGCCTGGGGCTTCAGCGTGGCGGCTTTAGGCCGTCGTCACCTTCGCCTCGTCTTCGACGGCGGGCTCGTCGGCCTTGCTGCCGAAGTGCTTCTTCAGGGTGCGCAGCACCATGATCAGGCAGAAGCAGCCGATCACCGCGAACATGATCTCGAAGCCGAAGATGGCGTTGAAGGCCGCAGTGCCCTGGGCGTCGATCATGCCGCCGTACCACGTGTGGATGAACACGTCAGGCAAAAAGCCGATCACGGACAGCAGGCCGGACGCGGTGCCGAAGATGGCCATGGGGATCTTGACTTCGGACAGCGGCGAGGAGCCGATGGAGAACGCGCCGTAGGTGGTGAAGCCGAACACCACGACCAGGATGGAGGCGATGATGGCGCCGGAGGGATCCTGCGGGAAGATGATGAATCCGACGAGGGCCGCCACCGAGAGGATGAGGCCGCCGAGGATGGCCTTCGAGGGGCTCTTGATCTTCGTGGCGATCCAACCCACGACCGGGCCGGCGATGAGGCCGATACCGTAGGTGCGGATGAGCCCGACGACGTTCACGAGGTTGCCGTCGGCATTGAAGCACTGGGTGAGGTACGGGGTGGTGTAGGTAGCGCCCTGGTAGACGGCGTACACGCAGAAGTAGGCGACGCAGGCCCAGATGACGCCGGGATGCTTGATGGCCTGGAGGGCCTCCTTGACGCTGAACAGCTTGGCGTCCTTGTTGATCTCGCCCTTGAAATCGGGGATGAGGAAGAAGGCGGCCACGCCGAGCAGCGCGATCATGACGCCCAGGAAGATGAGCATGGCCTGGACGCCGGCCGATCCGGAGATGGCGGCGATGATGCCGGCGTTGATGAGGCCGATCACCAGTCCGGTCACGCCGTAGATGGAGTAGCTGATGCCGATTTTGGAGGCGTACTCGTTTTCCTCGCAGCACAGGCGAATGACTTTAAAGCGGGTACCCCACCAAATCAGGATGGAAGTGACGCCCATCAGGACGAACAACAGGAGGCAGATCTGAACGGACGGCAGCATCGCGTACACGAACACGAGCACGGCCGTGGCCAGGAAGCCGACCCACGCCAGCGTGCGCATGCGGAACTTGTCCGCCACGATGCCGGAGGGCAGGTAGCAGATCATGGCGGCGATGCCGTAGGCGGACACCATGAGGCCGAGGTCGGCGTTGGTGGCTCCGAGCGCCTGCATCAACGGATCGTAGAACACGTTCTTCAGGTACATGGGCACGTAGATGATGGACGAACCCATCGAGATAAGCACGACGAGTGCCCATTTGTGGAGCGTGGTGAGTTCCTTGTAGGTCACCTCGCCCTTGCTCTTAGCAAGCAACGACATCGTTCTTCCTTTCTCCTTGTTTTGTCCGGCTTTCGTTTCGGTCGCCGGTTGATGCTTGGCGGCCACCGGTCGTTCGCCGAACCGTTGCCCGCATTCTGTTCGCGTCTTGTCGTTTTGCCATCGCAAAGTCTCCATGAAACCCTGATTACTTACGTTTTGACGAGACGGAGGCGCGACGCTGCCCCAGCCGACCATCGAACGGCGCCTTGTCTACTCACGTGCTTGCGAGGAAAGGCCGCCATCGCAAATTCGCCATGAAAGCCCGAATACTTATTTTTTTGCGAGGGCGCTCCTTTCTCGGTAGTGATACCTTTTTTCGTGGCAGAATAAGAGAGTGCGAAACGCATGGTTTTGTTTCGTTTGGCGATTCGAGCAGATCAGAAGCATCATTAGCCATCGCAAACCGCAAAACGAAGGGACGGTTGGCACATGGAGCGACTCTCTGGGGAGCGAAAGGCCGGTTCTGAGGAAGGCGTGGGCGGCGTGCTCGCAACGAATCCCCTGTTGAAGTACACCGGGTTCTCCCTTTTGCTCGCCTGGCACTACACGCTGTGGTTCGTCCCCCACTCGTTCGCGTCCGTGCCCCTGCTCGATGATCGCGTCACCTACTCCTGGCTCGTCAACCTCGGGTCGACCGTCGTCTTCCTGCTTCTGATCGCGCTTCTCCTCGGCCGCAAGCGCCGCCTTTCGAGCTGCCGCTGGCTTCGCCTGGCGGCGCCGGCCCTCATGTGCATCGGCACGCTGCTGCTCAGCCTGTGGGCGGTGTCCCTTGAGACGCCCTTCCTCGCCTACGCCATCGCACTGCTCCTCGGGCCGGCGGAGGCGGCGCTTTGGATACTCTGGGGCGAGCGCTACGCCTGCATCAAGGCGAATTTCTCGATCCGCCACATCGGCACCGTGTTCGGCATCACCCTGATCGTCTGCATGGCCATCGCCTGGGCCCTCCCCCCGTACGCATCGAGCGTGTTCACGTCGCTGCTGCCCCTCGCCTCGGGCGCGCTGCTGGTCGTCTCGCAGCGCGACGGCCAGTGCCGCTTCCCGGTGCTGCTGCCCGAGCAGGCGGGTCGCGGCGGCCTCAAGAACATGGCCATGGTGAGCGCCATCACGTTTCTGGCAAGCGTCGCCTGCTACTTTCTCGTGGCCATCATCCCCTGGGAGATCCTGCCCACCGGCGACACCAGCTTCACCATAGGAACGCTCTGCGGCGGCGGCATCATGCTCGCCATCGCCGGCACCTGCGCGCTGTCCAAGGACAAGCTGAACGTGTTCAAGCTGTATCCGTGGCTGCTCGTGTTCGAGATCGTCGCGTTCTCGTTCTTCCTCTCGGACGAGGCGGCCTTCTTAACCGCCTTCTTCGTGGCCCTGGGCATCTCGGCCCTCTTCGAGATACTGCTCATCATGTACTTCGGCATCCTCACCTCGAAGGGCTACACCACTCCCGCCGTCGCGTTCAGCTTTTCCGGCAGCTTCGCCCGGGCCGGCATAGCGGTGGGCAACACCCTTGCCGTATCCTACGAGCATGCGCCCGAGCTCGCTGCGGCCATCACGCCCGAAACCTGCCTCGTGTTCATATGCATCCTGGCAGCCCTGCTCATCCCGCTCGTCCGCCAGGAGTACAACATCGTCGCGCTGACCGCCGCACCGCCATCGATGGACGAGATCGGCGAGATCTGCTCCGAAGTGGCCAAGGAGTTCCGCCTTTCGGCGCGCGAATGCGAGATCCTCCTGCTCATCGCGCGCGGCTACACGACGAACAACATGGCCGACAAGCTGGTCATATCGCCCTACACCATCAACACCCACATACGCCATATCTACGACAAGATGCAGATTCACAAGCGCAGCGAGCTTCTGAACTACCTCAACATGCAGCGCAGCGACTTCTAGCCGCGACGGGCCCCGCCAGGCGCGAAGCTCCGCAGAGACGCGGGCCGAGCCGGCATGCTCGGCGCTCTGGCGGAC
>CAUEBO010000084.1 GCA_958454405.1 uncultured Eggerthellaceae bacterium | reverse complement strand
CCGGCAACCGCAACGTGGGCGCCATGCGCGCTCGCGGCGAGGAGCTGCTCACGCGCGTGAACATCCCGCTGTCGCGCGAGGCCGAGCCGCCGCGCAACTTCTCGGGGGGCATGCAGCAGCGCGTGCAGATAGCCAAGGCGCTGTCGAACAACCCGCCCATCCTGCTGCTGGACGAGGTGACCACAGGGCTCGACCTGTCCGTGCAGGCCGCCGTGCTCGACCTCATCCAGCAGATCCGCCGCGACTTCGACGTGAGCATGCTCGTGGTCAGCCACGACCTGGGCGTCATCCGCATGCTGGCCGACCGCACGCTCGTCATGCTGGACGGCCGCGTGGTCGAGAGTGGCCTGACCGATCAGATATTGGAGGACCCCCAACATTCTTATACCCAACAGCTGGTGTATTCCTTGCTCTGACGAGCAAGGAATGCGCCGACGCTGCGGCGCGCTGGGGCACCCCGTCTTCGCATGATGCCGAAGGCTTGCGTACCGAAGTACGCGGCGCCTTCGCCATCCCGCGAATTCGGGGCACCCCAACGCCCCTCGCTGACTGACTGCGCCAACCGGTACGCCCCTTATGCCGCCTGGCGGCGGCATGGACAGGTTGCTGCGCTCCTGTCCGATAAACCTCTGAAAGGAACCTGCACCATGGACACCAATTCTTGCATCATCCGAGGCGGCACGGTGGTGTGCGCCGACCGCGTGCTCCCCGACACCGACATCGTCGTCATCGACGGGCGCATCGCGGCCATCGAGCCCGCCGGCACGTCCGAATTCGACGCCCAGCCCGACGCGGTCGTCGGCGTGCTGCCCATCGTGGATGCGCGCGGCGCATACGTCACGCCTGGCCTCATCGACATCCACTCCGATTACGTTGAGAACGTGGCCTCGCCGCGCCCCAGTGTGGTCATGGACTTGGCTTCGTCGCTGTACAAGGCCGACCGCGAGCTCGTGTCGCACGGCGTGACCACCATCTTCCACTCGCTGTCGGTGTACGGCGCGCACATCTTCGACCACAAGCCCATCCGCGATTTCGGCAACGTGAGCGCCCTCATCGACCGCGTGGCCGCCTTGCGCGCCGGCGAGGAGCGCGACCACCTCATCCGCCACCGCCTGCACATGCGCGTGGAGCTGGATTCCGTTGATCTGTACGACGACATCGAGGAGTTCCTGCGCGCGGGCAAGGTGGACCTCGTCTCCTTCATGGACCACACGCCCGGCCAGGGCCAGTACCGCGACCTGCTGGTGTTCGGCGACACGCTGAAAGGCTACCGAGACGTGTCCGACGACGAGGTGCGCGACATCATTCGCCAGCAGCAGGAAAGCAAGAAGCTGTCCTACGCCCAGATCGCCGCCCTGGCCTCCGTCGCGCGCGAGCGCGGCATATCCATCGCGTCGCACGACGACGACAGCGAGGAGAAGCTCGCGTTCATGGACGGGCTGGAGGCCACCATCTCGGAGTTCCCCATCTCGCTCGACATCGCCCGTGCGGCGCGGGCGCGCGGCATGCACGCCATCGCAGGCGCGCCGAACGTCATGCTGGGGCACAGCCATTCGGGCAACTTGAGCGCGCGCGAGGCCGTGGAGGCCGGCGCCGTGGACGTGCTGTGCAGCGACTACTACCCGGCGGCCCTGCTCGACGCCGTGTTCACGCTGCGCGACGAATGCGGGCTCGACATAGCGGGGGCGTTTGCGTTGGTCAGCATCAACCCCGCGAAAGCAGCGGGCATCGCCGACGAGCTGGGATCGATCGCGGTGGGCAAGCGGGCTGACGTGCTGCTGGTGCGCGAGATCGCCTGCGGCGACGGTTCGGGCGCCGCAGGCGGCCGCACCATGCCGGTGGTCACGCGCGCGTTCGTGGGCGGGCATTCCGTGTTCCGCTCGCACTATCCCGACCAGCCGCGCGGGTACGGGCGCGACACCGAGCAGCTTGCCTCACTCGACCAGCCGACCCGCCCTCTGGCCAAGGCGGTGTAGCATGGCCGCATCGTTCCAAACCCATCAGGCGCAAGCCCCCCTCTGCCATCCCAGCCAAGCGCAAGCCCCCCTCAGCCATCCTGAGCGCAGCGTGCAGCGCGGAGTCGAAGGATCCCCCGCGGCGACAGCTCGAAGCGTTCCAGCTGACGCCGAACGGGATCCTTCGGCTTCGCTTCCTTCGGTCGCTCCGCTCAGGATGGCAGGCAAGCCGGCTGCACCTCCGCTCCTCCAGATCGACGGCTTGTCAAAGTCGTTTCTGCTGCATCGCGTGAACCGCCGCATCCAAGGATGCCAGCACGTGAGCTTCTCCCTCGACGCGGGCCAGTTCGTGGGCATCACCGGGCGCAGCGGCAGCGGCAAGTCCACCATCCTGCGCTGCATCTGGCGCACGAACCTGCCCGAGCGCGGCCGCATTCTGTACGACTCGCAGCGCTTCGGCATGCTGGACCTCGCCCAGGCCACGCAGCGCCAGATGCTGTACCTGCGTGCCTACGAGCTGGGCTACGTCTCGCAGTTCCTCAACGCGCTGCCGCGCCAAACCGCGCGCGACATCGTGCTGAAAAGCGCGCTCGAAGCCTACGGGGCCGACGAGCGCGCGCGGGCAGAGGCGGAAACCGAGAAGATGCTGCGCCACTTCGATTTGGACGAGGAGCTGTGGGAGCTGTACCCGCGCACGTTTTCCGGCGGCGAGAAGCTGCGCCTGAACATCGCGGCAGCCATGATCAAGCGTCCGCGCCTGCTTTTGCTGGACGAGCCCACGGCCTCGCTCGACAACGCCTCGAAGCTCAAGGTGCGCGACCTCATCGAGCAGCTGAAGGCCGAAGGCACCACCATGCTCGGCATCTTCCACGATCTCGAATTCATGGAAGGGCTGTGCGATCATGAGTTCAACATGCAGGAAGGGATGATGGCGTGATCGAGGATCTTCACGTGCATTCGACGATGTCCGACGGGTCGGACACGTTCGAGCAGGTGCTCGAGCAAGCGCGCGAACGGGGCGTCGGGCGCGTGGCGTTCACGAACCACGACACCACCGCCGGGCTCACCGCAGCGCGCGAGCTGGGCGAGCGGCTGGGCGTGGAGGTGGTGGGCGGCGTGGAGGTGAGCGCCTGCGACTTCGAGCGCGGCCGCAAGGTGCACATCCTGGGCTTGGGCCTGCGCGAAGGATCGCCCGCCGTGGAGGCCCTGTGCGGCCCCACGCTGAAGCGGCGCAACGCCAACTCGCTGTGGCAGCTGGACCGGCTGGTGGAAGCGGGCTGCGGCATCGACGTACAGCGCGCGCTCACCCTGGGCGCCGCATCGACCTGCCTGTACAAGCAGCACCTCATGGCGGCGCTCACCGACGAGCCGTACTCGAGCGCAGCCTACCGCGCGCTCTACCGCAGCCTGTTCAAGGACGGCGGCATCTGCGACCGCGACATCGACTACGTGGACGCGCGCGATGCCGTGCGCGCCGTTGTGGAGGACGGAGGTCTGGCGGTCCTCGCACACCCTGGCCAGCTGGACAGCTACGATGTCGTGCCGGAGCTTGCGGCGTGCGGGCTGGGGGGCATCGAGCGCTTCCATCCCGACCATGCGCCCGCCGACTGCGAGCGCTGCGCCTGCCTGGCCGAACGCTTCGACTTGGCGTGCACGTCGGGGTCGGACTACCACGGCCGTTTCGGCGGCGTCCCGTACCTGGGCTACCGCATCCCGTCAGCCTGATCCTGCCCGGCTGGCGGGCGGCACCGGAGCCGGCGCGCTGCGCATGCCACCTGCGCGCCTGACCTTCAATCAAAAGTTGAACGGCCTGAACGGCCCCTGTTGTTGCGCTCGATGCCTCGCGGTAGACTGGTCCGCTATGAGAGAGAGAATATTCCAGATCGTGCAGCGGGCTCGGCCGGGCGACAAGCTGAGCCACGCATACGACATCTTCATCGTCGCCGTGGCCTTCCTCAGCATCGTCCCGCTCATGTTCCGGCCGCAGGACGCCGGCCCGGAACTCACGTTCGCGCTGACCATGGTGGACGTGGTCACCGTGTACATATTGTTCTTCGACTACATCATGCGATGGGCCACGCACGACATCAAAACGGGGAAGAAGGGCTGGAAGGAGTTCGTGAAGTACCCCTTCACGCCGCTGGCCATCATCGACCTTTTGGCTATCCTGCCGTCGCTCGGCGTGCTGCCCGAAACGTTCAAGTTCCTGCGAGTCCTGCGCGTCACGAAGATGTTCCGCTATTCGAAACAGCTCACCATCGTGGCGAACGTGTTCCGCTCCGAGAAGAGCACGCTGCTGTCGGTGCTGGTGGTGGCGCTCATGTACATATTCGTGAGCGGGCTCATCATGTTCGTGAACGAGCCGGAGACGTTCGACAACTTCTTCGACGCGCTGTACTGGGCCACCACCGCGCTCACCACCGTGGGCTACGGCGACGTGTATCCCACGACCGATCTGGGCAAGTTCATCTCCATGGCGTCGTCGCTGTTCGGCATCGCCGTGATCGCGCTGCCCGCCGGCATCATCACCGGCGGTTTCCTCGAGCAGATCCGCCAGTGCCAAGAAGACCGCGAGGCCTATTTCCGCTCCGTCGAGCGCAAGCCGTTCCGGGGGCGCACGCCCGGCTCGTACGGCAGCGTGCGCGCCTACGCGAAGGCGCATCCGAAGGTGGTGGCCTATGCGGCCACGATGGCGGCGTGCGTCCTGCTGAACGAGGCGCTGTACTTCGCCGCCGGCGCCTTCGGCGCGCCGGTGTGGCTCGACACCGCAGGCACGGCGCTCGCGGCCATCCTGCTGGAGCCCACTGCCGGCCTCATCGTGGGCTTCGTGAACAACCTCGTGCTGGCCGTGCAGTTCGGCAACGCGGGCAACCTGCTGTACTACTGCTTGAGCGCCATCACTGCGCTCGTGTTCGGCACGCTGTTCGCGCGCGGCAGGAAGGTGGGGCCGCGCTCGCTGGGGTTGGCGGCGCTGTTCCTGGTCGTGGGGGAGTCGCTCATCTCCACGGCGCTTGCGTTCTCGCTGTCGGGTGGCGCGCTGACCACGGCGGCCGAGCAGCTGTACGGCAGCGTGCTGGCGGGTGCGGGCCTGCCCGACGTGCTCGCGGTCTTCGGCGCGCTGCTGGCGGACAAGCTCGTCGACACCGCGGCCGTGTTCGTCATCGTGATGGTGGCCTCGCACGGCATCGTCGGCAGCCGCATCGACCCGGCCCGCTGGTTCGGGGCCGCCGGCGCCGTCCGAGCGAAGGCGGGCGCGCCGGACGAAGCAGAGGCGGTTGTGGCGCCGCCTGCTCGGCAGCGCTTCGTGCTGGGCATCGACGTGGGCGGCACGCACACGAAGGCGGGCGTTTTCACGGCGGCCGCCGACCTGGTGAGCTCGCATGTGTTCGACTCTCCCCGCGTGCTCGCCGACGGATCGCACGCCCAGCTCGCACGTGAGCTGGGATCGCTCGTGGAGCGGGCGGGCGTCGAGCCTTACGCCGTCCGGGCGGTGGGACTTGCCGTGCCGGGCGCGGTGGCGAAGGAGGAGTCGCTCAAGCTGTGCCCGAACCTCGATCTCGACCTGCGATCCTACAAGGCGCTTCTGCGCACCCTGTTCCCGAACGCGTCCATCGCCGTGCTCAACGACGCCGATGCAGCCGTGCTCGGCGACCGATGGCGCGGCACGTCGGCGGGCCGCAACGACGAGAACGTGGCGTTCGTGACGCTCGGAACGGGCGTGGGCGCGGGCATCATCGCGAAAGGCGCGCTGCTCTCGGGCGTGCACGGCGCGGCGGGGGAGATCGGCCATCTGTGCATCGATCCCGACGAGGAGGTCCCGTGCTCGTGCGGCAAGACGGGCTGTCTGGAGCAGTACGTCGGAGCGCCGGCTCTCGTCCGCACGGCGCGGCGGGAGTTCGTGGCGCGCGCTGCGGAATCCGTGCGCGCGGGCGGCGAAGGCGATGCCGTGGCCATAGCCGCCCGCGCCGCGGCGGCGCTCGCCTCGCAGGGCGCCCCGGCCGCCGCGGCGTCCAGCGCAGCCGCGGCCGCCGCGGGCGTGCAGGCGGGCGAGCGGACCGGCGAAGAGGCTTCCGGGGCGTTCGAGCAGGCGGCCGCGGAGGCGTTTCCCGACGCCCGCGCCGTGTTCGAGGCGGCCGCCCGCCGCGACTCGGCCGCCCGCGCCGCGCTCTCCCGGTTCTCCGATGCGCTGGGCTTCGGCTTGTCGCAGATGGCCTGCCTCGTCGACCCCGACGTCTTCGTGCTCGGCGGGGGCCTGTCCGAGCGCGCCGACCTGTACCTGGACTCCGTGCGCGCCCGGTACCGGGCCTGCGCGGTGTCGGTATGCCGCGACACGCCCATCGTGGCATCCTCGCTGGGCAACGAATGCGGCGTGTACGGCGCGGCGCTCCGCGCGCTCGAGACGCTCGCCGCCGCCGACGAGGCCGCGCGGGCGGCAGATCCTTCGAGCGCATCGCCATTCGAAACGGGCTCCGCCGGCGCTCCATCGCTTTAGCGTGCTAAACCGCACGGGCGCGAGAATCGACCGTTCGCAGGTACAGAGAGCGCATAAAGCAGCACATCGACCGATCTACCCCTTTTATACTGAGGGGCATGCGTTTTATAGTGATACGACTGCGTCGTTTTCGTTGCAAGTGGCAGGCGCGGTGGAAAGGGGAGGAACATGACTGTCAAGAAATGGGGCGCGCTCGTCGCGGCCGGCGCGCTGGCTGCAGCGCTCACGCTCTTCGGATGCTCGTCGGGCGGCGAGAACTCCGACAGCTCGTCGGGAAGCGCGTCCGACGCCGGGTACACGCTCATCAACGACGGCAAGCTGACCGTCGCCGCATCGCTCGACTTCCCGCCGTTCGAGAACCTCAACGGCGACGTGCCGGAAGGCTTCGCCGTGGATCTCATGAACGCGTTGGCCGCCGAGCTCGACCTGGAGTGCGAGTACCTGCCCTCCACGAAGTTCGACACCATCATCCCGCTCATCCAGACGGGCGGCAAGGCCGACGTGGGCGTGTCGTCGTTCACCGTGAACGACGAGCGCCTGGAGCAGGTGGACTTCACCGACACGTACTGCGACGTGAACCAGAGCATCACCGTGCTCAAGGACTCCGGCGTCACCGAGGTGTCGCAGCTCGAGGGCAAGAAGATCGGCGCCCAGTCCGGCACGACGGGCTACGAGTGGGCCTCTGAGAACGTGAAAGACGCCCAGGTGGTGGCCTTCGACGAGATGACGGCCGTGTTCGCCGCGCTGCAGTCCGGCCAGATCGACGCCGTGGCCGTGGACCAGCCGGTGGCGAACTACTACGTGAAGAACGCCTACACCGACTGCGAGGTCATCGTGACCATCCCCACCGGGGAGCAGTACGCCATGGCCGTGAGCAAGGACAACCCCGAGCTCACCGCGGCTCTCAACAGGGCGCTCCAGGCCGTCCGCGACAACGGCACGTACGCCGATCTTGAAGCCAAGTGGCTTCAGTAGCCCGGGCGTACACGTCATGGGCGCTGCTCATCGCATAGCTCAGCATGCCGCCGGCGCCGCAGCGATCCTCTTCGCTGCGGCGCTGGCCGTGCTGTTCGTTTTGCCGGTTCAAGCGCAGGCGCTCGACGTCGAGCGCTGGACCGCCAAAGCGAACCAGGACGGGGAGCGCGGCATCATGGGCGCCACCCCCACGCGCGTCACGTGGCAGGGCCAGACCGCCGAAGGCGAGTCGGTCTCCCAGGTGGTCCTCCAGCTGCCGGAAGGCTCCACCGTCGAAGCCGAGAACGTCACGGTCACGGTGCTTTCGGAGCTTGATCGCCTCGACGTGGCGTCCGAGGTCTCGGTGGACGGCGCCTCGACGGTGACGGTGGCGTTTCCCGACGCGGCGCCCGCCGGCTCGCTTCTCATGGTGGAGTGCAACCGCACGCTCCTTCCCGCCGAGGGCGGTTCGTTCGGCCTGGCCGGCAGCTACACCACCGTCGACGGCCAGACCTTCGACATGCCGCCCACCGACCAGACCATCGACGTCATCAGCTCCACGCCCGCCGAGCAGCTGTCGTCGTGGCTGGGCCAGCAGGACTGGGTGCAGGCGTGGAACTCGAACAAGTTCCTGCACCTGTTCTTCGATCCCACCATCATCGTCACGTCGGTGCCCGCCGTGTTCGGCGGCTGGCTGGTGGCGCTCGGCCTGGTGGCCGTCAGCTTCCCCATCGCCATCCCGCTCGGCCTGCTCTGGTCGTTTTTGCGCATGGCGAAGCACCGCCTTCCGCGCGCCATCGGCGCCACGTACATCAACATCGTGCGCGGCACTCCCTTGTTCCTGCAGATATACATCGCCTTCTTCGGGCTGCCGCTCATGGGCATCAGCATGGACCTGTTCGTGCTGGGCATCATCGTGCTCGTGCTGAACTCCAGCGCGTATCTGGCCGAGATATTCCGCGCGGGCATCCAGTCCATCAACAAGGGCCAGTTCGAGGCTGCGCGGTCGCTTGGCATGAACGGCGCGCAGACGATGTTCTACGTCATCATCCCGCAGACCGTGCGCCGCGTCATCCCCACCATGACGAGCGAGTTCATCCTCATGTACAAGGACACCTCGCTGCTGGCGGCGGTGGGCGTCATGGAGATCATGATGTACGCGAAAACCATCACGGCCGCCACGGGCAACGTGACGCCCTACATCGTGGCCGCCGGCTTCTACCTCATCGTGACCATCCCCATGACGAAGCTCATCAACTCCATGGAGGCGCGCATGGCAAGCGGCAAGCGCCGGCGCAAGAAGGGGACGGGCGACGGCGCCATCACGTCGGCGGCCTCGGTCGTGCCCGACTCCGACGCCGCCGTGGCGCGCAGCCTGCGCATGTCCGAGACGTTCGCGGGCTCCGTGGACGACGATTTGGTTCCAAGCAGCGGCCGGATCAGCCATTAGGGAGGTGCGGATATGAGCGAATCGAACAACGAGGGCGCCCGGAGCGCCGCCGCGCCGGATGCCGCGCCTGCCGGCAATCCGGTGGTCCGCATCGAAGGGCTGCGCAAGTCGTTCGGCGACAACGTGGTGCTGCGCGGCATCGACCTGGATGTGCAGCGCGGGGAGGTGGTGGTCATCCTCGGGCCGTCCGGCTCGGGCAAGTCCACCCTCCTCAGGTGCGTCAACCTGCTGGAAACGCCCACCGACGGGCGCATTTTCTTCGAGGACACGGAGATCACCGCCAAGAAGACCGACATCAACAAGGTGCGCGCCAAGGTGGGCATGGTGTTCCAGAGCTTCAACCTGTTCCCGCACCTCACCGCCAAGGGCAACGTCATGCTGGCCCAGCAGAAAGTGCTCAAGCGCAGCAAGGCCGAATCCGAGCGGGCCGCCGTCGAGCAGCTCGAGCACGTCGGTCTGGCCGACCGCATGGACTACAAGCCCGCCGAGCTGTCGGGCGGCCAGCAGCAGCGCGTGGCCATCGCTCGCGCCTTGGCCATGGACCCGCACGTCATGCTGTTCGACGAGGCCACGAGCGCGCTCGATCCCGAGCTCGTGCGCGACGTGCTGGGAGTCATGAAGAACCTCGCGAAGGGCGGCATGACCATGATCGTGGTCACCCACGAGATGGGCTTCGCCCGCGACGTGGCCGACCGCGTCATCTTCATGGACGGCGG
>CAUEBO010000083.1 GCA_958454405.1 uncultured Eggerthellaceae bacterium | reverse complement strand
GGGCGGCTGGCGCTGCAGGACGAGGGGCGGGCTCGACCGGCTCCGAACGGCTGGGGCCCTGGGGGCGACCGTCGCTTCGCTCCCAGGATCGCCCGGACCTCTCCCTCCCCGGCTGCGGCCTGGGCGGCTGGCGCTGCAGGACGAGGGGCGGGCTCGACCGGCTCCGAACGGCTGGGGCCCTGGGGGCGACCGTCGCTTCGCTCCCAGGATCGCCCGGACCTCTCCCTCCCCGGCTGCGGCCTGGGCGGCTGGCGCTGCAGGACGAGGGGCGGGCTCGACCGGCTCCGAACGGCTGGGCCCAGACGGCTGGGGCCCTTGGCCGACGTCGCTTCGCGTGGCAGTGTCTCGCATGCGGTTTTCGACAGTACTCCCGTTGGTGTATGGCGCTCGGTCGATAGGTCGCGTACCATGGCGGCATGGACAACGTTCTGGTGAACAACCGCCCGATGACTCCCAAGGACTGGGGCATCGACATCGCCGTGGCTGCGGCGGCGTTCCTCGTCGGCTGCGGGCAGCTCATGCTGGCGGCGTCTTCCATCGTGATCCCCGACCTTGCCATGCGGCAGTACCTGGGCATGGTGAACGTCGTGCCCAGCGCTTCGGTGTTCGTCGCGCTCGCCCTCACCACGTTGCCGCTTGCAGTGCGCAGGCGGTTCCCGTGGCCGGTGTTTCTGTTCACGTTCGTCGCCTTCCTGGGCTTGCAGAACGCGTTCAGCGGATTCTCGCTTTCGGTCGTGGGGCCCGTGGTGGCCGTGTACACCATCGCCTGCGAGCTCAGCCGCATCGAAGCGGCGATCGCGGTGGGCCTGGCCGTTGCGGGGCTGCTGTTCGCGGAAGCCCCCTCGCGCACGGCCAGCCTGGCGTTCTTCACGCGCGCGACGAACATCGCGCTGGTTGCGGCGGCGGCTTTGGGCGGGTACGCGTACCGGACGCACCGGGCCTACGTCGATGCGGTCGAGCAACGCGCGGAGGAGGCCGAGCGCTCGCGCGAGACGGAGGCCGCCCGGCGCGTGGAGGAGGAGCGCGTGCGCATCGCGCGCGAGGTGCACGACATCACGGCGCATTCCCTGTCGGCGGTGAGCATCCAGGCGGCGGCCGCCGAGCGGCTGGTGGACCGCGACCCTGCGGCGGCGAAAGAGGCCATAGCCGCCGTGCGCGCGACGGCCAAGAGCGCGCTCGACGACATCCGCAGCATGATTGGCGTGCTGCGCCACGGGGACGCTGCTGCGGACACGGCGCCAACGGCGGGCACCGATCGGCTGGGCGACCTGGCGGCGTACCTGTGCAAGGCGGGCGTCCAGGCAACGTTCGACGATGCCCGCTACGACAGGAGCCGCGTGCCGGCGCACCTCGACGTCGCCCTGTTCGGCATCGCGCGGGAGGCGACTACCAATGTCGTGCGCCATGCGTCCGCGAAGCGCGCTTGGATCAGCCTGGCCCTTGACGGCGGCCGCGCGCGGCTCGTCGTGGAAGACGATGGCTGCGGCGTTTTGGCGAGGTCGGACGGCGAGGGGGAGGAAGGACACGGCATCGAGGGCATGCGCGAGCGCGCGCGGCTGCTGGGCGGCACGCTCGAGGCGGGAGAGCGTCCCGGCGGCGGGTTCCGCGTGGCGGCCTCGCTGCCGACGGGCGGTGCGGCGGAAGGGAGCGAGCCATGATGGACGCACGGCGGCAGGCGGAATCGGGGCGCCCGGGCGATCGGCAGCGCCTGGATGCGGAACAGCGTGACGGCGGGCCCCTGCGCGTGCTGGTGGCGGACGATCAGGACTTGGTGAGGAGCGGGTTTCGCCTCATCCTCCTCTCGTACGAGGGCATCGAGGTGGTCGGCGAGGCTCGCAACGGCTCCGAGGCGGTGGAGCTTGCCAAGATGCTGCAGCCCGACGTCGTGCTCATGGACATCCGCATGCCCCGCAAAAACGGCATCGAGGCGACGCGCCTCATCAGGAACGATCCTGCGCTCGCCCACGTGCATGTGCTCATACTCACGACGTTCGACCTGGACGAGTACGTGTACGACGCGCTGGCCGCCGGCGCAAGCGGGTTCCTGCTCAAGGACGCCGATCCCGACGAGATCGCCTCGGCCGTGCGCGTGGTCGCCCAAGGCGACGCGCTCATTCAGCCTTCCATCACGCGGCGTCTCGTGGAGGCGTTCGTTGCCTCGCGGCCCGCTTCCGCCGGAATGGTGGCGCGCGGGTCCGCCGCGCTCCGCTCGCTCACCGATCGCGAGCGCGAGATCCTCGCGCAGGTGGCGCGCGGCCTGTCGAACGACCAGATAGGGGAAGAGCTCTTCATCTCGCCCGCAACGGTGAAGACCCACGTCGCCCGCATCATGTCCAAGCTCGATGCGCACGATCGCGCCCAGCTCGTCGTGATAGCCTACGAAGGCGGGCTCGTGAAGCCGGGGTCCTCGTTCCACGGAGGCGCATGACGAAGCTCGCAGGCCGCCGCCTCTCGCGAAGGGCGGTCCGGCGCGAATTATGGCGAAAGTTTGACGATTCGGCAAAACCTTAGTCAAAGAGACTGAGGTTTTCTGCGAAATCCCTTGAAATCACGATCCATGATGCTATGATAACGCAATGTTTAGCACTCGTTACCACTGAGTGCTAGCAGTCACCACAATCGAGTGGTTAAATAGGCTACCATGACGGCAACCAGTTTCATGCATGAGTCGGACGAAAGGAAGGCAGCGTTATGAACTTGAAACCATTGGGTGATCGCGTCATCATCAAGCAGGACGAAGCGGAGGAGAAGACGGCGTCCGGTTTGTACCTGGCCTCCGAGGCGAAGGAGAAGCCCCAGACGGGCACCGTGCTTGCCGTTGGCGAAGGCAAGATGGACAAGGACGGCAAGTATCTCCCCATGCCGGTCAAGGAAGGCGACAAGGTCCTCTATGGCAAGTACGGCGGAACCGAAGTGACGGTTGACGGCGAGGAAGTCATGATTCTGCGTGCCGACGATCTGTACGCCGTGTTCGCGTAAAGCGGGTTTTTGATTCAGCAGAGGTAACCACGGGTTTTCCGCAGCGATCTGCACAGGCTTCGAATCGACGCAACGAGCGGCCCTCCCGCCGCGCGAGGGGCGCAGGTTCCAAGGTCGAGGCACCCGCTTGCGGAGCACTCTCAATCGAAAGGGTTGAAGCACTATGGCGAAAGACATCAAGTTCGAGGCAGATGCCCGCAGCGCGCTCGCTGCCGGCGTGAACAAGCTTTCCAATGCCGTGAAGGTGACGCTTGGCCCCAAGGGCCGCTACGTGGCGCTCGAGAAGTCCTACGGCGCCCCCACCATCACGAACGACGGCGTGACCGTTGCCAAGGAAGTCGAGCTGGAGGATCCCGTTGAGAACATGGGCGCCCAGCTCGTCCGCGAAGTCGCCGTCAAGACGAACGACGTGGCCGGCGACGGCACCACCACCGCGACGCTGCTTGCCGACGTCATCGTGTCCGAGGGCCTGCGCAACGTGACCGCCGGCGCCGATGCGCTCGGCATCCGCCGCGGCATCCAGAAGGCCACCGACGCCATCGTCGAGGCCATCAAGGCCGACGCCACGCCGGTGTCCACCCAGGACCAGATCGCCAACGTCGGCACCATTTCGGCCGGCGACGCGGGAATCGGCGAGAAGATCGCCGAGGCCATGGAGGCCGTGGGCAAGGACGGCGCCATCTCCGTGGAGGAGAACGCCGCCTCGTTCGACCTCGAGCTGGACATCGTCGAGGGCATGCAGTACGACCGCGGCTACATCTCGCCGTACATGGCCACCGACATGGAGAAGATGGAGGCCGTGCTCACGGATCCCTACATCCTGCTCACCGACCAGAAGATCACGAGCATCCAGGACATGGTGGGCCTGCTCGAGGAGATCATGCGCACCGGCCGCCCGCTGTTCATCGTCGCTGAGGACGTGGAGGGCGAGGCCCTGGCCACCATCCTGCTGAACAAGCTGCGCGGCACGTTCAACTGCGTCGCCATCAAGGCCCCCGGCTTCGGCGACCGCCGCAAGCGCATCCTCGAGGACATCGCGGCCGTTACGGGCGCGCAGGTCATCGACAAGGACTTCGGCATGACCATGGCCGATGCCCGCATCGACATGCTCGGCCATGCCAAGACGGTCAAGGTCACCAAGGACACCGCCCTCATCGTGGACGGCGCCGGCGAGAAGTCTGCCATCGAGGATCGCATCGCCCAGATCAGGGCTGAGCTCGAGCGCGTCGACTCCGACTTCGACCGCGAGAAGCTGCAGGAGCGCCTGGCGAAGCTGTCCGGCGGCGTGGCCGTGCTCAAGGTGGGCGCTGCCACCGAGTCCGAGCTGAAAGAGAAGAAGTCCCGCATCGAAGACGCCCTGCAGGCGACCCGCGCGGCTGTGGAAGAAGGCATCGTCGCCGGCGGCGGCGTGGCGCTGGTGGACGCGCTGCCCGCGCTCGACAAGCTCGACTCCGTCGACAAGGACGAGGAAGTGGGCGTGAACATCATCCGCAAGGCGCTCGAGGCTCCGATGCGCGCCATCGCCCAGAACGCAGGCTTCGAAGGCAGCGTTGTGGTCGAGCACGTGAAGGGCATGGCGAAGGGCGAGGGCCTGAACTGCGCCAACGGCGAGTACGGCAACATGATCGAAATGGGCGTCAACGATCCGGTGAAGGTGACCCGCACGGCGCTGCAGTCCGCTGCCTCCGTCGCGGCCCTCATCCTCATCACCGAAGCCACCATCAACGACATCCCGAAGGATCCCGATCCGGCGGCCATGGCTGCGGCTGCTGCCGGCGGCATGGGCGGCATGATGTAGTTCGGCTTCCGGCGGCTGCAAAGCCGCCGGAACTGCTCGACGCAGCCGCTTGAGCTGACTGGCTGCGTCAACCTGGGCGTTTGGTCAACCCTGGCGCAAAATAAACCCCGGGCTGGGGGGCGCCCTTCCGCCCGCCCCGCTCTGCCATATCTTCGAGGCCAATGATGCAGAGGGGAAAGCCGGATCTGCGCGAGTTCGCCGCATGGCTGCAGGCATGCGGCGAACTCGCAGGCGGCTCATCCGCCGGAACGTCCGGCTGCACCGGCGGGAAGGCGTCGCGCTTGCGCGCGCCGGCGTCACAGCGAGGGCGGGTGCGCCAGCTCCCGTATCGTGACGAACACGCCTACCAGAATCATGACGATCGAGAGCCCCTCCATGAACCCGCCGAAGAAGTCCATGACATCGCTGCGCGTAGGTTCGACGAGCGTTCTGCCGATGGAGATGAGGGCGATGCCCAGCACGATCACCATGATTCCCATGAGCACCCGTTTCTCGTGCTGCACGTGCTCCACGGTCGCCAAGGCCCGGCGCAGGGCATCGTCGGAAGCGAGCCGTTCCTGCTCGCGCTCGATGTGCTTGCCGCTCAGCAGCTCGTTGAACGTGATGCCGAGGACGTCGCACAAGGGTTCCATGAGCGAGCAGTCGGGCAGGCAGCGGCCCGTTTCCCACTTCGACACCGCCTTGCCCGATAGTCCCAGCTCGGCAGCAAGCTGTTCCTGCGTCATCCCGAGCTCCTTGCGCTTGAGCGCGATGAACCTGCCCGTCGTCCGTGCATCCATGCGAATCCTCCTCGTGTCCTTTCGCGATCATACGGAAAAGCGCCCGCGGCTTCCACCGCCTGCTGGTAGAAAACGGTAGAAACGGCCTGTTTCCCCGCCAAGCTGTTCCTCATATGTGACTGTTCGGCTACGACGAAGCCGCCCGGCTTGCGTTGGGCTACAATACCCACCTATGGAACCGTTCCTGGACATAGCGTTGGACGTGCTGGCGGATGCCGTCAAAGACACGCTCTACATCATCCCGTTTCTGTTCGTCACCTATCTCGCGATGGAGTGGCTCGAGCACAAGACGGGCGGGAAGACCGAGGCGGCCATCCAGCGCGCGGGCGCGGCAGGGCCCGCCATCGGCGCCATCGTGGGCGTCGTGCCGCAGTGCGGGTTCTCGGCTGCGGCGGCCACGCTGTGGGCGGGCCGCGTCATCACGCTTGGCACGCTGTTCGCCGTGTTCTTGTCCACGTCCGATGAGATGCTGCCCATCTTCATCGCCGAGCAGGTGCCGATTGAGGTCATATTCAAGATCCTTGCCGCGAAGATCGTCATCGGCATGGTGATGGGCTTTTTGGTGGACGCGGGCATGCGCATCGCGCGGCGCATCGACGCGCCGCTGCACATCCACGAGCTGTGTGAGCGCGACCACTGCCACTGCCACGACGACGAGGGCAGCATCCTCAAAAGCGCGCTCAAGCACACGTTGCAGGTCACGCTGTTCGTCTTCATCATCACGCTCGTGCTGAACGGGGTCCTGGAAGCGGTGGGCGAGGATGCGCTCGCCGAGCTGCTGAGCGCGAACGCCGCGCTTTCCGTGCTGGGCTCCGCACTGGTCGGCCTCATTCCGAACTGCGCCGCGAGCGTGGTCATAGCGCAGCTGTACGTGTCGGGCGTGCTCGGATCGGGCGCCATGCTCGCGGGCCTGCTCGTCTCGGCGGGCGTGGGGCTGCTGGTGCTCGTGCGCACGAATCGCAGCTGGAAAGAGAATGTGGCCATCATCGCGGGCCTGTACGCCATGGGCGTTGCGTGGGGCTTCATCGCGAACGCGCTCGGGATCGTGTTCTAGGTGGGCGGCGTCGAGGAAACGTGGCCGAAAGCACCATAGCGCGCTTTTTTGTGCAAGCGATTGACCTGGATATATCTTGTATAATGCCAGTTCATGCCAGGGAAATGGAACTGCACGAAAATGGCCGTCGTGTTGCCGCGGACGGGCTCCTCGCCCATCCGAAGGTTTTGCGATAGCATAGGAAGCAACCGTCGAGGATAGGAGAATCTATGGCGAACCTTGAGGCCGGCATGACGCGCGACGAGGCGTTCGCGCTGCTGCAGGAGCACAACAAGGACCCGTTCCACATCGAGCATGGCGAAACGGTGGAGCAGACCATGCGCTACTTCGCCCGCGAGTTCGATCCCGAGAACGAGGAGTTCTGGGGCATCGTGGGCCTGCTGCACGATCTGGATTGGGAAGAGCACGACGACGAGCCCATGCTGCACACCATCTACGCGGCCAAGGACATCGAGGCGGCCGGCGGCTCGCCCGAGCTTATCCGCGCCATCCAGAGCCACACGTCGGATTACAACACCGATCTGCCCAAGCCCGAGCTGCAGATGGAGAAGATCCTGTTCGCCACGGAGGAGCTCACCGGGCTCATCGGCGCGGCCATCGTCATGCGCCCGTCGAAGAGCGTCATGGACTTCGAGGTGAAGTCGCTCAAGAAGAAGTTCAAGGACAAGCGCTTCGCCTCCGGCGTCAGCCGCGACGTCATCCGCTCCGGCGCCGAGATGCTGGGCTGGGAGCTGGACGACCTGTTCGCGCGCACCATCGAGGCCATGCAGTCCTTCGCGCCCGACAAGGACACGTTCCAGCCGGCGGAATAGGCCGCCGCGCCACAGCCTGCGCCGTTGTAGACGCTTCGTCTACCGAAGCTCTTCCTGCCTCAGCTCGCGCTGCAGTGTGCCGCGCTTGCGGCTGACCCACAGGTAGGCCGCAAGCGCCACGATGGCGACGCCCGCCATGGCGGTGAACAGCCCGCCGTAGCCGAACGCCGGCTGGATGATGCCCAGAAGGAACGGTCCGATGCCCACGCCGATGTCGAGCATCGCGTAGAACGTCGAGTTCGCCAGGCTCAGCCTGTCGTCCGGGGCGATGCGCACGGCCAGCGCCAGGCCGCTGGCTTGCACGGTTCCCACACCGAAGCCCAAAAGCGCCGCGGCTATGAGCATCGCGGTGGGCCGGTAGACGGTGGCCAGAAGCCCCATGCCGAGGATGAACGCGATGAAGGCGGGGACCATGACCACGCGGTCGCCCTTGCGGTCGAACAGCTTGCCCGTGAACGGCCTCGTCACGAACGTGGCGATGGCGTACACGATGAAAAAGAAGCTCGCAGGCGTGGCCAGCCCGCGCTCCGCCGCGAACGGCGTGAGGAACGTGAGCAGGCTGGAGTAGCAGAAGAACAGCAGCGCGCAGACGGTGCTGATGGGGATGACGCGCCGCTCGAGGTAGTTGGACAGGTGCGGGCGCGGCACCCTGAACCCGCCCGCGCCTTCGGTTCGCTCCTCACCGGCTATCTCGTTGGCCTTCTCTTGGATGCTCTCGTCGGAAACGCCCGCCGCATCGACGCTCGGCACGTCGCGGGCTTCCGGAACCTTCAGCAGGGTCGCTGCAAGCAGGCCCGCCACGGCCACGGCGGCGGCTACGACGAACAGCGCCTGGGCGCTGGCGTTCTGCGTGAGGAACATGCCCAGGAAAGGTCCGATGGCTGCGCCCATCGTGACGGACAGCATGTAGTAGCCCACTCCCTCGCCCTTGCGGCCGTCGGGGACGATCGCGGTCACGATGGTTCCGATGGACGTGGAGCAGACGCCGAAGGCGAAGCCGTGGAGGAACCTCAAGGCGAACAACATGCCGAAGTCCAGGCCGGACAGGTACAGGGCGGAAAACACCACCTCCAGCACCGCGCCTGCGACGAGCAGGCGCTTGCGCCCGAGGCGGTCCATGATGCGGCCGCTGATGATGCGCGCTGCCAGCGTGCCGATGATGAAAATGCTCGCGGCAAGGCCCGCCAGGGCGGCCGGGGCGCCGTACGTCTGCATGGCGTAGTTGGCCGACACCACCATGAGCGCGTAGTAATTGACCACGATCAGGAAGTTCACCGCAGTGCCGAGGACGAAGTCCTTCGTCCAGAGCTTTGTGCTGGAGGCGGGCATGCTAGTCGAGCGATCCTCTCTGCGGCGCGTCCTTGGCGATGAGCACGGCGACGGGGGAGCCCTGCACCACGGCGTAGCTCACGCTGCCCAGATAGCCCTTCACGCCGCCCTGCCCCCTGCTGCCCATGATGATGAGGTCGCAGTTCTCGTCGCGCGCGTACTTCAGGATGAGCTCGGCGGGCGAGGTGCCCTTCAGCAGCTGGGCGTGCGCTTCGTTCGGCACCTCTTCGGCGATGCGCTGCAGGTCGGCGAGCACCCGGTTCGCTTCGTCAAGCAGCACCGTTTCGGCGCCGGTGCCCATGCCGTACAGCTTGAACACGTGCACGAGCAGAAGCTCCACCTGGCTGTCCTGCGCGGCAATGGAGCGGGCGAGGTCGATCGCCTTGGCCGAGGGGGCCGAGCCGTCATACGCCACCAGGACCTTCGAGCACCACATGGCACATCACGCCTTTCGTCGGTAGAGGTTCGTTTGTTGCAGCGGATTCCTGCCATTATACGCTTCCTTGTTCACGGCGCGATGACGCCACGGTGCCTTCACGCCCTCGTCTCGTCGGTTTCGACGATCCGCTCTTTCCCTTGTTCTTCCCAGCTGGTCCTTTCGTTCGCTTTTCAGCGGGACCCCCACCATGATCCGGGGCTTTCGCTCAGTCATCCTCAAGTTCGATTTCAGGCATGCCCTCCTTTTCGGCTGGAGTTCCCTCCGTCGAATATAATCATTGACCCGCCCAGCGCACCCGGCTAAAATGGGTACTCGCGCATTGCAGCGGACGTGGGCCGTTAGCTCAGTTGGTAGAGCAGGGGACTTTTAATCCCAAGGTCGCGGGTTCGATTCCCTCACGGCCCACCATTTTCTTTTTCCGCCGCAGCGCCCGTCCGCGAACCGAGCTCACTGGGCCATCGTCCAACGGCAGGACTCTGGTTTTTGGTACCAGCTATCCAGGTT
>CAUEBO010000082.1 GCA_958454405.1 uncultured Eggerthellaceae bacterium | reverse complement strand
CCTTGAACGTGCCGATGAGCACGCGCTCCTCCTCCACCATGCGCGTCATGGTGGTGAGCGCCACGAGCGCGGCCACCAGGAAGAAGATGAACGGGAACACCTGCGCGATGGAATCCACGCGATCCGCGTCGGCTTCGAAGCTGGCCACGCCGTAGTTCGCCGTGCGGTCCATGACGAGCCAGTCGGGAGCTTCGAGGTCGTCGATCTGCCGCTGGGCATCGTCGAGCTCGCGCTGGGCGTCGGCCAGCTTCGCATCGGCGTCGGCCCGCTGCCGCTCGTACTCGGCGAGGCCTTCCTCGTAGTCGGCCCGGCCCTGCGCAAGCTGCTCGCGGCCGCTCGCCAGCTGCGCCGCGGCTTCGTCGAGCTGCCGCTGGGCGGCTGCCAGCTGGGAGTCGGCCTGTTGGCGTGCGGCGGCAAGGTCGGCGCGGCTCCGGTCGAGCTGGGCGGCCGTATCGTCAAGCTCGGCCGTCTGCGCCTGAAGCTCGTCTTGGTTTTGGATGAGGTCTTGCAGTTTGTCCAGCTGATCGCTCTCCGCCTGCACCTTGCCTTGCAAAAGGGCGGCCTGCTCCGCGATGGTCTGGTATTCCTGGCTTGCGGGATCGAGCCCTTCCAGCTGCGCTTGCAGAGCCGCGAGCGCCTCCCGATCGAGGGCGATCTGCTGCGACAGCTGGCCCGAAAGCCCTTCAGCCTGATCGTACGTCAAGCCCGCTTGGGCCCACGCGGCTTCGAGCAGCGCCGCGGCCTCGTCAAGGGCCGCCCGGCCGGCATCGAGCTGGGCCTGCCCCTCCTCGAGCTGTCGCGCGCCGTCGGCGAGCCGGGCCTCGGCCGCCTCGCGCTGGCCGGCCAGCTCCGAAACCCCGCGCTCGTAGGACGCCTGGCCGTCGGCCAGGTCCTGCTCGCTGCGGGCGATGGTCGCGGCCGCCTCGTCCAACCGGCGCTCGGCCTCGTCCAACTGCGCCTGGGCGTCGGCCTTCTGGCGCTCGTATTCGGCGCGGCCGTCGTCGAGCTCTTTCTGGGCATCGGCCTTCAGCCCATCGACGCGCGTCTGCTCGCGCTCGGGGGCGATGGCCTGGATGCGGTCCACGACCTCGGCAACGCGCTGGTCGTAGGCATCGCTTGAAGCGTGCTCTCCGGCGGCGCCGCGCACGGCGATGAACGCTTCGGTGTAGGGCAGATCGTCGTCGAAGTCGCTTTCCGGCACGTACAGGTACTCCTGGATGGCGCCGGTGCCGAGCGTGGTGGTGCCCATGCTCGACGAGGTGGCGTAGTACGAGGAGCTCACGTAGCCCACCACGGTGTACGTGCGCGTGGCCAGCGTCTCGTCCACGTCCCCGACGCCCTCCGTGATGACGACGGCGTCCCCGATGCTCGTCGAGCCGTTCACCACGAGGTCGGCCGACAGCACGCATTCCCCCTCGTTTTCAGGCCAGGATCCCTCCACGAGGATGGGCCGGTTCAAATAGCCGGCATCCTGGGAAAGCGCATGGACGCCGTCGGAGGTGTCGCTGTCCCGCGCAGCATCGGGCAGCGAATGCACGCGCGTTGCGTACTGCTCGCCCGCGATCATGGCCATGACGTCGGTCTCGTAGGCGCCCATGACGGCCTCGACGCCCTCCACCTGGCGCAGGGCCGCGAGGTCGCCGTCGGTGAGGCCGAGCGTCGAGACGACGCGGATGTCCATGAGGGCCGTCCCGTCGTAGAACTCGTCGGCCGCCAGCTTCATGTCGGGCGCGGTCATGCGCAGGCCGGCGTAGAAGCCCGTGCCCAACGCGACGATGGCCGCGATGGCCAGGAACCTCCCGAGCGAATGGGTGATCGAGCGGAGCGTCTCTGTTCTGAACGCGCTTCTCACAAGGCTCCGGCTACCACTCGATGGATTCGGCGGATGCAGGGTGCTCGTTCACGTCCTCGCCAGCCACGCGCCCCTCCCGAACGTGGATGACGCGGTCGGCGATGTCCGTGAACGCGGAGTTGTGCGTGATGAGCACGACGGTCTTGCCGGTCTCGTAGCAAGTGTCCTGCAGCAGCTTGAGGATGGCCTTGCCCGTTTGGTAGTCCAACGCGCCCGTGGGCTCGTCGCACAGCAGAAGCTTCGGGTTCTTCGCGAGCGCGCGGGCGATGGCAACGCGCTGCTGCTCGCCGCCTGAGAGCTGGGCCGGGAAGTTGTCGAGCCGGTGCCCCAGGCCCACCTGCCGCAAGACGGTGGCGGCATCGAGCGGGTCGGTGCAGATCTGGCTGGCCAGCTCCACATTCTCGAGCGCCGTGAGGTTCTGCACGAGGTTGTAGAACTGGAAGACGAAGCCGATGTCGTAGCGGCGGTAGTACGTGAGCTCCTTCTCGGAAAAGGCGCTCACCGTGCGGCCGTCGAGCAGGATGGTTCCCGACGAGCAGCCGTCCATGCCTCCCAGCATGTTGAGCAGGGTCGTCTTGCCGGCGCCCGACGGGCCCACGACCACCACGAGCTCGCCGCGCTCTATGTCGAACGTCATGCCGTCGACGGCGGCCACCTCGACCTCGCCCATGCGGTACACTTTGCGCACATCGCGGAATTCGACGAAAGCCATCGCCGCTTCCCTCCCTTGCAAGACAACTGCGGACTGCTCCACCTTACACGAAGAGGAGCGCTGCCGCCAGCGGCAACATCCCCGCCGCAACCTGCAGCAAGCTCCAGGGCGACTGCGGGATGCCCTCCCCCCCTTTGCGCCCTGGCCTCCCGACGGCACGGGACTGCGCGGATCGGGAACCGAAGCTCCAACGCCGGCGCGGCTACGCGCCCGCCTCCTCGTCCAAGCAGCGCGCGACGGCGTTGAACAGCTCCAGGCGCGTATGGGCGCCCAGCTTCTCGTAGATGTGGCGCGTGTGGGACTTCACCGTTTCCGACGACACCGAAAGACTCTGCGCCACGAACCCCCGATCGTATCCTTTCACCAGGTAGCGGAGGATCTCGCTCTCGCGCGGCGTCAGCCCGTGCCGTTTTGAGGCGATCGCGCAGGCCCTGGCCATGGATTCCTCGCTCGTCATCGTCTCGCGCGGCTTCGATGCGGAGCTGAGGCGGGCCATCAGCGCGATGGTGGCGAACAGCAGCAGGTAGATCATGGCGTTCGAGACGGGTGAGACGACGGCCTGCGCGTCGAACGCCGTTTGGAACCAGCCCCCTGCGAGGGCCCCAACGATCTGGCCGGCCTGGTTCGCCAGGAATCCGCCGATGAACACGCGCGCCGCATCGGCGTACTGCCGCGTGTATATGACGCAGAACACCCACAGCAGGCCGTAGAAGTACATGAACCCCATCGTGTGGATGCCCAAAGCGAACGACTCGCGGCCCGCCGTCTGCTGCACGGCCAGGGCCATCACGATGAACGCGGCGGCGATGAACCCGATAGCGCGATAGAACAGGGCGAACGACTCGCCGCCGCCCGGAACCTTCGACAACAGCAGCATGGCCACGGCGCCGATGGTGGCGATCCCGAACACCCAGGCGCCCTGATCGGCCTGCACGTCCGCGCTCATCAAACTGCGCAGCAGCCCGGCGGACACGCCGAGCACCACCACGAGCCCCATGAAGACGGCGAGCGGCGATATGCGGCCTTTCGACCTTCCCGCAGCGGCAGGCTCGGCTGGAGGCGCGGGGGAAGCGGGCGCGCGGCCCGCCGCGTGCCCGGACACCTCGTTGTCGGAACGGAGCGCCAGGCGAAACGCGTGCATGGCCGCAAAGGGCAGCGCCACCATGCAGGCAAGGGCGACGATCCTGGGAGCCAAGGACATGAGGATCGTCAGGACCGCGCTCACCAGCAAGGAGAACGCGACGAAATGGAGCACGACGCCGGAATCGTAGCGCGTGATGAGCATGCCCCAGTACGCCGTCATGACGCCGGTGCCCAACCCGGAGAGCACCCCTCCGCCGAAGCGCAGATACGATTCGGCCCCCGGGACGAGGCCCGCCACGCCCACCGACGCGACGCTCGCCGCCATGCAGCAGGCGCTTGCAGCCAAGCCGATGGAGCCGACGCCGCGGCGGAGCCGTGGAACGGAGAAGAAGACGCCGAGCACGAGCGTGCAGACGACGAGCGACGTCAGCCAAAAGCCGTTCATGCCGGACCCGGCGGCGAAGACGCCGAGCGACGTGCTGAGCACGCCGCTCCAGCTCATGGCGAAAAGCCAGCTGCTGAACAGGGAAAGGGAGGCGACAAGGCTGCGATGGCTCGACAGCATTGCCCGGAACTGCTCGAACTGGCTGCGCAGAAGCGGACCCGCAGGCTCCTCCGTGCTGTTCATCTTCCCTCCTCCCCCCAGAGGCTGCGGCAAGCGATCCGCCGCACCAGGCGTCCCAAGGATCGCATCGCCGGGGCGCCCGGCACGAGCCCTCCCCGAGCGCTTCGCCCGCCGAAGCCGCCGCGGACTCGCCCTTGCAGCTGCAAGGGACCGCGTTTCTTTGCGATTGTAGCATACGGCTTTTGAACAGGGGCGGACCTCCCGAGGAGGGGTTCGGGAGGTCCGCCCCCGAATCGCCGCCGACCATCCGCGCATCGAAGGCGAGACGTGCTCAGGGGCCTACTCGTTTTCGACGATGAACTTGCCCGTCACGTAGCTCAAGGTCAGGTTGCTGCCGTACGTGAAGCCGGGGATCATGTAGGTGTACTGAGCGTAGAACATGTCGCCGGCCATGCTGCCGACGTTGTAGAGCCCCTCGATGGGGTTGTCGTCCTCGTCGCACACGCGCATGTCATCATCGGTGCGAAGGCCCCCGAGCACCGTCAAGAAGAAGCTCGTGTCGGAAACCGCGCCGTAGAACGGCGCTTTCGCCACCGGGATCATGAGAGACGGGTCCTTGTGGTACTCGCTGTCCACGCCCGCCTCGCAATCGGCGTTGTAGGCCCGGATGCTGTCGAGCGTGCTTTCAGGAAGGCCCAGCTGTTCCACGAGGTCCTCGAGCGTGTCGGCTTTCACGAACGCGCGGGACTCGACGTTGGTCTCCCAGGAGGCCACCGTCTCCTCCACGCTCAGCTCGGCATCCTGGCCGTAAGGGGCACCGCCGTCAACCCAGGGAAGCGGGTACTGCTCGGCGTAGTTCATGTCCCATATCGCATACGAAACGCCGCCCGGACAGCCCATCTCGGTGGTGAAGGGCAGCGTGCCCAGCATGCCGTACTCGTTGCAGTAGCGCTTGCCGTTGCGGTTGACCGTCAAGCCGGTGAACGGCAGCACGCCGTCCATGGGGCCCGCCTTCACCCCGCCGCCGTTCGGGCAGCACGGCCACGCCTTCTGCCAGGCGGCGCCCACCCACAGGCCCATCTTCTGGCCGTCGCCGGGGAACAGGCCGCCGTAGAACAGTTCCTTGTCGTAGTCGGCTTCCGCGTCGAACTCGCCTTCGGCGATGTACTTCACGGCCTGCGGCGCGTACTTCGCCATCATCTCGCGGTTGGTGGAGAAGTCGCCCGTCGCCAGGACCACGGCCTTCGTGCCCACGTACTTGGCATAGGTCCCGTCCGGCCGCTCGGCGATCACGGCGCTCACGCGCCCCTCGGTGCCGTTGGGAACATCGCCCCGCACCAGCTGGCGCGCGATGTTGTTGTAGCGGATGGCGGTGCCGGAGAGCTCCTCGAAGCGGCTGGCCAGCTCGTTGACGACGAGCGCCTGGTTCATGCCCATGCCCGGATGCTCGTCGTCGTACCAGCCGTGCGCGCCGGGCACGTAGTAGATGGAGCCGCTCTCGTTGTCGAGCGTGGGTATGAACGGCTCGATGCCGGTCGTGTAGCCGCGCTCCTCCATGATGTCGATGAGCCAGTTCATGGCCTGCTCGGAGTTGTTGTAGTACTTGTACCACTTGCGGGCATCGACGCGCGCGCCGTTGGCCTGCAGCTCCTTCTCGTACCACGAGGCGTCGTTGCGCGGGATGCCCAAAGCTTCCATGGTCTTGCTGTAGACGGCGTGGTTCGAGCCGCCTCGGCTGATGGGCTTGCTGCTCGCGCTGATGAGCACGACGTCCGCGCCCTCTTCGGCGGCCGAGTTCGCAACGGCCAGCCCGCCCGTGCCGGCGCCCACCACCACGATCTCCGCCTCGACGGTCTCGGCGATATCGTCCTCCGCGATGGCTTCGTCGGGTATTTCGAAGCTCCACTTGTCGAAGTACGCATCCGCGTTCATCGCGCCCTCGCCCGAAGACGGCGCGGATGCGCCCTCCCCCGATGCGGCACTGGAGGATCCCGGCGCGCACCCGGCCAAGCCGGCTGCCGCCGCTCCGGCGCCAGCCAATGCGGCGCCCGCCAAAAAGCTCCTCCGCGTCATCCCATTCGCTGCAGCCGACTGCATTCCCCTCTTCGGATCGAAATACATGATGCATCACTCCCTGCTATATCCTCGATCGGATCGCGATTGATCCCCTTGGTCCCATATACAGAGAAGCGCGCTGCGAAATCCATTCCCCAAAGGGGTCAAATCCGGTTTCCCCCTTTTGGGTGATCTCGCTTCATCGATTCGAGCGCCCCGAAAACGAGAAGCGCCCCGCATGGTGCGGGGCGCTTGCAGCGATGCGTTGCCGTATGGATGGAACGGCTTACGACGCGAACAGCTCGATGGTATCGCCTTCCTTGAGCGTGACCATGGCCTTCTTCCACGTGCGGGTCTTGCCGGCCTGGTAGCGGACGCGCTTGGGCTTCGGCTTCACGTTGAGCGTGTTCACCTTCACCACCGTGACGTCGAAGATGGCTTCGACGGCCTGGCGTATCTCGACCTTGTTGGCGTCTTTGGCCACCTCGAAGGTGTAGGTGTTGCCTTCCATCATGTCGTAGCTATGCTCCGTGATGATGGGGCGGATGATGATCTCGCGGGGATCCTTCATTATGCGAGCACCTCCTCGATGCGCTTCAGGGCGTCGGCCGTGAAGACGAGCGCCTTGTTGTCGATGAACTCGTAGGTGTTCGCCTCCGAGACGGGGATGACGTTCACCTTCGGGATGTTGCGGAACGACAGGTAGGCGTTCACGTCGTCATCGGGGATGACGATGGTGGTGCGGCCTTCGAGGCCGAGCGCCTTCAGCACGGCGACGGCGTCCTTCGTGCGAGGCTTCTCGAAGGAGAAGTTCTCCACGACATGCAGCTCGCCGTCGGCCAGCTTGGCGGACAGCGCGGAACGCAGGGCCAGCTTGACTTCCTTCTTGTTCACATGGAACGCGTAGGAACGGGGATGCGGGCCGAACACGGTGCCGCCGCCGGCCCACTGGGGCGCGCGGATGGTGCCCTGCCGGGCGCGGCCGGTGCCCTTCTGGCGCCACGGCTTCTTGCCGCCGCCGCTCACCTTGCCGCGCGTGAGCGTGTTGCTCGTGCCCTGCCGCCACGCAGCGCGCTGCGAGCGCACCACCTGGTGCATGACGTGCACGTTCGGCTCGATGCCGAACACGGAGGGGGCAAGCTCGGCGGTGCCGGCCTTCTTCCCGCTCGCGTTTTTGATATCGATAGTCGTCATGATTTGAAAGCTCCTTTTACGGTTCAGGTGTTACGCCATGCGGACGCGGACGACGCCGTTCTTGGCACCGGGGACGGCGCCCTTGACGAGGATGAGGTTCTGGTCCTCGTCGATGCGCACGACCTCGAGGTTCTTCACGGTCACGGTATCGCAGCCCATATGGCCGGGGAGCTTGAGTCCCTTGAACACGCGCGACGGCGTGGCGCACTGGCCCACCGAGCCCGGGGCGCGGTGGAAGTGCGAGCCGTGGCCGCCCGGACCTCCGCGGAAGCCGTAGCGCTTCATGACGCCCGCAAAGCCCTTGCCCTTGGACGTGCCGGTGACGTCGACCTTCTTCACCTCGTTGAACGCGGCGACCGTCTGCTCGTCGCCCACGGCGTGCTCGCCCGCGTTCTCCACGCGCACCTCGCGCAGATAGCGCGTGGGAGCCGTGCCCTGCTTGGCGAAGTGGCCGGCCATGGGCTTGTTGACCTTCTTCTCCTTGATGGCGCCGAAGCCCAGCTGCACGGCCTCGTAGCCGTCGCTGTCCTTCGTCTTGACCTGGCAGACCTTGTTCGGCTCGGCCTGGATCACCGTGACGGGGATGACGCGGTCGTCCTCGCTGAAGATCTGGGTCATGCCGATTTTCTTACCGTAGATGGCGTTGATCATATCGCACATCCCCCTTTACAGCTTGATCTCGATGTCGACGCCGGCAGGGAGATCGAGGCGCATCAGGGAATCGACCGTGTTCGGGGTCGGCTCCAGGATGTCGATGAGGCGCTTGTGCGTGCGCATCTCGAACTGCTCGCGCGAATCCTTGTCGACGTGCGGGCCCTTGACGACGCAGTACAGGTTGCGCTCCGTCGGCAGCGGGATAGGACCGGACACCTTGGCACCCGTCTTCTGCGCGGTATCGACGATGAGCTTCGTGGACTGGTCCACGATCTCATGATCGTACCCCTTCAAGCGGATGCGAATCTTTTGATTAGCCACTTACTTTACCTCCGTTATGCTCGCGCGCACGCCCTAGGCGTTGCCGCCGGCCTTGCTGATAATTTCCTCCGCCACGTTCTTCGGCACTGCCTCGTACGAATCGAACTGCATCGTGTACGAAGCGCGGCCCTGCGTCGTCGAACGCAGGTCGGTGGCGTAGCCGAACATCTCGGACAGCGGAACCTTCGCCTTGATGGTCTTGGCGTTGCCGCGGTCGCCCATGCCCTGGATCTGGCCGCGACGGCTGGAGAGGTTCCCCATGACGTCGCCCATGTACTCCTCGGGCGTCTCGACCTCGACGGCCATCATCGGCTCGAGGATGACCGGGGAGGCCTTCTTGAGCGCGTTCTTGACAGCCATGGAGCCGGCCACCTTGAACGCGGCTTCGGAGGAGTCGACCTCGTGGTACGAGCCGTCAACCAGCTCCACCTTGATGTCGACCACCGGGTAGCCGGCGAGCACGCCGGAGTTCAGCGCCTCCTGGATGCCCTTGTCGATCGGGGTGATGTACTCCTTCGGCACGACGCCGCCCACGATCTTGTTCTCGAACTCGTAGCCCTTGCCGGGCTCCTGAGGAACGAGGTTGATGACCGCATGGCCGTACTGGCCGCGACCGCCGGACTGGCGCACGAACTTGCCCTCGACGTTGTCGACTTCCTTCGTGGCCGTTTCGCGGTAGGCGACCTGGGGCTTGCCCACGTTGGCCTCCACCTTGAACTCGCGCAGCAGGCGGTCGACGATGATCTCGAGGTGCAGCTCGCCCATGCCGGCGATGATGGTCTGGCCGGTCTCCTGGTTGGTGGACACGCGGAACGTCGGGTCCTCCTCGGCCAGCTTCTGCAGCGCCACGCCCATCTTGTCCTGCTCGGCCTTCGTCTTCGGCTCGACGGCGATGTCGATGACCGGCTCGGCGAATTCCATGGACTCCAGGATGATGGGGTGCTTCTCGTCGCAGAGCGTGTCGCCGGTGGACGTGGCCTTCAGGCCCACGACCGCCACGATGTCGCCCGCGGCGCACTCGTCGATGTCGACGCGCTGGTTGGAGTGCATCTGCAGCAGGCGGCCGATGCGCTCCTTCTTGTCCTTGCTGGCGTTGTTCACGTACGAGCCGGAATCAAGGCGCCCGGAGTACACGCGCAGATAGGTGAGCTTGCCCACGAACGGATCGGTCATGATCTTGAAGGCCAGCGCCGAGAACGGGGCCTTCGTGTCGGCGGGACGCTCGTCATCTTCGCCCGTGTCGGGGTTCGTGCCCTTGATGGCGGGGATGTCGAGGGGGCTCGGCAGGTAGTCCACCACGGCGTCGAGCAGCTCCTGCACGCCCTTGTTCTTGTAGGCGGAGCCCACGAACA
>CAUEBO010000081.1 GCA_958454405.1 uncultured Eggerthellaceae bacterium | reverse complement strand
AGAACTCGGGCATCGTGGACGCGCCCAGGCGGTGCGTCATCTCGCGCGTGCGCGGCCCCAGCACCCACCAGGCCAGCAAGCTGCCCAGAATGGCGTTGCCGATGCCGATCCACGTGGCGGCCACGCCGTACTTCCAGCCGAACTGGCCGGCGTAACCCACGAAGATGACGGCGGAGAAGTAGCTCGTGCCGAACGCGAACGCCGAAAGCCACGGTCCCACGTTGCGCCCGCCCAGGATGAAGCCGTCGACGGTGCCGGTGTGGCGTCGGCAGTAGATACCCACGCCCACCGCCACGCCCACGAAGATGAGCACCATGCATATCTTTTCGATCATTTCTATCCTTCCGTCGTTCTTCCGAACGACGGAAGAACTCGATGCTGCAACGCTTTGCCGCACGCGATCTTGGCCCTTTTGCGCTTGCCTTCACGTGCAAAAGCACGCTCAGCCGCGCAACGAGTCAATCTCACGCACCGCAAAGCGTTTTGCTGACTTTGCCTGACCTGCGAGAATGGAAGGCGCACATGACTTTGCCGGCTGCGGGTGCGCCGCGCCGGAACCCGGCACGTCGCAGCACCACGGGGCAAACCCATGTGCTAGAGGTATCGGTAGGAATAATAGGAGATGTAGCGCGGCTCGGAAGCACTCGGCTGCGCAGAGGCCCCTCCGACATCGGAGGCGGACAGCAGTTCCGTGGGACGCGGGGCGAACGCGCGGCACGCAGCGGCCACGGCCAGCTCGAAGCGCCAACGCTCGTTGACGACCATATGTCCCTTCGCGGAATGCATGCGCATACTTTACCATAGTGGAGCGGAAGTGCGACGTAAAAAATGGGTGAGATCCGTTCCTCGGCGAGCCTTCGGAGCGTCCGGGCAATCGGCGCCTGTCGACATCGGTGCAATTGCGGATGCTTCAATCGCCGTCAAACCGCCGTTGGCGCACACCGGCGTGCGCAGCCTTTCGAGCAGATTCCCCATCGGGTTGAACGGGAGGCCTCCTCATGAAGGGGACGGATCCTTCCAAAGACCGGCCGGCTCCGGGCGAAATCAAAAATGACCGAAACCGCGGTCGAATGTACAGTCTGCGAGGCCGGTCCGCGCCCTTTTCGCGCCTTGACTGCGCAAAACGCCTGGTCGTGGAATTCGCGTGCCCGGTTTTGTGCTCGACGACTGCGCATTCGACCGTGTTTTCAGTCATTCGCGGTTGGGGCCGAATGCTTCCGAAAAGACCAGCCGGCACCATGGAGGAGGATCGACCAGGGCGTGGCAAGGGTGGTTTGACGGCAAAGCTCGGGTCCGTGGCGGTTTTCGGCGTTAGTTGATCATCGGCGCGCCACCGGTTTAGATGTCCTCAGAAGCGGCAGGGCTGCGACCAGACCATTCGCGGCAGCTCGCGGAGGCAAGGCGTCGAACGAGCGCCATGGCGCCTCTGAGCTGATCAACTAACGCCGTTTTCTGCCACGAACGGGCCTTCTCTATGTTAAACGCCATTGACGTACCTATGTCCGCTTGTTCGCGAATCCAAGCACCCGGGAGCAGACCAGGCCACAGATCTCTTCGCTAAGCGATGAAACCCGTCCGAAGAATCTGGTCGGACTGCGGCAGGCGCATTGGTCTGATCTCTGTCAATGGTGGCAACATAGAGCAAGCGCCCCAAGAACCGACCGGTTCTTGGGGCGCTTTGCAGCAACGTGAACAAGGGGCAGCGCGGACAACGAGCTTAGTACCGGCTGTCGAAGATGCGCTTCGTCTTCTTCTCCGAACGGGGCAGCTCGCCCATGGGCACGCCCTTGGCATCCGGGGTGCAGCCGCACTTCGCCTTGAAGATCATGGCCAGCTCCTGCTCGGCGCGCTCCTTCGCCTCGCCCTCGAGCGGCGTCTCGAACAGCACGGTGAGCACGTCCTTGCCCATGATGTGCTCGATCATCACCTGGTACTCCGAAGACGCGCCGTCGGTGATGCTGATGATCTCCTCCACCTGCGCGGGGAAGATGTTGCAGCCCTTCACCTTGAACATGTCGTCGGTGCGGCCCACCAGCGTGTCGATGCGCGGATGGTGCAGGCCGCAGGCGCACTGTCCGGGGAGGATGCGCGTGAGGTCGTGCGTGCGGTAGCGGATGAGCGGCGCGCCCTGCTTGCGCAGCGTGGTCAGCACGAGCTCGCCCACCTCGCCGTCGGGCAGGGTCTCGCCGGTGTTCTGGTCCACGATCTCGCAGTACACGAAGTCTTCCCACACGTGCATGCCGTGATGCTCGTCGCACGAGATGCCGATGCCGGGGCCGTACACCTCGGTGAGGCCGTAGATGTCGTATATCTCAACGCCCAGCTCGTCGGCGATGCGATGGCGCATCTTGTCGCCCCAACGCTCGGACCCGATGACGCCCTTGCGCAAGAACACCTTGTCGCGCAGGTTGCGTTCGGCGATCTCTTCAGCCAAAAGCAGCGCGTAGGAGCTCGTGGCGCACAGCACGGTGGACTTCAGGTCCTGCATCATGCGCAGCTGCTTCTCGGTGTTGCCGGGCCCCATAGGGATGGCCATGGCGCCCAGGCGCTCGGCGCCCAGCTGGAAGCCGATGCCTGCCGTCCACAGGCCGTAGCCGGGAGTGATGTGGATGCGGTCCTTGTTCGTGATGCCCGCCGTCTCATAGCAGCGAGCGAACTGGATGGCCCAATCGGTCACGTCCTGCTGCGTGTAAGGGATGACGACCGGCGTTCCCGTGGTGCCCGACGACGAATGGACGCGCACGATTTCCTCGTCGGGCACGGCCTGCAAGCCCAGCGGGTAGGCGTTGCGCAGGTCGTCCTTCTCCGAGAACGGCAGCTTCTCGAAGTCTTCCTGGGTTTGCACGTCGGTCAGATCGATGCCGTCGAATTTGGCGGCGTAGAAGGCAGAGCGGTCCTTCAGGGTTTTGAACTGCTTCTTGATGAGCGCGAGCTGATCGTCGGTCATCTGCATAAGGGGTCCTCGTTTCCTGCGATGGCTGATGGGAGCGGAATCGTGATCGCTTCAAGTTCGCTTGGGCCGCGGGGCGCTGACAAGTCGGGACCGTTTGGAGCACGCCGATGCGCGCTCCATGTCCGCCAGGCGAGACTTGAAGCTAACGCCATCGCCCAGCCGAAACCACGGCTGGGGAGGATAGGATGTCTTCGTGCATGTGCATGGCTTCTATTCTAGACGAAACCGCCTGAAAAACAACGCGCGCCCGGCAATTCTTCACCAGCTGAAGCGCCCCTTGCCGTCGTGCTTGCTGGTATAGAGCGCCTCGTCGGCCATCCGGTACAGCTCGAAGAAGGACTGCCCGCGCTCGACCAGCACCAATCCGACGGAGCAACCGAACCCGACGTCCCGCACGGACGAGCGGGCGCCCCAGCGCTCGATGAGCTCGCGCGCCTTCAGCTCCGCTTCGCCCGCGCTCAGAGGCCCTTCGACGAACGCGCCGAACTCGTCGCCGCCCATGCGCCCGACCAGCGCATCGCCGGCGAACACGACGCGCAGCACGTCGGCGGATTCCATGATGATCCGGTCTCCTTCAGGATGGCCGAGGGTATCGTTCACCTGTTTGAAATCGTCGAGGTCGATCATGAAGAACACGCCTCCGCCCCCGTCGCGGGCAAGCGTTTCGGACACGTGGTTCTCGAAGGCGATGCGGTTGAGCAGCTCGGTCATGGAATCAAGCTCGGCGCAGCGCTCCAACGATTTCGAGTACGCAAGCGCCGCGTTGGCCTGCTCCGTCACCGTTTTGGGATAGTACTCTTCGCGCCGCTGGTCGACGTTCGGCGTCGAATGGTGCAGGTGCGCGAGAAGCAAGCGTCCGTTCTCTAAGCGGAAGATCAGGCTGAAGCGCGTGTCCATTTCGACGAGCAGCGGCTTCGGCTCGTCCGCTCGCTCGCGAACCCACAGCGTGCCCAGCACCAGGCAGGCGTCCTCGCCAAGCGGACGCGCCTCGCAGTACTCGTCCAGAACCTCGAACGTGATGCCCTGCGCCTCCTCCTGATCGCGCTCGAAACCCGCGAGAAACGCGTCGAGATCGAGATACACCTCGTGCTTGCCCGTGCCGATCAGCGAGAAGTTCTCCCGGTACAGGGAGTCGAGAATGAACTGGCCGCCTTCATCCGAAGGCGCGATCAAATAGGCGCGCCAAAGCCGCCTGGTCAGCTCAACAGCCTCGTTCAGCAGTGCGGAATCCATCGCCGATCGCACCTCGTCTCGCATCGTGCGCGGGGAATCGGGATCGCCTTCCGCGCCAGGCAGCCATCATAGCACGCAAGTATAGCAGCAAACGACACCCCCCTACCGAAACGTACGCAAAGGGATACAGGGAGGCGTCGATTGCCCGCTGGCAGGGGGCGGGCGGCATCGCCAGCAGCGGGCGGCATCGCCAGCAGCGGGCGGCGGCGCGGACGCGAAACGAGCCGCCTCGCCTACGAAGCCGAAACGACCGCGTCCACAGCGGCCAGGTTCAGGTCGACGAAGCGCGGCTTGACGCACTCCTTGAGGGCGCGGCGCAGGTCGTCCAGGTCGAGCGGGATTCGGCCCTCTTTGAGAGCGCTGGCCAGCAGCACCGAGTTCAGCACCTTGCGGCTGCCCACCGCGTCGGTGAGCGCGATGTCGTCTATGGCCGCGAAGCTGGCGGACGTGCCCGCCAGCGAGCGTTCGATGTTCGCCAGCACGTCGTCGGCGCGATAGGGCTTGTCGGACAGCGCGGCGGTCACCGGCTGGATGGCGGTGGTGGCCGTGACCAGCATGCCGTCCGGCGCGAGGAAGGGCAGCACGCGCGCCGCCTCGGCAGGCTCGAACGCGATGACCAGATCGGCGGTGCCCTGCGCGACGAGCGGCGCGAACACGGCTTCGCCGCAATCGCCCATGCGCACGTGGGACACCACGTTGCCGCCACGCTGCGCCATGCCGATGGTCTCGGCCGTGCGCACCTGCCAGCCCTTGTCCTGGGCGGCTTGGGCCAGCACTTTCGCCGCCAGCACGGTGCCTTGCCCGCCCACGCCCGAAAGCAACACGTTACGCATGGGAGCCTCCTTCCGACGAATGCTTCACGTGAAACATTCGCTCTTGTTTCCAACCTAGATCAAACCGATCCTACATGAGCAATGCGCACCCCATTGGCCTCCCCGAGCGCGCAGTTGCCCTTTCTGTCATCCTGAGCGAGCGAAGCATTCGACAGTCCAGCGGACTGCCGAACTCCCGAGCACGCGAAGCGAGCGCAGGGAGGCTCCGCGAGGCGGGGATGCGAAAACCCCGTGCGGCGACAGCCCTGACGTTTTCCGCTGGCGCCGCGCGGAATTCTTCGACTCCGGCGGCTTCGCCGCCTGCGCTCAGGATGACAGCGCGCCGAAGGGGCATATCTGCGTGCACAGGGTGCATCCGTTGCACAGGCTGGCATCGACGAACGCCTGGCCGCGCTCCCCGCTCTTCGGGCCGCGCGCGTCGGCGTCGAAGCCGATGCCGGGACAGCCGATCTCGGTGATGCACTTCTTGCAGCCCGTGCAGGCTTCAGCGCTCACCGACGCCGGAACGCCCGGCTTGACCAGCTGGATGCACGGCGATTCGAACAGGATGGCGCTGGGGCCCTCATGGCCGATGGCCTCCTTCGCCGCCGCGACGGAGCCTTCCAGATCGAGCGGATCGGCGTGCACGATGCAGTCGAATCCCACAGCCTCCAACACGCGCTCGATGGAGATGGGCTCGCGCTTCGGGCCCATGAGCGTGACGCCGGTGCCGGGGTGCGGCTGCGAACCGGTCATGGCCGTGGTGGCGTTGTCCAGCACGCACACCGTGATGTCGTGGCCGTTGTACACGGCGTTCACGATGCCCGGCAGGCCGCTGGCGAAGAACGTGGAATCGCCCACGAACGCGAGCGTCTTCTTGTGCGGCTCGGCCACGGCGAAGCCCTGCGCCATGGTGATGCCCGCACCCATGCACAAACACGTGTCCACCGCGTCGAGCGGCATGGCGTTGCCCAGCGTGTAGCAGCCGATGTCGCCGCACAGCACGGCGGGCGCCTTGCCCAGCGCGCGCTTCACCGCGTAGAAGCTGCCGCGATGGGGGCAGCCGGCGCACAGCACAGGCGGGCGGATGGGCAGCGGGTCGTCGGCGGGAGCGTTGTAGGAGAGCGTTTCGTGCGAATCGTTCGTTCCAGGTTCGGCGGCGGGCGTCGGAGAAGCGGGCAGAACCTGCGGGATGCCGAGGAACGCCGCGAGGCGAGAAGCGATGTCGTCCACGTCGTTCTCGCCGCGGTCGCGCGCGTCGCCGGTGAGCTTGCCTTTCACCTGGTACGGCGCATGCGTGCGGCCCGCGTGCATGAGCAGCTCGTCTTCCAGCACGTGGTCGAGCTCCTCCAGCACGAGCACCTGCTCCAAGCCCTCGGCGAAGCGCGCAGCCGCGTCCTTGGGGAACGGGAACGGCGTGCCCACCTGCCAGAACCGGTACGCCGGCACGTCGATCCCCCGCTCGGCAGCGCGTTCTTCGACCATGCGCAGCGCCTCGCGCGCATAGGCCGCCGACGCGCCGCCGGCCACGATGCCGAAGCGCGGAGCGCTCTGGCCCGCCGCGCCGCCTTCCGTTGCCGGGTTGAACGCCGCCAGCGCAGGGTCATGCGCGAAGTCTCGCGCGATCAGCGGCAGCCGCTCGTTGATCTCGCCGTGCGCCTGGTAGGCGCGGCGCGGGAAGATGACCCATTTCGAATCGCGCTCGAAGCCTTCCTCCGGCACCGGGCGCGCCTCGGTGGCGTCGGCCACCTCGAAGAACGTGGACGCGTGGTTGACGCGCGTGGTGGGGCGCACGATGACGGGCGTGCGGTAGCGCTCGGACAGATCGAACGCGGCCTGCATCATGGCGAAGCCTTCGTCCGGCGTGGATGGGTCCAGCACGGGCAGCTTCGCGAAAGCGGCGAAGCGGCGCGTGTCCTGCTCGGTCTGCGACGAGATGGGCCCCGGATCGTCAGCCACGAACAGCACCATGCCGCCCCTCACGCCCACGTAGTTCAAGCTCATGAGCGCGTCGCTGGCCACGTTGAGGCCCACCTGCTTGCACGTGAACAGGCAGCGCGCTCCGGTGTAGGACGCGCCCGCCAACAGCTCGAGCGCGCTCTTCTCGTTGGTCGACCACTCCACGTGCACCCCGCGCGCAGCACCTTGAGCATGGAGCTTCGCCACCATCTCGATGAGCTCGGAGGACGGCGTGCCCGGATAGCCTGCGACCACGCGCACACCCGCCTCCAAAGCCGCATGCGCGAACGCCTCGTTGCCCATCAGAAGTTTCTTCGTCATGACACCTCGCCTGTCTTCGCCGCTCTCTCGGCTGTTCTCTGTGCCGCTCTCTTCGCCGCTCTTTTCACGAACGAATGGTTCACGTGAAACATTCGCCCCTCCTGCTCGAAGCTCCATGATAGCAAACAAGCGCCTGCCGATCCGGCGCGTCCGCAAGGGGCCGGCGCTTCGCCCCGTGCGAACGGCGCTGCCCCGACGCGGCGATACCGCGCGCATCCGGAGGGGCCGCCCCGAACTCTTTCCCCGGCGGCGCGGCGCTCGAAGCAGCCGCCTGACGGGCTTTGTCAAATCCAGGTAACGTTTCCCCGACAGCGAACGCGGCCGCAAGATCGTTCGGTACCATTTCGACTGCACCCGAGAAGGAGCAGGAGACCCTATGAAATGCCCCCTCTGCAACGTCGACCTGGTTATGAGCGAACGCCAGGGCATCGAGATCGATTACTGCCCACAATGCCGCGGCGTTTGGCTCGACCGCGGCGAGCTGGACAAGATCATCGAACGCTCGGCCGCCCTGTCTGCGCCGGCAACCGCTGCACCGGCTGCGCACGCGAGCGCGCCGCGCCAAGATGACCGCCGCTTCGACAAACACTACGACGACGATTACTTCAAGAAGGGCCGCAAAAAGAAGAAGCGCGGCGACTTCCTGAGCGACCTGTTCGAGTTCGGCGATTAAACGGCCAACCCGGGTAGCGCCTTCGGCAACGAGCCGTTCGCGCCGCGTGCGCGTCGGGCGGCGCGAACGGCGCTCGCCTCCGTCGGCCAGCGCCCCGTCGGCCCCTTCACCGCTCTTTTGGTCCCGTTTCTACGCTTCGGCCATGCCCTGTTTGAAGTCGATGATCTTCTGGCGAGCGCCGTCGCAGCCGGTGCCCATGATCTGCACGGCAAGAATGGCCGCGTTCTTCGCGCCGTTGATGGCAACGCACGCCACCGGCACCCCGGAAGGCATCTGCACCATGGACAGCAGCGAGTCCAGGCCGCCCAGGTCGCTCGTCTTCATGGGCACGGCAATGACCGGATTGGGCGTATAGGCCGCGACCACGCCGCCAAGGTGCGCGGCCTTGCCGGCGGCGGCGATGATCACGCGGATGCCGCGCTCGTGCGCCATGGATGCCCATTCGTGCACCTCGGCCGGCTTGCGGTGCGCGCTTGCCACCTTCACTTCGTACGGCACGCCGAATTCCTCGAGCTGCTTCATGCACGGCTCCATGGCGGGCATGTCGGATTCGGATCCCATGATGATGCCGACGACCGGGTTCTTGTGTTCGCAGGACATTGATTCTCCCATCTCTGAATCGCACGAGGCGGCGTTTTCCGTGCCGCGCGTCGCGCGTTGACAACGACGGAGCCTATTGTAGATGCTTCCAACGAGTCCCTGCTGCTCGTTCCCCCATTCCTCACACCATCGCCGGCGCGAGGCCGCATGAAGCGGACGCGAGCGGCAAGCTTGCGCCGGGCCAAGGCGAACGGCAGGGAAAAGGCGCCGCGGCAAACGGGGCTCCCGGCGCACGGGGCTTCAGAAGGCAGGCGCCGCCCGCCTCACCCGACGATCCTTCTCACAATGCGCTCGACGTCCTCGTCTTCAGGCAGGCCGCCTTCGCCTTGCCCGGTCGCGCGGGCCAAGGCGAATTTCGCCGCCGCCAGCGCCTGGGCAACCACGAGATCGGCCTCCTCCGCAGCCGTCAGGCTGTCGGCGCAGGTGCGACGCTCCGGGCGATCGTCAAGATACTCGGCCAAAATGCCGCGGAAGCCCGCCACGAATCCGAACGTGCCGTCCAAGAACAGGCGCATGAGCTCCGGCGTCTGCGCGACCAGGCGAGCGCGCATGGAGGCGAGGTCGCTCGTCCAATCAAGCTCGCGCACAACCTTCAAGAACAGTCCGAGCGTGACGGCGAAGGGCGTGTCGCAAGCCTGCCCATCGTATGCGGCGCGCACCGCGTCGGCATCGAGGCTGATTGCGGGAATACCCACGATGGCGGCGTCTTTCGTGGGGAAGTAGTTGAAGAACGTGCCCTGCGAGATGACGGCGCGATCGCAGACCATCGTCACCGTGACGTTGTCATAGCCCAGCTCGTCCACCAGCGAAACGGCCGCATGCTCGATCGCCGCCCGCGTTTCGCGGCGCTTGCGGGCGCGCAGCGTTTCCTGCGGTTGGGGGGTTCCGGCTTCTCGGTTCGCCATTCCAGCTCCTTTTTTCTCGCATCGCACGACGGCGGCGCATCGACCGCCGCGCAGCGGATGCAGCACCTGCTCAAGCCCTGCCGCCATCCGGCTTCCACGTGCCCCATCGGTTGGCGGTCGGCCGGGCACGGCCCGCATGCGAACGCGGCATCGGGGAAGCGTTCGTTCTTCGCATGGCTCCAGTATAAAGAATCCATTCGAATTGATTCAATTTTATAGCAACTACAAATTTAATGCTGCTATACTTTTTGGACGAACCGTGGCCTGCCGGCGCGATGCAGGGAACAGAGAGGAGCGCGCCATGAAGATATTCGGAATGGGCTTGCCGGAGCTTGTGCTCATCTTGGCAGTCGTGTTGCTCATCTTCGGCCCGAAGAACCTGCCGAAACTCGGCGGCATGCTGGGCCGCGGCGTCAAGAAGATCCGCGGACGGGTCGAATAGAACCGACGGCGGAAGGGTTCGCGCCCCAGCTGCACGGCCGTAAGGACCGAATCCGCCGACGCAGCCCGCGCGATGCCCGAATTGGCCCGACGGCGCGGGCAATCCGGCGAACGTTATGAGTTCCGTGCGCAGAAATACCTGGAGGATGCTTGACCTGCATCCGAACGACCGGTACAATATCGTTCCACGTCCTCACGGACGCGTGCTGGTCGGGTAGCTCAGTTGGTAGAGCAGCGGACTGAAAATCCGCGTGTCGAGGGTTCAAGTCCCCCTCCGACCACCAT
>CAUEBO010000080.1 GCA_958454405.1 uncultured Eggerthellaceae bacterium | reverse complement strand
TGTAGAACTCCTCGAACACGTCGTAGCCCGCATGGCGCATGACGCGCGCCGTGGCGTCGCCGAGCGCGGCCCAGCGCCCGTGGCCCACGTGCAGGGGCCCGGTGGGGTTCGCCGAGATGTACTCGAGGTTGATCTTGCGCTCGCCTTCCGGTATCTCGCCCTTGCCGAAGTCGCCCTTCTCGGCGCGCGCCGTGGCGGCGACGCCTTGGAGCACGGCGGGAGCCAGGCGGATGTTGATGAAGCCCGGACCGGCGATGTCTACCGAGGCGATCATGTCGTTTTCGGGAAGATGGTCGACGATGATCTGCGCGATCTCGCGCGGGCTCTTCTTCGCCAGCTTGGCGGAGCGCATGGCGACGGTGGAGGCCCAATCGCCGTTGCCCTCGTCGCGCGGTCGTTCGAGCGCCGCCTCGGGCAGCGTTTCGAGCGCAAGCGATCCGTCCTCGGCGGCAGCCGCGATGGCCGCGTCGAAGACCTGTTCAAGTTGTTCGCGAATTTGCATGGTGAGCATCTTTCCTATCGACAGATCCAACGGTACATGCTGTAGAATTCTACCACCTTTTCCCTTCGGGGGACTCGGCGAGGCAGGGGGCGGAACGCGAGCGGAACCATATGCAGAAAACATCCACACCGTCGTCTGCCAAGAAGCTCCCGGCTGCTTGTCTGCTATGGTGGTGGTGCACGTCATCGAGAAAGGCGGTCTCCTATGGACCTAAGGTTCGAGCAGGGCAGGTTTCAAGACGCTCGCTTCGTCCGCGAGCGCGTGTTCATGGACGAGCAGGGTTTCAAAGACGAGTTCGACGGCCTCGACGGCGACCCCGCCACCATCCACGTCACCCTGTACCGCGACGGAAAGCTGGCAGGCTGCGCACGGACGTTCCCCGATCCGGACCATCCGGACGAGGCGGGCCGCTGGGTCTTCGGACGGCTGGCCGTGCTGCGCGAGATGCGCAAGGAGGGCCTCGGAGCCGCGCTGCTCGAGGAGTCGGAGCGCCTGGCGCGCGCATCCGGCGCGACCGAGATGCATCTGCATGCCCAATGCTCCGTCACGTCGTTCTACGAGCGCGCGGGCTATGTGCCCTACGGCCCGATCGAGCTCGACGAGCACGTGGAACATATCTGGATGAAGAAGCCGCTCTAACGCCTTAGCCCTCGTCCGGCGTTAGCCCTTGCGACGACAGCGCACCGCAACCGCAAGGGCGACCATCGTGGCGCAGAGGCCGACTCCACCGAGGAGCAAGCCCAGCGAGAACAGGTCGTCACCCGTCTTGGTGAGTCCGCCTGAGGCATCCGATGCCGACGGCGGAAAACCGCCCCCCACGGCGGCCTGGTCGACCATCCACACCGCCTGCACATGGCCCTCGTCTGGGCCTAGAACCGGATCGTCCACCACGAACGCTACGTCCTTGGCAAGCTCGTATCCGTCCGGAGCCCGAAGCTCCACGAGCCGATAGCTTTCGCCTGCGACCAGCACGCCCTCGCTGCGATGGGCGACATCGCCCGATGATGTCCACGGGCCCACGACCCTCGCGCCGCCCGCATCCACCACGGCAAGCTCCGCCCCGGCCAACCGGGCTCCACTCTCGTCTTCCTTCGAGAAATCGACGATCACCTGCGGTTCCCTCCACACGACAGCACCGTCGTCATCCAGCCTGGCCGTGCCCGAGCCATCGTCGAACGATACAAGCCGGGGCACGTTGTCCTCGCCCATGGCGAACGCCATGACGATGGGATTTTTCGACACCAGGCTGCCGTCGGGCGCCGCAAGCTCCCGTATAACGTACTCCTGGTCCATGAGAACGCCCTTGAACGTCAGCATGCCGTCAGCATCGGTCGTCGCTTTCGCGATGAGCTGCAGCCCGGGATCGAGCGGCTGCTCGGCCGAGAGCAGAGGGAGGCCCACCCGGGCGAACGGGCCTTGTGCAGATGCGCGCTTGTACAGCCCGTAGGTTGAACCGGGCAGCGTCTTCGAGGGGTTTGTCTCCGATACCTTCTTGAGGCTGATGTCAGTGCGGACGACGTCGTTGACGACCTGGCCCATGATGCCGCTCTGGCCCACGGGCGCGAAGCGCTCCATGGTGCTGTCTGCCGCGATGACAAGCTGGTAGACGGCACCATCGGACACATGGGCGTCAGGCGTCTTCATCTCCTTGACGTAGTAGGTACCGGCCTTGAGCGACGGCAGCAAGACTTTGCCGTCGGCGCCGCTCACTCCCACCACGCCTGCGCCCTCGACCGTTTTCGCAGGTGCTGCGCACCCCTCGTCCTCGTACACCGTGAACTCCGCTCCTGCCAGCGGGCGCGTGGCATCCGCCCCGTCCGCGCCCAGGCTGGCATCCGAGCAGCTTTCGGCGTACAGCTCCACCTTCGCAAACGAGAGCTCCCGCATGTTGCGTATCGAGAGCAGGCCGCTCTCGGAAAGCACGGCGGCCTTCGAACCATCGAAGTACGCCGGGTTCTGCTCCAGCTCCACCGCCCCAGTGCCAGTCAGCTTGAACGCCACAGCGCCGGGCAGCGCAAGAAAGCCGTCCAAGGGCTCCTCTTCCGTCAGCATGTACGTCTCGCCAACGATCAGCAGGCCTTCGAGCGTCCACGCCTCCTGCCCGGAAACCCACTTCTGCTCCGCCGTGCCGTCCGCGAACGTGCCCGAAAGGACGAGCTTGGCGCCGTCGAGGCGCTGCGGGCTGGACGCATTGTCCACCTTGTCCAACTGCACGGAGGTCGGCTCGTTGCGCACGACCCTCCCATCGCCTGCACCGACCCCCACCGCATAAGTCGTACCCGCCACATCGGCGTCGACCGTCACCTGGTATGACGTCGCGTCCAGCACGTAGCCGGGCGCCGAGGCCGTCTCGACCACGGTATAGGATCCTGCGGGCACGTTGACGAACGCCGCTTGACCCTTCGACACGCTCGCAACATGAGCGCCGCCGTTCGAGTCTTCCCAGTTCAACGTTGCATCCTGAGAAGCCGTCTCCACCGTCCGCTCATACGTTTTGCCCGAGGCCGTGGTGCCGGACAGCCTGAACGCGGCACCGGGCAGCGGCTGGTCACCCGCGTCGAGCACCGGACCGACCTTATTGACGACAACCGTCGCGGCAAGCGGCGCGTTGGCCATCGCAGCAGGCTCCGCGTCCGCATTGTAAACGGGAACGACGTGCTGAGGGCCGTTCGATTCCACATCGCACCACGTATAGCGGTTGGAGCCGTCCGCCTCGATAACGAACCGGGGCGTGTTCGCCGCATCGCCCGCAGGCAACACGAAGTCGTCGCGCGTCTGCACTTCCTTGAAGTAGTACGTGCCAGGCGCCAGGCCGTTCGCCACCGCCTCGCCCGTCAGGGCGTTCGTCAGCTGCGAGCCGACGGTGGTCACCGTGCCGTCCACGCCGCTGGCGAAACGGCCGTCCTGGTTCACCTTCGCGTCATCGCTGCCGTCGCCCTGCGCGCCTACCCGGTACAGATCGAACTGCGCGTCTTCCAGCGGCATGGCAGCAGTGCTGCTGTCGCATTTCTCGAACGAGGCCTGACCGACGATGCGCTCGTTGCGCATGATGATCGCCTTCTTGTCAGCGTCGGCCGCATTGCCGTACCCCTTGTTGCCGCTGTCCAGCCCGCTCGGGTTGTGCAGGCCTGCATCGAGAACCGTCATCTTGCCGTACGCGTCGATTGCGAACTCGATGCAGCTTTCATACCCGGCCCCGCCGTCGCTTGCAGGCAAGTAGCCGGCGGGAGCGGTCGTCTCGATGAAACGATACGCCGTGTCGCGCAGCACCGCGAAGGTCCTGGACGTCTCAGCATCTGTTGTCGTCCACTCGGCGACCTCGATCCACGAGGAGCCTTCCTGCCTCTGCAACGCGATGACGGCTCCTGCGACGCCCGCTCCGAATTGGTCAAGCTTCTTCAGCGTGATCTCCGCAACGTCGTCCGATACCTTTACCAAGGTGCCGTTCGCAACCGTGCCCGATCCACTTGCGACGTGCGCCTTGCCGTACGCATCGACCGAGAGCTTCACGTCCGCGAACTTGGCGAGCTGGGAATCAGTCGGCGCCTCGTCCTCCGACAGCACATAGGCGCCAGCGGCAAGCCCCGTCAGATCCCAGGTGAAGCTGTTGCCCGTACCGTCCGGTATCGTCATGGCATACAAGCTCCCGTCAAAGGGACTCGTGGCCACGGTCTCCGTCTTGCCACCCAACGCGTCGGTCGTGTAGACGACGAGCTTCGCCCCTGCAAGCGACGTGCCATCCGGCGAGTTCTTCTCCACCGCGATCGCCGTCTTCTCGTTGACGATAGACTGCGGATCGAGCAGACCGACGGCCTTCGGACCGTAGTTCACGCTCCAGGCGCCGCCGCCGGCATCGCCCGCAGGCCGCGCCACCTCGAAGCGCCGCATGCCCTCGTAAGCGGCATAGCCGGGCTGGGGATTCGTCTCCTCCAGCCCATAGCATCCCCACGGAAGGCCCGTGAACGTCAGAGTTCCGCCAGACGCTTTGCTCGTGATGGTCGAGCTGGGATCCGACCCGCCGGCGAACGCGTACAAGCCGTCGCTGCCGCTCACGGATACGGCCACCTTCTTGCTGTTGCCGAATCCATTCGGATAGAGCCAGAGCCTGAACTCGGACTGAGGAGAGCTGATGCTTCCAGAATCAGCGAACGATTTTGTAAACACGACGTCCACGTCGCTCGTGGTGCGCTTGTTCAGCGTCGCCTCGCCGGCAACGACGTTACTCCCCGCTCCGCCCGTCGTGAACTGGTTCAAGTCGGCGTTGTACTGCAGCGCCTGGTAGCCATTTGCAGCCTTCGGCTCGTCGTAGTAGTACGTCTTGTCCAGATCGAGGCCGTAGAACGCCACGATGCCCCGCTCGTTCGAAATGGCGGTCGCCACCAGCTGAGTCTTACCCTGGTCGCTGTACAGGTTGAACGTCACGCCGGCGATGGGCGACGCCTTCCCGCCGAACTCGTCGGCCTTCACCAGCTTGTAGGCGGCCTTCTTCGTGAGCCAGCCCCATGAGCTCTCATCGACCGCGGTGGTGCAGGTGCTCGATCCGCTGGGGCCGTTGCTCGACGACATGCTCACGTCGTTGACCACCGAGCCGCTCTTCACCGGCGCCACCACGCGCGCACGGTATTCAACCACGTACGAGGCCGTGCCGTCGGGAAGCCCCACCCGCAGCACCGTGCGCGCCTTCGCGGCGTCGTAAACCAGCTCCTTGCTCCATCCTTCGGCAACCTCCGCGCCTAGCTCGTCGGAGATGGCGCCGCCCGCACTGTGCGTCGCCCGGTGCAGCTTCACGCTGGACGGATCGATGGCCAGCGCCGGATCGAACATGTCGATCAGAACGGCGCCCCTCAAATCCGCGCCGTTGGGGTTGACGTCGATGCGGTAGGCGAGATACGGGTCGTCCGTGTCGACCGCATGGGTCCCATCCGAGCTCTTCGACACCAGCTGCTCGCCGATGCCGCCCTGCTGCGCAGCCCCCTCGCATGTCACCTGCACTGGTGCGCCTTCGTTGAACTCGTCGGCCATCGCGATCGCCGTGTTCGACATCTCGATGGAGAACGAACCGGCGAACTCCCGCTCCAGGCCTAGGAGCACGTCCTTCTTGAGCGTCAGGTAGAGGTCCACTGTGTAGCTTGCACGGGGATCGGCCGAGAAGTCGGCGACGATCTTCTTGTTCGCCGCCCAGGCGGAAACGTCGAACGAATTGGTCACATCGGTTTCGACGGAACCTTTCGTCTTGGTTACCTTAATGACGTGCGCAGTGTCGGCATCTATGGCGAAGTCGTCAATGCCGAGGGCCTTCTCCGTGCCCGCACCCGCGCCCGGCACTGCCTTCGCAACGAGCGCGCTCAGGTCGTCTTCCAGCTTTAAGTTCGTGCACGGCATCTGGCTGCCGTTCGCCACGATCCTGTAGTGCACGTAGCCCGTGGAGCCGTTGTTGTCGTCGACGACGACGTAGTCGCTCGTCTTGGCAAGGAACTCGTTGCGAAACGAGCGCGAGGCGGCGTCGTCCGCCTGGAACTTCGCCTCATCGTCCACGTACACGTCGAGATGCGCGCTGTTCTCGTACAGGTGATCGACCGCGTTCTCGTTCTTGAAGTTGATCGCTTGGCTTTGGTACTCGATCGCGATGTCGCTAAGGGAGTATGCAGGGCTATCGAAGGTGAAGCTCAGCGTCTTGGTATCGGCATCGTAGGAGAACACCTGGGCCAACACCTCAGGGGACAGAGTCTCTCCCCCGCTCTTCACGACCACCGAACCGGGAATGAATTCCTGGTCGTCGTTGATCTTGTCGGTGACGATTCCTTTGCTGTACTTCTCAGTGCGCGTGGAGGGATTGATGGTCCAGTCGATGACGCCGGTATGCTCGTCGTACGAGGGCGTCTTCTTGTTCAGGTACGCAACCTGGAAGTTCGTGCTGATGTCCAAGGGCTTGAAAGACGACGGATCGGGACCGCAGCCGTTCGGCCACGCGAAGGTGATCCACGCTTCGTTGGGAAAGGCTATGTCCACGTCTTCCATGAGCCCTGTGTCGATATCGGTCTCGAACGCGATGCGCTGCTCGGCAGACACCGTGCCAGCAAAATGCACCTCGAGCAGGTGCGCCCCCGCATCCTCAGCAGTTATCACCGCATATGTTCCAGATGGAGCCGGATCGGGAGCTGAGTCGAACACGGTCACCGACGTCCCGTTGACCTTGAGCGTGCCGTCGGAGTACGTTGCGCGCGCGTCAAGCCGGTCGTACACCACCACGTCCTTCGCCGCGCCGACGCCCCCTTCGTTCACCACGATCTCCCAGGCCATCGTGCTGCTGTTGAGCGGCGTGCCCTGCTTGCTGATTCCGTACTTCGGCACGCTCACCGTGCCGGTGGCGCTCGGATCGCCCGCAACGCTCACGCCGGAGCCTTCCGGTGCCGTCATGGTCGCCGTGTTTTTCAGCACCTGGTCGTCGGCCACGGCGGCCTCCAGCACGCCGCTTGCAACCGTCGCCCTCACCACCAGCTCGTAGGGCGCGAGCGCCGGCGAATCGCCGAGAAACGTGTAAGAGAAGCCATCGGGAGTCTCATCGACGTCCAGCTTGGTCGCGCCGTCGGGTCCGTAGACTCCGACCTCCGTCTGCTGCGTCGCATCGTAAACGTCAGCCACCGTGACGCCCTTGAGCGGAATGCCGGCCGAAGCGGGGTCCGTGCCCACCTTGACGGTCCACGTCACCGTGCAGTCATCTTTGTTGTAGACGCCCGTCTTCTCGATGCCCTTGAGGTCGCTTCCCTTCTTCGACGCTATGAAGGTGTAGACGGGGCCTCCCGCCTGAAGCTGCATGTCGGCGCTCGTCGGCTCGTCGTCGTTCAAGCCGTCGACGTTCAGCTCGAACGAGCAGTCCACGCCGCCCACGATGTCGACGTTGCCCTCGTCGATGTCGACCGCCTGCGCAAACACGACGACGGCGGTATTGTCCTTGATGGTGTACGTGGCGATGAGCTCGCCCGCGGGCGACAGGATTTCCTGCGCCATCTCGTTGCCCTTCATCTTGAACAGCTTGCCCGGAAGACCGAATCGGAACTCGTCCCCCGCGTTGATGCTGCGAGTCACATCGTCTTTTAGGATGCTGAAGTCGATCTCCATGCGCATTTCGGCGATCGACGCGATGGGAATGGAAGAAAAGTCGTACTGCCGCGATTCGTTCGGCTCTATCTTGTGCTCCGCCCCGCCGACGTCCACGTACGAGAACCTCACGAGGGCGAGATCGAGCTGCTCCCTATCATCGGTCACATCAACAGCGTCGCCGCCCGTCGCCGAAAGCTCTGCGGACAGCGACAGAGCCTCGCAAAGCGAATCCTCCACCTTCGCAGGCACCGCCGTCGTCGGCCCGTCATCGCCCTGCAAAGTCGTCCCCTGCTCCGCCGTCTCGTCGAGCGCCTCGTTGGCGCCTGCATCGAAGACCGGCCCTTCCCCGACACAGGGAGCATCCTGCTGCTTTTCCGCTTGTCCCGCCTGCTCGTCGCCGCGCTCGGACGGCGATGCCTGTCCTGTCCCTGGTTTCGCGACAGCCTCAGCCATGGCCAGCGGGCGGAACGCAGCGCTGTTGCAGGTGAACACCAAAACGAACGCCATGAACGCCGAAACGACGTTGCGAGCGGTGCGATGCTGCATGTAAGCCCCTTTTTACGAACCGCCTGTTGCGCACGCCGGAGAAGGCCATGTGCCGATACACCTCGATTCTATAGCACCCCTCTTGCGCTCATTTTGCGCATGCAGCCCGTTTCAAAAGAATATTCACCCCCCCTGTTCAAACGGCACGATCTGTGTCTCAAACCGAGTCGAACCGCCATGTGTCGTGGCACAGAAGCGACGCTGGCCTCGTCACGCAGAAGAGCCCCCGCAAATGCAGGGGCTCTTCTTTTCGTCGATGCGCCGACCGCATCGTGCAGCTTGCGATACGCGGCTAGACTACCGCGCCTGCACCCGGCACGACCATCATGGCGACCGTCAGGATCACGGCGCATACCACGCCGAGGATGACGAACAGCACGCCGCCGAATTTCAGCCAGGTCGAGTACTCGATCTTCGCGAGCGCAAGACCGCCCATGATGGCGCCGCTGGTCGGGGTGAACAGGTTCACCAAGCCGTTGCCGGCGCTGAAGATCATGATCATGACGTCGGGCGAGAAGTTGAGCGATGCAGCCAACGGGCCCATGATGGGCATGGACACCGTCGCCATGCCCGAAGAGGACGGGATGAGGAACGACAGCACCACGTACAGCAAGAACGACATGGGGGCGAAGATGAACGCCGACAAGCCGGCAAGCGCATTGGCCGCGTTCTCCAGGATCCACATGTCCAGGCCGGTCTCGCCCATGAGCACCGTGATGGAGCGTGCGAGGGCGATGATCAGCACGACGCTCATCATGTCGGCAGCGCCGTTGATGAACGCTTTCACGAACCTGCTCTCCGACACGCCGCCGATGATGCCGATGACGAGCGCCATCAGCAGGAACCAGGTCGAGGCCTCGTCGAAGTACCACTGGCCCAGCGGAACGCCGGTCAGGAACGCCGACCAGCCGTCGGAGACCTGCTCCTCGGTGGTGACGGTGCCTTCGACGGTCCCGTCGAACGTCAGCTCGCCATCGACCGCGCCCGCATCCGCAGCGTCGGCCCACGAAGCCGAAATATCGTCGCCGCTCACCTGCGTGGTGACCTCTTCCGTAGCCGCGCCGGCGTTGAAGACGTCGATGCCGAAGTCCTCCCACGGGATGAAGCTGACGATCATGACGACGAAGGTCAGGGCGAACACGATGAGCGACCACTTCTGACGCCCCGTCATAAGCTTCTCGTTCGGATTGTCCTCGGCCTCTGCAGCTTCCTGCTGGGCTTCGCCGAACTCGGCTTTCATGGTCTCCTGCTCTTGCAGCGACAGGATGGTCGAGCCCTTGTTGGCCTTGACCTTCTTGGCGTAGCGCATCACGAACAGGATGGAAATGACCAGCGTCACGATCCACAGGATCGCGCCGAGCGGGATGATGACGCCCTGGTTGATGGCGATGCCGGTGCCCGAAAGCGAGTCGACAGCAGCGCCGACCGCGAACGGGTTCACCGTCGAGCCGAGCACGCCGCAGCCGGCGCCCAAAAGCACGACGGCCGCGCCGACGACGCTGTCGAAACCGGCAGCGACCATGGTGGCCGCGAGCAACAGGTAGAACGGTACGGTCTCCTCGCACATGCCGTACGTCGTGCCGCCGATGGAGAAGATGAACATGAGGATGGGAATGAGGATGAGCTCGTTGCCCTTCAGCTTCTTCACCAGCGCTGCGATGCCGGCATCAAGGGCGCCCGTCTCGGTGACGATTCCCAAGAACCCGCCCAGAATGAGAACGAACAGGCATACGGGAAGCGCATCGGTGAAGCCCTTGACAGGAGCAGTGGTCACGTTGGCGAGCGTCGCCCCCTCAACCCCTTCGACGCCTGCAAGCGACATCACGACAGTGACGAGCGCAAGCGCGATGAGGATGATGACCAGGATAGTGAATGAAGATATGGATCGCTTCTTTCTGCTTTTTTCTTGTGCGGTCATAAGACCCCTCCTTACCAGAGGATGGATAGTTGTTAGGTTCGAACGAGAAACCTACCAGCGAACCGACCGGAAGCATAACCGCCCGGCACGCAAGCACCCCTTGAGACGGACAGCGTCCACGAGGCGAAACCGCCTTCGATGCCCGGCGCATCCGCCGCCGTCCGTCCAAGATCCGGCCGAACGGCGGCGGGAGGGCGCCGCGCTTCGCGCGTGCCCTCTACGCCGTGATGATGGTGCCCGTCTTGCCCTTCAGGCCGTCCGCGG
>CAUEBO010000079.1 GCA_958454405.1 uncultured Eggerthellaceae bacterium | reverse complement strand
TACGACCTGCCAGCCTGCGTGCATACGAAGCTCGACCCCACCATGCTCGTGCGCTTGGGCGCCGACGGCGTGCTGCAGGGCGTGAAGGACTCCTCCGGCGACGACGTGAGCTTCCGCTGGCTCTGCCTGCAGAACGAGGACGCAGGGCACCCGCTGCAGCTGCTCACCGGCCACGAGGTGGTGGTGGACGGCGCGTACCTGGGCGGCGCCGACGGATCCGTTCCGGGCCTGGCCAACATCGACCCCGCCAGCTACGTGGAGCAGTGGCGCGCCGCGCAGGCAGGCGACTGGGAGCGCGTGCGCGAGATCCAGAACCATCTGGCCCGCCTCATGTTCGTAACGCGCGAGGTGAAGGCCACCGTGGGCTTCGGCGCCGGCGTGGGTGCGTTCAAGACGGCCCTGTGGCAGATGGGCGTGTTCAACACGAACCAGATGCGCGAGCCCGTGTGCGCGCTGGAGGGCGAGGACGTGGACCACATCGTGGACGTGCTCAAGAAGGCCGGCCTCATGGACGCCGACGCCCCGACGCGCGAGTCGCACTGGAGCGCCTGCCCCGTCGTCGGATGCTCGAACTGAGGAGGCCCGCATGACCGCTGACAACATGCAGAAGCTTATCGAGGCGCGCGACTGGATCCGCCAGGAGCTGGACGCCTGCGTGCGCTTCTGGCTGGAGCACGGCATGGACCGCGAGAACGGCGGCGTGTACACCTGCCTCGACCGCACTGGCGAGATCTACTCCACCGACAAGAGCGTGTGGATGCAGGGGCGCTGCGCCTGGACGTTCTCCTACCTGTGCCACCTGTACGGCGAGAAGCCGGAATGGATGGAAGCCGCGAAAAGCTGCCTGGACTTCCTGGAGGAGCACTGCATCAACCGCGAGGCGGGCGGCCGTTTGTACTTCACGGTGACGGCGGAGGGCAAGCCGCTGCGCCAGCGCCGCTACAACTTCTCCGAGGGCTTCTACGCCATCGCGAACGCCGAGTACTACGGCCTCACGGGCGAGGCGGTGCACCTCGAGCGCGCACGGCGCGCGTACCGCCTGATCTACGACCTGAACAACGGCCTAATGGAAGACCCCACGGGCCTCGGCCCCAAGACCATCCCCGAGACGCGGGCGGGCCGCGCGCTGGGCGATCCGATGATCTTCCTGAACATCATCTCCATCATGCGCCGCGTGGATCCGGCGCACGCCGACGAGTACGACCAGCACGCCCGCGAGTGCACCGACCGCATCGTGAACGAGCATTACCGCCCGGAGCAGGGCTGCACGCTGGAAAGCGTCAACCTCGACGGCGAGCCGGAGCTGTGGTACACGGCCGGTCGCGTGGTGAACCCGGGCCACGACATCGAATGCAGCTGGTTCATGATGGACGAGGCCAACTACCGGGCCGACGAGGCGCTGCACGAGGCCGCCGAGAACATCTTCCGCCTGGCCATCGAAGCCGGTTGGGACAAGGAGTACGGCGGCCTTCTGTACTTCATCGACTGCAAGGGCCTGCCGCCTGAGGCCTACGAGCACGACATGAAGCTGTGGTGGCCCCACAACGAGATCATGATCGCCGCGTCGAAGGCCTACCGCGACACCGGCGACGAGTACTATCTGGACTGGCTTTTCAAGACGCTGGACTACTGCAAGGAGCACTTCGCCGACCCCGAGCACGGCGAATGGTACGGGTACCTGCGCCGCGACGGCCTGCCCACCATGCCCCCCACCAAGGGCTCCACGTTCAAGGGCCCCTTCCACGTACCCCGCGCGCTGTCCATGACCGAGCGAGTTTTGACCGAGATTATCGGCGACTAGGCGCTCGTCCCGCGCTTCGCCGGCCAGGCGGTTTGACGCCGCATGATGCTTCGCCGGTTGAACGTAGGGCAAGGGCTCTGCCCTTGCCGCCGGACCCGCGAGGCGCATGCTGGCTGAACGGCAAGGGCAGAGCCCTTGCCCTACGAAGAACATGAACAAACAACCTGCGAGAAAGGCAGACCATGAACTACCTGGGTATCGATTACGAGATCAAGAACGTACCCGTTCTGGACGAGCAGTTCATCCCCTTCGGCGTGTGGGCGCGCGAGTACCTGAAGGGCGCCTCCCAGCCCATCGCCGTGGCCGTGGAGCGCGAGGACGGGCTCATCTCGGTGCGCGAGAGCTTCATCCGCGGAGGCGAGTTCGCCGAAGCCGACTTCCGCTATGTGGAGCGCCTCGTGAAGTTCGAGCTGTGGAGCATCGGCGGCTTCCGCGTCTACCTGCGCGGCTGCGACGACATCGCGGCGAAGCTGGCGGCCGCGTACTCGCCCGAGGGCGAGCGCGCGTTCGACTACGGCTTCGTGGGCGATGTGTACGAGAAGCCCCTCGAGGTGGTAGCCTGCTCCGAGGCCGACTTCCCCGCCGCCAACGAGGCCGCCAAGCAGATCGGCGGCCACATGGAGGGCTGCCGCATCGGATTCGACGCCGGCGGAAGCGATCGCAAGGTGTCGGCCGTGATCGACGGCGAGTCGGTGTACTCCGAGGAGGTCGTGTGGTTCCCGAAGGTCACCGAGGACCCCGAGTACCACTTCAACGAGATCGTGACGGCCTTCAAGACCGCCGCGTCCAAGATGCCGCGCGTGGACGCCATCGGCGTGTCCTCCGCCGGCACGTTCGTGGGCAACAGCCCCATGGTGGCGTCGCTGTTCATCAAGGTGCCGCGCGAGCGCCGCGACGAGGTGAAGAGCATCTACGACCGCGCGGGCAAGGAGATCGGCGATGTGCCCCTGGTGGTGGCCAACGACGGCGACGTGACCGCGCTCGCCGGCTTCATGAGCACGGGCTCGGGCGACATCCTGGGCATCGCCATGGGCACCTCCGAGGCCGTGGGCTACGTGAACGCCGACGGCAACGTGCTGGGCTGGATCAACGAGCTGGCCTTCGCGCCGGTCGACCTGTCGCCTGACGCCATGCAGGACGAGTGGTCCACCGACTTCGGCGTGGGCTGCAAGTACTTCAGCCAGGATGCCGTCATCAAGCTGGCGCCGGCCGCCGGCATCGAGCTCGACCCCGAGCTCTCCCCCGCCGAGAAGCTCAAGGTGGTGCAGGGCCTGGCGAACGAGGGGCATGCGGGCGCGCTGGACATCTTCCGCTCCATCGGCGTGTACCTGGCGCACACGCTGGTGCTGTACAGCTCGTTCTACGAGATCAAGACGCTGCTGGTGCTGGGCCGCGTGGCCTCCGGCGTGGGCGGCGACCTGGTCATCAGCGAGTGCAACCGGGTGCTTGCCGAGGAGTACCCCGAGCTGGCCGAGCAGATCAACGTCACGCTGCCCGACGAGATGATGCGCCGCGTGGGCCAGTCCGTGGCCGCCGCCAGCCTGCCGGCGACGAAGTAGACGGCAACCGACAGAGCCGAGCCCTCAAAGGGCCGCTGCGACATGCAGCGGCCCTTTTTCTCGCCGTGAGCCGATTCCGAGCATTCCTCGTTCGACGTGGCGAAACAAAGCCCTTCCAAAACCAGATGAAGGCGCTATACTTTACCCTTATACTCATAGCCTCCCGTGCGGGACGATGACAAGGAGTGATCGTGCAATCGCTGCTCTACATCGAGGTGAACCTGCTGTGCCTGCTTATCCTCGCGCTGGTCCTGTTGAAGGTCCGTATGGGAAACGACCTGCGCAATCGGCAGTTCTGGTTCTCGGCCGTCCTGCTGGCGAGCATCGTCGCCTTCTTCCTCGACATCCTGTGGATCCTGGTCACCAAGGGTTCCGTGCACGTGGCGCCGCTCGGCAGCTTCTGCATCAACGCGGCATACTATCTCATGGCCTCCGTCGGCAGCTTCTGCTGGTTCGTGTACTCGGAGAAGGTGCAGAACTCGCGCTTCGTGGCCTCGCGCGCACGGATAGTCGCCTGTGCGGTGCCCCTCATGGTCTCGTTCGTGCTGGTGCTGTCATCCTACTGGACGGGATGGGCGTTCAGCATCGACGCCGACGGCGGATACGAGCGCGGCAGCCTGTACTACGTGCAGTTCTTCATCGTGTACGGGTACGGCCTGGTGACAGCCGCCCATGCGCTTTTGGGTTCGTTCAAGAAGGAGAACTTCGCGGTTCGCTCGCAGTACCTGGCACTCATGTACTTCGCCATCCTGCCGTTGCTGTTCATCACGCTGCAGGCCCTCGCTCCGAACGTGCCGCTCACGTGCGTGGGCGTCGCCGTCGCCCTTTTGTGGGTGTTTCTGGACATGCAGGAGCAGAAGATATCGCTCGACCCGCTCACGCAGCTGAACAACCGCACCCAACTGGCGAAGCACGTCGCGCAGCGCATGCGCCATCGCGATGCGGGCCAGACGCTGTGCCTGTACTTGGTCGACGTGGACCACTTCAAAGCCATCAACGACACGTACGGCCACGTGGAGGGAGACCGGGCGCTGCAGCGCGTGGCCGACGCCCTCAGGCGCTGCTGTGCGGACGGCTCGGGCTTTCCCGCGCGTTACGGAGGCGACGAGTTCGTGCTGGTGAGGGAGTCCGCAAACCCCTGCGACGCGAAGGCGATCGGCGCGTATCTGAACGCCGAGCTCGCGCAAGGCAACACGGGAGAGCCGACGGAATACTCCATGCGGGTGAGCGTGGGATCGGCGGCGTACACGGAGGGAGTCCGCACCCTGCAAGACCTCGTGCATCTGGCAGACAAAGAGCTCTACCAGGTGAAGGCGACGCGAAGCGCCTCGTAGCTCCCAAGTACGTGTCATCCTGAGCGAGCGAAGCGAGTCGAAGGATCTACCCACCAGTGCAGAGATCCTTCGACTCCGCGCTTCGCGCTCCGCTCAGGATGACAAAGGGAGAGGGCGACTCCCGTTCGCTCAGGATGACAAGGGTATTCGCTACTTGAGTGGCTTGCCGCGCAGGATGACTTGTTTGACCTCGAGCGTTTCCTGGTCCAGCAGCACGGCGTCGGCCACGCAGCCGGCGTCGAGGGAGCCGTAGCGGCCCTCCAGACCGAGCGCGCGGGCCGGGTTGGCGCTCGCGGCCTTCACGGCGCTCGCCAGCGGGATGTCCATGTCGCGCACCGCCACGTACAGGCAGCGCATGAGGTCGCTCACCGAGCCCGCCAGCGCCCCGTTCTCGATGGTAGCCACGGGGCCACGCACCGTGACGTCCTGGCCGCCCAGGTCGTAGGTGCCGTCCTCGAGCCCGGCGGCGCGCAGGGTGTCGCTGATGAGGATCATGCGGTCGTCGCCGAACATATTGAACGCCAGGCGCACCATGGCGGGGTGGATGTGCACGCCGTCGGCGATGATCTCGGCCGTCACGTCGTCGCGCTCGGCCGCGGCCGGAATGGGGCCGGGCTTGCGGTGGTGCATGGGGTCCATGGCGTTGAACAGGTGCGTGAGCTGGCGCGCGCCCAGCTCGAAGGCGTGCGCGGCCGTGTCGTAGTCGGTGCAGGTGTGCGCGAGCGAGATGCGCACTTCGCCCGCCATCTCCTTGATGAACTCGTCAGCGCCCGGCTCCTCGGGGGCGATGTCCACCAGCTTGAACAGCCCGCCGGCGGCCTCCTGCAAGCGGCGGAACTCCTCCGCGCCCGGGTTGCGCACGTAGTCGGGGTTCTGCGCGCCCACTTTGCTCGGCGAGATGAACGGCCCCTCCATGTTGATGCCCACGAGGTCCGCCTCGTCCTCGGCCGGCTCGTAGGCCGCCGCGGCCCGCGCCGCGCGCGTGAGCACGTCCTCGGGCAGCGTCATGGTGGCTGGGCACATGGCCGTGACGCCGCGAGACGCCTCGTAGGCGCCCATCTTGTGCAGACCCGCAAGGTCGCCGTCGCTGATGTCGGCGCCGGCGCTGCCGTGGAAGTGCAGGTCCACCAAGCCGGGGATCACGTAGCAGCCGCTCGCGTCGACCACCTCGTCGCCGCCCGCACCCGCCTCGCAACCCGCGAAAAGCCCGTTTTCAATCGCGATGTCGCGCTCGACGAACCCTTCGCCGTCGAAAGCTTTGCCGCCAACTATGCGCATCGTCCCATCCTTTCCTTCATGCAGCCATTCCATCATGCCATTCGCCTGGCAGAAACGCACCTGTCAAGCGAGCAGAGGCCCTTCGCCATCGCCCTCAAAACACCCGGCGAACCGTCATCCGGCTACGCCAGAGCGCGGCAGAGCTCGCCGGCGGCCGGATCGACGATGACGGTGGCGTCCTGATGGAACTGCAGGATGGAAGCCGGCACCTGCGGCGTCACGGGGCCGAAGAAGGCGCGCTTCACGATCTCGGCCTTATGCGCTCCCTCCACCACCACCAACACGGAACGAGCCGCCATGATGGTGCCGATGCCCATGGTGTACGCCTGGCGCGGCACGTCCTCGATGCGGTCGAACAGGCGGCTGTTCGCCTGGATGGTGCTCTCCGTGAGGTCGACGCAATGCGTGGCCTTCGGGAACGTGCCTTCGGGCTCGTTGAAGCCTATGTGGCCGTTCGGCCCCAGGCCTAGCAGCTGCAAATCGATGCCGCCCGCCTCTTCGATGGCCTGCTCGTAGGCGGCGCACACGGCCTCGGCGTCGGGATTCGAGCCTTCGGGCACGTGCGTGCGCGCCTGGTCGATGTCCACATGGTCGAACAGGTGTTTTTTCATGAAGTAGCGGTAGCTCTGGTCGTGTTCGGGATCGAGGCCGCGGTACTCGTCGAGGTTGAACGTGGTCACGTCGGCGAAGCTCACCTCACCCGCAGCGCAATCCTGCACGAGGTCGGCGTACAGGCCGATGGGCGTCGTACCCGTTGCCAGGCCCAGCACGCAAGCAGGGTCGGCGGCTATCCAGGCGACGATGCGGTCGGCCGCACGGCGGCTCATGTCCTCCGCGCTGTCGGCGATGATGAATTCCATGGTTGCTCCTCTAGTTCGTCTCCATCGGGGGCGACGCCTCGACGTCGACCCCGTCCTTCAAGCGCAGCGGCCGAGCGCAGCCGTCGTCATCGGCGCATCGTGCGTCGATGAGCCAGGCCCGCTAGGTCCAGAACTGCACGGTTTCAATGATGTTCTGATACGCCCATGGGTACACGTCGGAATACCAGCCCGTCTCGGGGACGAAGCACAGCAGCGCGCTGTACACCACCGAGAGGGTCACAAGGGTCAGCAGCACTTTCATGAGCAGGTTCTGCGTCGTCGTGTTGGATTCCAGGTTCTCGTTCACCACGAACGCGAGCAACACGACGGCCGCCAGGAACATGAAGCTGAAGTCGGCGAAATAGCGCTGCAGGATGCCGGCCATCTGGGCATCGAGCAGCGCCACCAGCACGCCGCCTATCAGCAGCACGATGATGACGCCGGCGATGGTGCGCGTCGAGCGCTGCCGGAAGCGCAGCTGCAGGATGCGCTTGGCGAACGGCAGGATCCACAGCACCGGCAGGCACGCCAGGATGCCGCCGAACGTGGCCTCCTTGATGGTCTGGCCCATGTAGGTGGTGTCGAACGGCGCCGCCTGCACATAGGGGAACACCCCGGTCGCCGTCGGCGGCTGCACGAAGTACGCGAAGAGCGCCGGCGCCAAACGCCCGATGTTCCATCCTCGCTTCGTCATGTCGTTCACCGTGAGGTTGTAGTTCGCCCCGAAGTCAGTGAACGACCCGAAGCGCGCGTAATTGTACCCCATGAGGCCGGCGGCCACCACGGCGTACGGCGCCAGCAGGCAGGCGAACTCGCGGGCACCGCGCGGCGTGAACAGGCGCCGCTTCGTGATGTAGGCGCGCCAGAACAGCGGGAACGCCAGAAGCGACAGCACGAGCAGCTGGGGGCGACACCCCGCGACCAGCGCCATGCACAGCGATCCGGCCAGATACCATCCTTCGGGCCGCTCGGCGGCGCGCCCGCGCATCCAGAAGTACAGGCCCCATACCGAGAACGCAAGGCCCAGCGCGATGGGCAGCGAATAGAACGTCGGGAACTTGAGCAGGTACAGGATGCCGCAGCACATGACAAGCGGTATCTGCAACAGCAGGTAGAGCCCAAGGCTCACCCGTTTGAAATGGTAACGCGCGAAGCGGTCGAGTAGGGCCGAACATCCCAGCACGAAAGCCACCACCGCAACGAGCACGCCGATGGCCGTCGGGAAGTTCGCCCCCGTCAACAAGAAGAACGGCAGGTAGAACAGCAGCACCGGCACCACGCCGAAGTAGACGTAGTAATGCCCGTCGTGGTAGGCGACGTCGAAGAGGTACGCCTCCCCCGTTTCCTTCTGCGCCTCGTCGCGCGCTCCCTTGTCGTACGGGTCGCCCATGTCCTGGAGCCACTGCGGCGGCTCCTCGTCAAGGTAGAGCTGGCCTTTCGTCATGGCCTTCGCCAGCTCGGCGTACTGCTGGGCGTTGTCGCCCCCGACCTCGAACGTGTTCACGATGCTCGTGCCATCCCACGATCCGGTGTTGTAGGACTTGGTTGCCACGCCCACCAGGTTCGACCCCAGGAACAGATACGAACTGAGCAGGCAGACTTCGATGGCGACGGTGGCGATGATGACCGCCTTCGACTTCCTCGGCTGGTCCACGATGCCGATGCGGTAGATGGCCGAACGCGGCCGGAACGCGAACACGAGCCCCAGCAGGCCTGCCATGGTCAAGAACCGCGTCGTGTTGAAGTCGAAGGGATGATGGGCGTTGAGGGAGACGCCTGCGAGCTTGATGGGGTAGCTCACGTCGTCGCCCACGATCTCGATGAGCAGATTGTTCACGAGCCCCGTCGTGTTGAGGTTGATGTACTCGCTTTGGTCGACGAACGTGGACACGGCCACGTCCGGCACGCCCGCCGTGTACTCGGTGGAGTCGAAGTACGTAAGATGGGCCTCGTCGGTGAAGTGTATCCGCACGGTCAGCTCTTGCGCCGGCTGCCCGAAATCGAAGTCCAGCCTGATGTTGTGCACTTCGGTGTTCAGGTTGGAGAACTCCATCTCGTGGTTCACGGCCGTGAGCTTGTACTGCCCGTCCGTCGTCTCCTGCAAGTTGAGCTTGTCGTTCAGGCTGATGGTGTTGTAGCCCGCCGACAGGAAATAGTTCACGTTGAACAGAAACGTTTCCAGCAGAAACGCGATGATGAAGATGGCCGCGACGCTCTTCGCGATATGGCGGACCGTCGCGCGATGGGTGCGCATGAAGCCCTCGTAGGCGTAGGCTATGTTTTGGCGGACGGTGGGCATATCAGGGTTCCGCCGTTCTACGAACAGCGGGAGGACCGACGCTGCGAAGCTCCGAGGCATCCGATCTTGCCCCTTATGCGCTTTCCCTCACGTACCATACGGTACGCTCGGCCGCGCGGCGGGGCAATCTCGAACACCTCGGAGCTTCTCGTTGACATTTCTCTTATCCGGCGAGGGGTTACAGGCTCAGCGCAGATTTCACGTCGGCGTACACGACGTCGGGATCGCGATCGCCGTCGATGGAGACGAGCAGATCGCAGCCGCGGTAGTAGTCGATGAGCGGAGCCGTGGACTTCTCGTAGACGTCCAGGCGGTTGCGCACCGTGGCTTCGTTGTCGTCATCGCGCTGGTACATCTCGCCGCCGCACTTCGGGCAGGTCTTGTCCGCAACGGAGCCGATGTAGTCGCAGTCCTTGCACATGCGGCGCGACGTGAGGCGCTTGACGATGACTTCGGGGTCGACGTCGATGAGCAGCGCGGCGTCGAGCGGGCGCTCGAGCTTCGAGAGCTCGGCATCGAGCGCGACGGCCTGCGCGGACGTGCGCGGGAACCCGTCGAGGATGAAGCCCTTCTCCGTGTCGGGGTCCTGCAGGCGCTCCTCCACCAGCCCGATGATCACGTCGTCGGGCACCAGATCGCCCGCGTCCATGTAGGACTTGGCCTTCTTGCCCAGAGGCGTGCCCGCCTTGACGGCGGCGCGCAGCATGTCGCCCGTCGAGATATGCGGCAGGCTGTACTCCTCAACCAGCTTGGCCGCCTGCGTTCCCTTGCCGGCGCCCGGCGCCCCCAACAACACGATGTTCATGATGAGATTTCCTTTCGACTTACAATCGATGCGCCGTATTGTATCAAAGCCCTATGGCGTTAGCGCATATTTCAACAGAAAGACAGGCGAGACTCGCCTTACCCCAACCGAAACAGGTTGTCATCCTGAGCGGAGCGCGCAGCGCGCAGTCGAAGGATCCCATGCAGCGACAGCCAGGAGCCTTCCAGCTGGCGCCGCACGGGATCCTTCGACTCGCTTCGCTCGCTCAGGATGACAACCAGCGCAGCTCGCTCAGCAGACACGAAGGGAGGACCCGCAGGCCCTCCCTTTGTTGCACGGTTTTCAGGCTCCTCTACTTGAAGAAACCATCATAGTTGTGCATCTTCAGCTGAGACTCCACCTTGTTCATCGTGTCGAGGGCAACGCCGATCATGATGAGGATCGAAGTGCCGCCGAACGCCTGGACCAGCTGGTTGCCCGTGAAGAAGAAGATGATCGTGGGCACCACGGCGATAACGGCGATGAAGATGCCGCCGGGCAGCGTGACGCGGTGCAGGACGTTCTTGATGTACTGCACCGTAGCCGAGCCGGGGCGCACGCCGGGAATGAAGCCTCCCTGCTTGCGCAGGTTGTCCGCCGTCTCATCGGGATTGAACACCATGGAGGTGTAGAAGTACGCGAAGAACACGATGAGGATCGCCGTGAGGATCCAGTTCACCCAGCCCGTCGAGATCGCGTCTGCAGCAAACGTCAGCCAACCGACGTTGAACAGGGCCGCCAGCTGCGCCGGGAAGTAGATCAGGCAGCTCGCGAAGA